>NZ_JAUZVA010000004.1:0-440266 GCF_031844325.1 Curtobacterium sp. BRB10
GACCGGAACCAGGCGTACCGGGTCGAACCGGGCGTACCTGGTTGAACCGGGCGTACCTGGTCAGAAGTTCCTGGTGAGGACGCCCGGAACCACCAGGCATCGCACCCGTTCTGGGAAGGAACGTGCGACGGTCAGCGCACCGGGTCCAGCGCGACGATGAGCACGCCGACCCACTGCGCACCGAAGGCCACCACGGTCAGGGCGTGGAACACCTCGTGGAACCCGAACTGGGTCGGCACCGGGTTCGGGCGCTTGAAGCCGTAGACCAGCGCGCCGATGATGTACGCGACGCCACCGGACAGGATGAGCACGGTCATCGGGACGCTCGCCGCGAAGAACTGCGGCAGCAGCCCGAGGGCAGCGCACCCGAGCACCAGGTAGATCGGCACGTACAGCCAGCGGGGCGCGTTGATCCAGAGCACCCGGAACGCGATGCCGAGCGCGGCGCCCGACCACATCACCCAGAGCACGACGACCATGAGCGTGTGCGGCAGGGCGCAGATCGCGACGGGCGTGTAGGTGCCGGCGATGAGCAGCAGGATGTTGGTGTGGTCGATGCGCTTCAGCACGGCCTTCACCTTCGGCCCCCACGGGAACCGGTGGTAGGTCGCGGAGACGCCGAACATCGCCAACGACGTCGCCATGAACACGGCGCTGCCGACCTTCGCCGCGGTGCTGTCGGCGAGGGTGATCAGGACGACCCCCATCGCGATCGCGAACGGGAACGCGCCGAGGTGGATCCAGCCGCGCCAGGCCGGACGGGGTTCGGCGGTCGTGGTCGCCGACGCTTCTTCCGTGAACGGGACGTGGGGGAGTGTTCCGGTCTCGTGCTCGTCCTGCATGATCCCGACCATAGGGCCTGACCCCGAACGACAGCCACGTGTCCGGAGAGCGGGAGCCTCAGGGAGCGTGTGTCGGTGGTGCACTACGCTCGGTGCGTGACCGGGACGGCGGGATGGACAGGGCGAGGGATCCTCTACCGCGCCTACCAGCGCCGGGTCCGCCGCCAGCTCGATGGTGCAGCGAAGCCCAAGCACGTCGCCATGATCGTGGACGGCAACCGCCGCTGGGCGAAGCAGCTCGGGCTCGAGTCCGCCGCACACGGTCACCGTGCCGGCGCCGCGAAGATCCCGGAGTTCCTGACGTGGTGCGACGACCTCGGCATCGAGGTCGTGACGCTCTACCTGCTGTCCGCCGACAACCTGACGGGTCGTGGCGGCGAAGAGCTCGAGGAACTCGTCGGGATCATCGCCGACCTCGCCGGGGTCCTGGCCGACAACCGTGACTGGCGCGTGCAGCACGTCGGCTCGAACGAGGGGCTGCCGGACAACCTGGTGACCGCGCTCGAACGGGCCGAGCAGCGCACCGCCGGACGCACGGGGCTGCACGTCAACCTCGCCGTCGGGTACGGCGGTCGGCGTGAGATCGCGGACGCCATGCGCAGCATCGTGCAGGCGCACGGCGCCGGCGGCGGCACCATCGACACCCTGGCAGAGGTCCTGACGCCGGAGCTCATCGGCGACCACCTGTACACGCAGGGCCAGCCCGACCCCGACCTGGTGATCCGGACTTCGGGCGAGCAGCGGCTGTCCGACTTCATGCTGTGGCAGAGCGCGCACAGCGAGTTCTACTTCGTCGAGGCGTTCTACCCGGACCTGCGCGAGGTCGACTTCCTCCGGGCGGTCCGCGACTTCGGACTCCGGTCCCGTCGGTTCGGCGGCTGAGCACGGTCGGGCGCAGCCGGCTGCCGAACCACCAGCGACCAGCCACCTGCCGCACCGGGTTCGGCGGCGGAGCCGCGTCCCAGTAGGCTCTCAGGGTTCAACCCTGTGAAAGGTGCACCACCTGTGAACATCGACGAGTACGCCGCCGGCTTCTCCGAAGACCCCGGTTACCTCGACCACGCTGCGTTCGGCCCCGTGCAGACCGCCGTGCTCGAGGAGCAGCGTGTGCTCGGCACGATCCAGGCACACATGCGCTTCGGCGCGATGGAGACCCTCGACGAGCAGGACGCCCGCGTCCGCACCGTCGCCGCCCGCCTGGTCGGCCGCCGCGAGGACCAGGTCGTCTCGCAGGCCGCGACGACCCCGGGCCTGCTGCACACCGCCTTCGGCCTGACCGGTGGCGTGCTCGTGTCCGCCGACGAGTACCCGTCGCTGCCGCTCGCGCTGGCCAGCGCGGCCTCGGCCACCGGCGGACGGGTGCAGCCCGTCGTCATCGAGTCGGGTGCCGGCTGGGTGACCCCCGAGCTGATCCGTGAGCGCCTGACCGACGAGGTGACCGCCGTCGCGGTGTCCCTGGTCGACTGGCGTACCGGCTACCTGACCGACCTCGCCGCCATCCGCGAGGTCATCGGCGACCGCCTGCTCATCGTCGACGCGATCCAGGGCTTCGGCGTCGTCGACGCCCCGTACGAGGTCGCCGACGTGGTCGCCACCGGCGGGCAGAAGTGGCTGCACGCCGGGTGGGGCACCGGCTTCGTGGCGTTCAGCGATCGCGCCCTGAACCGGATCCGTCCGGCACTGTCCGGTCCGCACGGCACCTCCGGCTGGCCCACCGAGGTCCCGGCGGTGCGTCCGGGGGCCGCCGGCTTCCAGATGTCCCGCATCGACCCGGTCGCGCAGGCCCGGCTCGCGGTGTCGCTCGAGCGCCTCACCGCGGTCGGCGTCGCCGCCGTGCAGGAGCGTGTCACCGACCGCGTCGAGCGCGTGTTCGCGATCGCGGACGAGTTCGGGCTCGAGGTCGAGTCCAGCCGCGACCCGGCCGAGCGCGCCGGCATCGTCGTGCTCCGGCCGACGCAGGGTCGCGTGACGGCTCTGTCCGCCGCGATGCACAACCACGGCGTCACCGCGACCACGCGGCTCGGGGTCGCGCGGGTGTCCGTGTTCCCGTCGACCACCGACGAGACCCTGGACATGTTCCGCGACGCCTGCGTCTCGTACGCCACGATGCAGTAGCAGCGTCTCGTGCCGCCCGTCCGGGGCAGGCGAGCGGTCACGACACCCCGCTCACGTCCGCCGGGTGGTCACCACCTGTCGGCTGGCACCATCGCACCCGACAGTTCGTGGCCGGTCGGGGCGACCCGCGACGAGTCGCGACCAGCGGACGGACTGGAGGCGCGGTGCCAGGCCGCCACGGGCCTCCCGTCCGCGGCCGGCGAGCGGTCACCACATCCCGCTCACGTCCGCCGAGGGGTCACCACCTGTCGGCCGGAGCGGCCGCAGCCGACAGTTCGTGACCACTCGGCGTCACCGCCGCGCGAGGCTGCGCGAGCCACGCTCGCGTTGTTCACGCGACCGTAACTCCGGAAACCGCGTGTCGCTGGCGGGGTGTCGGGGGCCGGACGTACGTTGTCCCCATCGGGCACCGCGCCCGATCGAAGCGGCCACAGTCGGTGCTTCGGGACCCGCTCCGTGGCCGCGTTCGAGGACAGGACCGGGCCCGTCGCGGCCCGGGGATGGAGTGGTCGTGACCTCTCAGAACGTCTCTCGCGGAGCACAGCAGCAGCACACCGCGGACTCGTCCACATCGGTCGCCCAGCGCACGTACGTGCTCGACACATCGGTGCTCCTCAGCGATCCGCGGGCCTTGTTCCGCTTCGCCGAGCACGCCGTGGTCCTGCCCGTGGTGGTCGTCAGCGAACTCGAGTCGAAGCGCAACGACCCGGAGATCGGGTACTTCGCCCGGCAGGCCCTCCGGCTGCTCGACGAACTGCGCATCGAGCACGAGCGGCTCGACTTCCCGATCGCGATCGGCGACGGCGGCTCGTTCCGCGTCGAACTGAACCACTCCAACCAGTCCGTACTGCCGTCGGGCCTGCAGCTCGGCGACAACGACTCGCGCATCCTCGCCGTCGCGTCGAACCTGAAGAACGACGGACTCGACGTCGTCGTCGTGTCGAAGGACCTGCCGCTCCGGGTCAAGGCGTCGTCGATCGGCATGGCGGCCGAGGAGTACCGCGCCGAACTCGCCGTCGACTCGGGCTACACCGGCATCGCCGACCTGCAGGTCTCGGGCGAGCAGATGTCCGACCTGTACGAGAAGGAGGAGATCCGCTCCGCGAAGCTCGACGGGGTCCCGGTGAACACCGGGGTCGTCATCCACTCGGAGCGCGGATCGGCCCTCGGTCGTGTGCACGTCGCCGGCGCCGTCGCCCTGGTGCGCGGCGACCGCGAGGTCTTCGGACTCCGCGGACGCTCGGCCGAGCAGCGGCTCGCCATCGACGCCCTGCTCGACTCCGAGATCGGCATCGTCTCGCTCGGCGGCAGCGCCGGCACCGGCAAGTCGGCGCTCGCCCTGTGCGCCGGACTCGAGGCGGTGCTCGAACGGCAGCAGCACAAGAAGATCATGGTGTTCCGACCGCTGTACGCCGTGGGTGGGCAGGACCTCGGCTTCCTGCCCGGCGATGCCGGCGAGAAGATGAACCCGTGGGCGCAGGCCGTCTACGACACCCTCGGTTCGGTGGTGTCGGACAACGTGCTCGACGAAGTGGTCGAGCGCGGCCTGATCGAGGTGCTGCCCCTGACGCACATCCGCGGCCGCTCCCTGCACGACGCCTTCGTGATCGTCGACGAGGCGCAGTCGCTCGAACGGAACGTGCTGCTCACGATGCTCTCCCGCATCGGTCAGAACTCGCGGGTGGTGCTCACCCACGACGTCGCGCAGCGCGACAACCTGCGGGTCGGTCGGCACGACGGGATCGCGTCGGTCATCGAGCGGCTCAAGGGGCACCCGCTGTTCGCGCACGTCACGCTGACGCGTTCCGAACGCTCCGCGATCGCCGCCCTGGTCACCGACCTGCTGGACTCGCCGGACCTGGCGTGAGGCGGGTCGAGCCGGCTCCTGACTGAGGGGAGGCCCGGTGCCAGCTGGCACCGGGCCTCCCGTCCGTCGTGGGGGTGCGTCAGGAGCGTCCCGCTAGTTCGGGTGGGTCATGCTCAGGACGTCGAGCGCCTCGTCGAGCTGCGCCTCGGTGACGTCGCCGCGCTCGACGTGGCCGAGGGCCACGACGGCGTCGCGCACGGTGATGCCCTCGGCGACGGCGTACTTCGCGACCTTCGCCGCTGCCTCGTAGCCGATGACCCGGTTGAGCGGGGTGACGATCGACGGCGAGGACTCCGCGAACGCGCGAGCACGCTCGAGGTTCGCCTGCAGCCCGTCGATGGTCTTGTCCGCGAGCACCCGCGAGCTGTTCGCCAGCAGCCGGATCGACTCGAGCAGCGCCGTGCCCATCACCGGGATGGCGACGTTGAGCTCGAACGCACCCGAGGCACCGGCCCAGGCGATGGTGGCGTCGTTGCCGATGACCCGGGCGCCGACCATCAGGGTGGCCTCGGGGATCACCGGGTTCACCTTGCCGGGCATGATCGAGGAGCCGGGCTGCAGGTCGGGGATGTGCAGCTCGCCCAGGCCGGTGTTCGGACCGGAGCCCATCCAGCGCAGGTCGTTGTTGATCTTCGTCAGGCTGACGGCGAGCACCTTGAGCGCACCGGAGGCCTCGACCAGGGCGTCACGCGCCCCCTGCGCCTCGAAGTGGTCGACGGCCTCGGTGATCGGCAGGTCGGTGTCGCTCGCGAGCTGGGCGATGACCCGCTGCGGGAAGCCCTTCGGGGTGTTGATACCGGTCCCGACCGCGGTGCCGCCGAGCGGGACCTCTGCGACGCGGGGCAGCGTCGCCTGCACACGCTCGATGCCCAGGCGGATCTGGCGTGCGTAGCCGCCGAACTCCTGCCCGAGGGTGACGGGCGTGGCGTCCATCAGGTGCGTCCGGCCGGACTTCACGGCGTCGGCCCAGAGCGTGGCCTTCGCTTCGAGGGACTCGGCGAGGTGCTCGAGGGCGGGCACGAGGGTGCGGAGGAGCGCCTCGGTCACGGCGACGTGCACGGAGGTGGGGAAGACGTCGTTCGACGACTGCGAGGCGTTGACGTGGTCGTTCGGGTGCACCGCCGAACCCGCGATGTCGGACGCCAGTGTCGCGAGCACCTCGTTCATGTTCATGTTCGACGACGTGCCGCTGCCGGTCTGGTAGACGTCGACCGGGAACTGGTCGTGGTGCTGCCCCCCGATGATCAGGTCGGCCGCGCCCGCGATGGCGTCGGCGACGGCGGGTTCGACGATGCCGAGTGCACCGTTCACGACGGCCGCCGCACGCTTGATCCGTGCGAGCGCCACGATCTGCGCCGAGTCGAGCCCGGTGCCCGAGATGGGGAAGTTCTCGACGGCGCGCTGGGTCTGGGCACGGTAGAGCGCCGACTTCGGCACCCGTACCTCGCCCATCGTGTCGTGCTCGATGCGGAACTCGGTCGCAGCGGTGTCGTTCGCAGTGGTGTCGGTCACGTCGTCGTGGTCCTTCCTGGGGTGCTCGCCGGTCGCGGTCGCGCCGGCCCGTGCCTGCGCCCCGGGGTCGCCGGGGCGGTCGTCGGGGTCGGGTGGGTCAGACCTGGCCGACGACGGTGTCGATGGTGACTTCTCCGGTGGCGAGGTCGTACGTCGCCCCGACGACCGCCAATCTACCCTCGGCCACGGCGTCGGAGACCGCGCCGGAGCGCTCGATCACCTGGCGGAGGGTGGCTTCGAGGTGTGCGGCGCCGACGGCTTCCTGCGGGAGCTCGGCGTCGGTGAGCCGGACCTTCTCGACGCTCGGGGCGATCGCATCGACGAGGGCCTGCAGATGCGGGGCGGGGACGGGCTCACCGGAGCGCGCTGCCGCGACGGCACCGCACCGGGTGTGCCGGAGCACGACGACCAGGGGCGTGCCCAGGGCGACGACCGCGAACTCGATCGAGCCGAGCACGACGTCGTCGACGATCTGGCCGGCGTTGCGGATGGCGAACAGGTCACCGATGCCGGCGTCGAAGACGTGCTCGAACGGCACCCGCGAGTCCGAGCAGCCGAGGACGGTCGCGAACGGCGACTGCGATCCTTCGAGCTCGGTGCGGCGGTCCGGGTCCACGCGGCCCATCCGGCGCTTGTCGGCGGCGAATCGTGCGTTGCCGTCGACGAGCAGGCGCAGGGCGTCGGACGGGGTGGAGGCGGCGCGGTCGGGCATGGGGCTCCTCGGTTCGGGTGGGACGGGGTGGTGACTGACGGGGCGGTGCCCGTCGTCTACTCGGACAGTTCTCGGGAGACGGCGGTCGCGACGGTCCGGAAGGCCTTGTCGTCGGCGGTTCCGGAGAGCACGATCGTGTTCTTGCCGAACGTCGTGACGAGTGAGTAGGCGTGGTTGCCGGCGTCGGTGCCCTCGGCGCGGCGGTCGTAGACGATCCACTCCGTGTCACCGATCGTGCGGTCACCGGTGGACGGCCGCTGGTCGAGCTGGTTCGACACCCACGAGGCGTTGGCGTCGATGCCCTGCTGCACACCGAGGTACTGCTTGTCCGGCGTCACGAAGCCGACGGTCCAGACGTCCACGCCGTCGGTGGTCTTGCTCGCGAAGTCCGCGCGGTTGGCGCTGTAGCCGTCCGGCAGCGGCGGCGCGACCAGGGTGACGTCGTCGACGTTCGCCTTCGCCGCGATCTGCTGGTAGTCGACGGTGCGGTCCACGGTGGTGTCGGGCCGGACGACGACCGCCACCAGGAACAGCACGATGCCGAGCGAGGCGATGAGCGCGATGACCAGGTTGAACGCGGTCTGGTGCTGACGGCGGGCGGTCCGGGCGGCGTCCTTGCGAGCCCAGGTCTCCTCTGCCGTCTCGGGGCGACCGAGCTCGGCGACGATCGGGCGGCCGTTGGGGTCGGTCATCGCCCGGAGCCGTCCTGGGCGTCGCTGGCGGCACGGGCCGCGTCGAGCCGTGCGCGGGCGCCGACGAGCCACTCTTCGCACCGGGCGGCGAGGGCTTCGCCCCGCTCCCAGAGCGCCAGCGAACGCTCGAGGGTCGCGGAGCCCTGTTCGAGCTCGCTCACGACGCGCACGAGTTCGTCGCGGGCAGCTTCGTAGCTCAGCGACTGGACGTCGGTCTGCTCGGGTTCCTGCTGGGATGGCACGGGTCGATCCTACCGAGCGTCCACCGACGATCCGCCGCCCGGACCCAGGCTGTGGAGAACACCCGTGGTGGTCAGGAGCCGTCCGGGCCGGGGCCGTCCGGTTCGAGCGTGCCCGTGGCCGTGCCGGCACCGAGCGTGACGTGCACCGGCGTCGCTCCGGACAGGTCGTCCGTGCCGCGGACGACGCCCCCGTCGGCCCGCTGCACGATGGCGTACCCGCGGCGCAGGGTGTCGCGCGGTGAGAGTGCCCGGAGCCGAGCGGTCAGGTGCCCGACCTCGGAGTGCCCGCGCTCGAGCCGGCGGTCGAGCAGTTCGCGGGCACGGGACAGGTCGCGGGCGACCTCCTCCGCACGGGTGTCGACGAGCCACGCGGTCGACGCCAGAGCCGGGCGCGACCGCAGCGCGGCGAGCCGGTCGGCCTCGACCGACAGCGTGTGCGAGAGCCGGAGCCCGAGCCGGGCGCGGGCCGCCCGGACGTTGGCGAGCTCCTCGGCGACGTCGGGCACGACCCGCTTGGCGGCGTCCGTGGGGGTCGAGGCGCGCAGGTCGGCGACCTCGTCGAGGATCGGGCGGTCGGCTTCGTGCCCGATCGCCGAGACGATCGGGGTCGACGCAGCGGCCGCGGCACGGACGAGCCCTTCGTCGCTGAAGCCGAGCAGGTTCTGGAAGTCGCCGCCGCCACGGGCGATGATGATGACGTCGACCTCGGGGTCGGCGTCGAGCTCGAGGATCGCCGCCGTGACCTCGCCCACGGTCCGTTCGCCCTGCACCGCCGTGTGCACGGTGCGGAACTCCACCTGGGGCCACCGCAGCTGCGCGTTGCGCTTGACGTCCTTCTCGGCGTCGGAGTCCTTGCCGGTGATCAGGCCGATGCGGTGCGGCAGGAAGGGCAGACGCTGCTTGCGGGACGGGTCGAACAGCCCTTCCTCGGCGAGGGTGCGGCGGAGGCGCTCGAGGCGTTCGAGCAGGTCACCGAGCCCGACGTGCTTCATCTCGACGACCTGCATCGTCAGCGAGCCGCCCTTGACCCAGTAGTTCGGCTTGAGCGCGGCGACGACCCGGTCGCCCTGCTTGATGTCCGCCGGCACCCGGGAGCGCACGCTCGACCAGATGGAGAACGACACGGTGGCGTCCACCTCGACGTCCTTGAGCTTGCCGTACACGTTGCCCCCGGCGACGTTCCACTGCGTGATCTCGCCCTCGACCCAGGCGGTGCCGAGCCGGTCGATCCAGTCGCGGAGCTTCGCGCCGAGGAGCGCCACGGGCCACGGGTTGTCGGCCGTCGGCGGGCCCTGTTCGATCGCCATGTCGCTCCTCGTCCTGCTGGGACGTCCATCGTGCCCGAGACCGGTGACAGGGGACGGACGTCGTGTTCTCCACAGGCACTCCGCGCGCCCAGGTCGCGTGCGTGCCGCTCACCTATCATCGGGGACGTGACGATCACCAACGGCCACACGGTCCCGCTCGCCCCGCCGCGTGTGCACGCGGCACGGGGCAGACTGCGTGACGAACCGGTCGCCGGCCCCAAGAAGGTGCTGCTCGCGGCCCCCCGTGGTTACTGCGCCGGGGTGGACCGCGCGGTCGTGGCGGTCGAGAAGGCGTTGGAGCAGTACGGCGAGCCCGTCTACGTCCGCAAGCAGATCGTCCACAACGTGCACGTGGTGTCGACGCTCGAGCAGCGCGGTGCCGTCTTCGTCGACGACGTCGCAGAGGTCCCCCGGGGCTCGCACGTCGTCTTCAGCGCGCACGGTGTGTCGCCGGCCGTCGTCGCGGGTGCCGCCGAACGCGACCTGCACGCCATCGATGCCACCTGCCCCCTCGTCACCAAGGTCCACCGCGAAGCCACCCGGTTCGCCAAGGCCGAGCGCACCATCATCCTGATCGGCCACGCCGGCCACGAAGAGGTCGAGGGCACGATGGGGCACGCCCCGGACCGCACGATCCTGGTGAACGGCCCCGACGACGTCGCCGCACTGTCCGTCTCCGATCCGGACAACCTCGTCTGGCTGTCGCAGACCACGCTCAGCGTCGACGAGACGATGGAGACCGTGCGGCTGCTGCGCGAGAAGTTCCCGGCCATCCAGGACCCCCCGTCGGACGACATCTGCTACGCCACGCAGAACCGCCAGGTCGCGATCAAGAAGGTCGCGCCCGGTGCCGACCTGGTGATCGTCGTCGGCTCGGCGAACTCGTCGAACAGCGTCCGCCTGGTCGAGGTCGCGCTCGAGCACGGTGCCCGCGCCGCTCACCGTGTCGACTACGCGGAGGAGATCCAGCAGGAGTGGCTCGACGGTGTCGAGACGGTCGGCGTGACGAGCGGTGCGTCCGTGCCGGAAGAACTCGTGGCCGAGGTGCTCGAACAGCTCGCCGACGCCGGCTACGCCGCCGTCGAAGAGGTCGTCACCGCACACGAGGACCTGATGTTCTCGCTCCCCAAGGAGCTCCGCACCGACGCCTCGGGCAACCCGACGCGCGCGCTCGGCGGGCGTCGGGCATGAGCGGCTCGGACGGCTGGTCCTCGGTCCCGCGTCGCGACCCGGCGGACCACGGTGACGCCGGGGCTGGTGCCGGCCAGGAGGCCCGGGGTGCGTCCCCGACGGCGGCCGCCGGTCCCGCGAGCGGTCGGCCCCAGGGCCGTCCCGCCCCCGGGTACGGCGAGTACGCGCCCGAGGGCTGGGTGAACCCGGTCCTCGTCGAGCAGGAACGCCAGGAGCGGGAGCGTCAGGCACGGGAGCGGCAGGACCAGGCCCCCGCCACCGGCGTACGCGACGCTGCTCCGAGCGACCGCTCCGACGGCGACCGCACTGGTACGGATGCTCGCTCCGGCGCAGTCCCTGCCGGGGCGCAGCGGTCGATGGTCCGCAGCCGGTTCGGTCGCACACCGGCCGACTTCGTGCTCACCGTCGGGCTGCTCGCCTTCGGACTGGTCTCCGTGGTGCAGTCCCTCTCGGTGGGCGAGGTCGCCTCCACCGTGCGGCGCACCCTCGAGACCCAGTACACGGCGCTGAACGACCCGAGTGCCCTGAGCACGGCGGCCGCCATCGCCGCGATCACCAACGTGGTCGTGTTCGCCCTGGTTGCCTGGTGGTCCATCCGCCGGCTCCGGGCACGGAGGCGGACGTTCTGGGTGCCGCTGGTCGGAGCCGTCGTCGCCACGGCGATCAGCACGATCGCGTTCGTCGTCGTGGTCATGCAGGACCAGGCATTCGTCGACTTCATGCTGCGCCAGTCCGGCGCCTGACCGCCTGACCGCGGGGTTGTTCGCGCCGCCGGCCTCCGCGCGCCGAGTGGTCGCAACACGCCGCGGCCCCGCCGTCGAGTGGTCACGAAGTGTCGTCTGGCACCGACTCGACCGACACTTCGTGACCCCTCGGCCCTGCGCGTGCGGGGAGTCGTGACCACCCCAGCCAGCCGACGCCGGCCGGAGGTCAGCCGGCCAGGAAGGCGGCGACCGCTCCGTGCAGGGCGGCCAGGTCGTCGACGTGCACGAGCTCCCGGATCGAGTGCATCGACAGCAGTCCGACGCCGATGTCGATCGTCGGGATCCCGAGCCGGGTCGCCGCGATCGGGCCGATGGTCGAGCCGCCGGGGATCGTGTTCACGTTGACGAACGGCTGCCACGACACACCGGCGGTCTCGCACGCGGCTGCCCAGACGGCCTCGCCCTTCGCCTCGGTCATGTAGCGCTGGTTCGCGCTGATCTTCAGCAGCGGTCCGGCTCCCGGGCGCGGTCGGTTCGTCGGGTCGTGCTTCTCCGGCTGGTTCGGGTGCACCAGGTGCCCGGCGTCGCTCGACAGCAGCCACGACGCACGGAAGGCCCGGGCCGCTTCGGAGCGGGTGGCGCCGAGGCCCTCCTGCACACGGCCGAGGACGTCCTCGAGGAACGGACCACCGGCACCGGACGGCGTCGACGACCCGATCTCCTCGTGGTCGAACGCCCCGAACACCGGGATGTGGTCACCGTCGGTCGGCGCGTCGACGATGCCCCGGAGTCCGGCGTGCACGCTCGTCAGGTTGTCCATCCGGCCGGACGCCAGGAACTCGCGCTCGATGCCGATCCGGGCCGGCACCTGGGTGTCGGCGAGGAACAGGTCCCACGACACGGCGCCCTCGCCGAGCCGGGCGAGCAGCCACTCCACGACAGCGGTCCCACCGGCGTCGCCATCGACCCCGACGATCGGCAGGGTGTGGCGCTGGCGGTCGATCTCCTTGCCGTCGTTCACCCCGCGGTCGAGGTGGATCGCGAGGTTCGGGATGCGGGCGACGGCGTCGGTGCTGACGAGCCGCACGCTGCCGTCGGCGTCGACGACCCGGCCGGCGATCCGCAGGTCGCGGTCGAACCAGGTCGACAGGAGCGCGCCGCCGTAGACCTCGACGTTCAGCTGCTCCCAGCCGCCCGTGCGGACGCCGGGGTTCGGCTTCACGCGGAAGCCGGGGGAGTCGGTGTGGGCGCCGAGGATCCGGAACGGCGTCGTCGGGCCGGCACCGTCGGGCAGGCGCCACGCGATGACGGCGCCGTCGCGGACCACCACGTACGCACCGGACTCGGTCGGCCAGGCGTCGAGTTCGGACAGCTCGGTGAACCCGGCGGCGACGAGACGGTCACGGGTCGCCGCCGCCGCGTGGAACGCGGTGGGCGACTCGGTGACGAACTGGGCGAACTCGGAGGCGATGGCGTCGACGGTCACCCGTCCATCGTGGCACGCGGTGGAGACGACCCGACGCAGAACGGGGCGCGTCCGTCGGACGCACCCCGTTCCTCCAGGCCGGTGGACCCGACCCGACGGACCTGCTCAGCCCTGGGTGTTCCCGGCGGAGCCGAGGACCTTCGCGGCCTCGCCGACGCGAGCCGCCATGGCGGTCTCGGCGACCTTGCCCCAGGCGCGGGGGTCGTACTGCTTCTTGTTGCCGACCTCGCCGTCGATCTTCAGGACGCCCTCGTAGTTCCGGAACATCGAGTCGGCGATCGAGCGGGTGAACGCGTACTGCGTGTCCGTGTCGATGTTCATCTTGATGACGCCGTTGCGGACGGCCTCGTGGATCTCGTCGTCGGTCGAGCCGGAGCCGCCGTGGAAGACGAGGTCGAGGGGGTTCTCGCCGGTGCCGTGCTTCGCCGCGACCGACGCCTGGATCTCGCCGAGGAGCTCGGGGCGGAGCTTGACGTTGCCCGGCTTGTAGACGCCGTGCACGTTGCCGAAGGTGAGCGCCGCGATCCAGCGGCCCTTGTCACCCAGACCGAGTGCGTCGACGACCTTCTCGACGTCGTTCGGGGTGGTGTACAGCGCGTCGTTCGTGCCCTCGTGCTGGACGCCGTCCTCTTCGCCGCCGACGACGCCGATCTCGACCTCGAGGATCGCGTTGATGTTCCGCGTCTTCTCGATCATGGTCTTCGCGATCTCGATGTTCTCGTCGAGCGGCACGGCCGAACCGTCCCACATGTGCGACTGGAAGATCGGGTTGCGACCCTGCCGGACCTCTTCCTCGCTCGCCGCGATGAGCGGCAGGACGAAGCCGTCGAGGGCGTCCTTCGGGCAGTGGTCGGTGTGCAGCGCGACCGTGATGTCGTAGTTCTTGGCGACCTCGTGGGCGAACTTCGCCATCGCGAGTGCACCCGCTGCGCGGTTCTTGATGGTGTGGCCGGCGAAGTAGTCGGCACCGCCCGTCGTGACCTGGAGGATGCCGTCGGAACCGGCTTCCTGCAGGCCCTGGAGGACCGCGTTGATGGTCTGCGAGGAGGAGACGTTGACCGCGGGGTACGCGAACTTGCCCGCCTTCGCGCGTTCGATCATCTCGGCGTACTGTTCCGGCGTTGCGATGGGCACGTGGATCTCCTTCGACTTCGGTGATGTCCCCGCCGATCGTAGTCAGAAGCTCTGGGCCCCGACCGCCGGTTCCGGTGCGGCGCGCCAGCGGCGCACCGGCCGTGCCGGTTGGGGGAGGCGCGGTCCGGGTCACGCGGTCGGCTCACGTCCGGCGTGCACATGCGTGCACGGGCCCGGTGTCCGGACCGCGGGTCGGCCGCCGGTCGGTAGGCTCGGGTCGTGACTCCCACTACGGAAACCGGTGCCCTGTTCCTCCAGCCCGACCGCAACCTCGCGCTCGAGCTCGTGCGTGCGACGGAGGCCGCCGCGATCCGTGCGCAGCCGTGGGTCGGGCGGGGTGAGAAGAACCTCGCCGACGGTGCTGCGGTGGACGCGATGCGCAAGTTCCTCGGCACGGTGAACTTCGATGGCGTCGTCGTCATCGGTGAGGGCGAGAAGGACAACGCCCCGATGCTCTACAACGGCGAGCACGTCGGCAACGGGCACGGTCCGGCTTGCGACATCGCGGTCGACCCGATCGACGGCACCTCGCTCACCGCCGCCGGCCGCCAGAACGCCATCTCCGTCATGGCCGTCTCGGACCGCGGTTCGATGTACGACCCCTCCGCCGTCTTCTACATGGACAAGATCGCCGCCGGCCCCGAGGGTCGCGGTGTCCTGGACCTCGAGAAGCCGATCGGTGACAACATCCGCGCGCTGGCGAAGGCCAAGGGCAAGGACCTCGAGGACATGGTCGTCGCCGTGCTCGACCGTCCGCGCCACGACGAGCTGATCCGCGCCATCCGCGCGACCGGTGCCGGCACGCGACTGCTGCTCGACGGTGACGTCGCCGGTGGCATCGCCGCCGCCCTGCCCGGCTCGACCATCGACATGTGCGTCGGTGTCGGCGGCACCCCCGAGGGCATCATCACGGCGTGCGCGATCAAGGCGCTCGGCGGCGTGATCCTCGGCAAGCTCCAGCCGAAGGACGACGAGGAGCGCGAGCGCGCCATCGCCGCCGGCCACGACCTGGACAAGGTCCTCGACCAGGACGACCTGGTCACCGGTGACAACACGTTCTTCGTCGCCACCGGCGTCACCGACGGCGTCCTGGTCGACGGCGTGCGTCGTTCGCGCGGCGTCATCCACACCGACTCGCTCGTGCTCCGCTCGCGCTCGAACACGATCCGCCGCATCCAGGCGGACCACCGGGCGGAGAAGTGGTTCTGATCCGCACGCGGTCCTGATCGGCGCGGATCCGCGCTGCACCACTGCAACCCGTCCGGACCACGCGATCCCGTGGTTCGGACGGGTTTCCGTTGTGCCGTGCGGTGCGGCGCGGTGCGGCGCGCCGCTGCGCCGCTGCGCCGGACGTCGCGCTGCGCTGCGCTCCGCCGTCAGTCCTCGTCGACGGCGCCGACGAGCTCCGGGGCCGTGAGCAGCCGCGGCTCGTCCTCGATCGACGCCGGGTCCGCGATCACCTTCGACTCGTCGAGCAGCGACAACCGACGGGCACTCGGCAGGACCTGGCGTTCGAGCGACCCGACGAAGCGGTTGTAGTCGACGACGGAGCCCCGGATCGAGCGGCCGAGCTTGTCGACGTGCCCCGCCATCGTGGACAGCCGGCCGTAGAGCTCGCGGGAGACCTTGAAGAGCTCGTGCGCCTCTTGCGACACGACGTCCTGCTGCCACGAGAACGCCACGGTCTTCAGCACGGACCACAGGGTCACGGGTGAGGCGAGTGCGATGCGCTTGCGGAAGGCGTGGTCGAGCAGGCCGGGGTCGGCGGCGAGGGCGCTCGAGATGAGCGACTCGGACGGGATGAAGGCGACGGTGAGCTCGGGGGAGGCGTCGTAGCCGGTCCAGTACTCCCGTGCGGCGAGGGCGTCGACGTGCGCGCGGAGCGCCTTGACGTGCTGGGCGATGAGCTGGTCGCGTCGTGCTGCCTCGGCACCGGTGGCGGTCGCCGGGATCTCGGCTGCTTGCAGGTAGGCGCTGAACGGCACCTTGGCATCGACGGCGATGGTCTTGCCGCCGGGCAGGTGCACGACCATGTCCGGGCGGGCGGAGCCGACGGCGGTGGTGACAGAGGACTGCACGTCGAAGTCGACCCGTTCGAGCAGCCCGGCGGCCTCGACCACGTTGCGCAGCTGCGTCTCGCCCCAGACGCCGCGCGTGCTGTTCGACGACAGGGCGCTGGCCAGGGTGTCGGCGGTGGCGCGCAGGCGCTCTTCCGACTCGGCGGCCGACCGGAGCTGCGCCGACAGCGCGCCGTACTGCTCGCTCCGCGATTGTTCGAGCTCGGCGATCTTCGTGCGCATCACGTCGAGCGTCTGCGCCACGGGGCTGAGCGCCGAGAGCACCCTGGACTCGTTCTGGTTGCGCGCCGCGTCGACGCCGTGCATGCGCTGCACCAGGTGCTCGAGTTCGGCGGAGCGCCGTTCGAGCGAGTCGACCTGGCGGCGGTACTGCGTGTCCTGGGCATCGAGGCGTTCCTCGGCGTCGCGCCGGGCCGCCTCGAGCTGGCCGCGGAGCGCCTCGGCTGTCGCACGGGCCGACGCGGCGTCGACGCCCGCGCGCGAGCGGGCGAGCGACCAGGCGACGACCGCACCGACGGCGATGCCGATCACGAGACCGATGACCAGGGCGAGGATCTGCATGTCGCGACCCTGGCAGAACCCACTGACACCGCGCCTCCCGGCACTCCTGCGCGCCCCGCGGATCCGGCGTGACCAGCGCCGCGGGACCAACGTGACGGACCGCGGAATCCATGTCATGACATTAGGGCAAACAGGGTGTACAGTCGTGATCGTCCGCCGATGAAGCCGCACGGAAGGTCCACCGCGTCGCATGACGAACCACGCTCCCCACGCCTACGACGTGATCACGATGGGACGCGTCAGCGTCGACATCTACCCGCAGCAGACCGGCCCGCTCGAGGACGTCTCGACCTTCTCGAAGTCCGTCGGCGGCAGCGCCACGAACGTCGCCATCGCCGCTGCTCGCCACGGCGCGGACGCCGCGGTCATCACCCGGACGGGCAACGACCCCTTCGGCCGGTACATCGCCCGCACGCTGCCCGAGTACGGGGTCGCGAACGCGTTCGTCGAGACGGTGGAGGGGCTGAACACCCCCGTCGCCTTCTGCGAGATCTTCCCGCCGGACGACTTTCCGCTCTACTTCTACCGGGCCCCGAAGGCGCCGGACCTGATGATCACGGCGAAGTCCCTGCCGCTGCACGAGATCGAGCGCGCGAAGATCTTCTGGACCACGGTGACCGGCCTCAGCGAGGAGCCGAGCCGACAGGCGCACCACGTGGCGTACGAAGCCCGGTCCGCCGCGCAGAACAGCACGAAGACCCACACCGTGCTCGACCTGGACTACCGGTCGATGTTCTGGTCGAGCCCCGAGGCTGCGACGCGCGAGGTCGCGATCGCCCTCGAGCACGCCACCGTCGCCGTCGGCAACCGCGAGGAGTGCGAGGTGGCGGTGGGGGAGACCGACCCGGTCCGCGCCGCCGACGCCCTGCTCGACCGCGGCGTCGAGATCGCCATCGTCAAGCAGGGGCCGAAGGGCGTGCTGGCGAAGACCCGCGACGAGTTCGTCGAGTTCCGTCCGCACCACATCGACGTCGTGAACGGGCTCGGCTCGGGCGACGGCTTCGGCGGCGCGCTGACCCACGGCCTGCTGCAGGGCTGGAGCCTCGAGCGGATCCTGGCGTTCTGCAACGCCGCCGGCGCGATCGTCGCGACGCGGTTCGAGTGCTCGACGGCGATGCCGACGAGCGACGAGATCGAGCAGTTCCTGACCGACAACCCCGCCGAGGGCACGAATCACACGGGTGAGACGTACACGGGTGAGACGAACACTGGTGAGACGAACACCGAGGAGAAGACCCATGCCTGAGCTCAGCCCCGCTGACTTCCAGCGCCTCCGCGACATCCGTGCCGGCCAGCCCGACCTGGTGCGTGCCACGCTCGACGCCCGCCGCAAGCGCTCCCTGCTCGCCGACGACGGCAAGCTCTTCATCGTCGCCGCCGACCACCCCGCGCGCGGTGCGCTGGCGGTGCGCGACGACGAGTCCGCGATGGCTGACCGCTACGACCTGCTCGAGCGGCTCGTCACGGCCCTCGGCCGGCCGGGGGTCGACGGCGTGCTCGGCACCCCCGACATCCTCGAGGACCTCGCGCTGCTCGGCGCCCTCGACGGCAAGGTCGTCGTCGGGTCGATGAACCGCGGTGGACTCCGCGGCGCCACGTTCGAGATGGACGACCGGTACACGGCGTACTCGGCGCAGGCCATCAAGGACTCCGGGCTCGACTTCGCCAAGCTGCTGGTGCGCATCGCCCTGGAGGACTCGGGCACCGCGCCGACGCTCGAGGCCACGGCCCGCGCCGTCAGCGAGGCCGCGGCACTCCAGCTGCCGATCATGCTCGAGCCGTTCATGTCCGAGTGGCGGGACGGCCGGGTCGTCAACGACCTGTCGGCCGATGCCGTGATCACCTCGATGGCGATCGCTGCGGGGCTGGGCGAGTCCAGCGCTTACAGCTGGCTCAAGATCCCCGTCGTCGACGACATGGAGCGCGTGATGGCGGCGACGACGCTGCCGACGCTGCTGCTCGGCGGCGACCCGGCTTCGCGCCCGCTGGAGACGTACGCCAAGTGGGCTGACGCCCTGGCGCTTCCCGGCGTCCGCGGCCTGGTCGTCGGACGCACCCTGCTCTACCCCTCGGACGGCGACGTCGCCGCCGCCGTGGACGTGGCCGCCGGTCTCGTCCACAGCCAGGAGGCCCGGGGCGGGTTCTCCACAGATGCCCACGACCCAGCCGCTCGGCTCGCGGGCGCCACCACCATGGACTCGTCCATCTCGGAAGGAAGCAACGCATGACGCTCACCGACACGACCACCACCACGGTCGGGCACTGGATCGACGGCAGGCGCGTCGAATCCGCGTCGGGCAACACCGCCCCCGTGTACGACCCGGCGCTCGGCGTCGCGACGAAGCAGGTCGCCCTGGCCGACGAGTCCGAGATCCAGGCGGCCATCGGCAGCGCCAAGGCGGCGTTCCCGGCGTGGAGCAACCTGTCGCTGGCCAAGCGCCAGCAGATCCTGTTCTCGTTCCGCGAGATCCTGAACCGCGACAAGGCCGAGCTGGCCGAGATCATCACGAGCGAGCACGGCAAGGTCATCGACGACGCCCTGGGGGAGATCGCCCGTGGGCAAGAGGTCGTGGAACTCGCCACGAACATCCCGAGCCTGATGAAGGGCGAGTTCTCCGACCAGGTCTCGACCGGCATCGACGTCTACTCGATCCGCCAGCCGCTCGGCGTGGTGGGCATCATCAGCCCGTTCAACTTCCCGGCGATGGTGCCGCTCTGGTTCCTGCCGATCGCGATCGCCGCGGGCAACACCGTCGTGCTGAAGCCGAGCGAGAAGGACCCGTCGGCCGCCATCTGGCTCGCCGAGAAGTTCAAGGAGGCCGGGCTGCCCGACGGCGTCTTCAACGTGCTCAACGGCGACAAGCTGTCCGTCGACGGTCTGCTCACCAGCGACGACGTCGAGTCGATCTCGTTCGTCGGCTCCACGCCCATCGCGCAGTACGTGTACGAGACCGGCACGAAGCACGGCAAGCGCGTGCAGGCCCTCGGCGGTGCGAAGAACCACATGCTGGTCCTGCCCGACGCCGACCTCGACCTGGTCGCCGACAACGCGATCAACGCCGGCTTCGGTTCGGCCGGCGAACGCTGCATGGCGATCTCGGTCGTCGTCGCCGTCGAGCCGGTGGCGGACGAGCTCATCCAGAAGATCAAGGACCGCGCGGCGACCCTGCGCATCGGCGACGGTCGTCGCGGGTGCGACATGGGGCCGCTCGTCACGAAGCAGCACCGTGACAAGGTCGCCTCGTACATCGAGGTCGCAGAGCAGGACGGTGCGGTGGTTGTGGTGGACGGCCGCACCGTCCGACCCGACGGCGACGAGAACGGCTTCTGGTTGGGCCCGACGCTGATCGACCAGGTGCCCACCACCAGCCGCGTCTACACCGAGGAGATCTTCGGTCCGGTGCTGAGCGTCGTGCGGGTCGCCACCTACCAAGAGGGCCTCGAGCTCATCAACTCCGGCGCGTACGGCAACGGCACGGCCATCTTCACGAACGACGGTGGCGCCGCCCGGCGGTTCCAGCGCGACGTGCAGGTCGGCATGATCGGCATCAACGTCCCGATCCCGGTGCCGGTCGCCTACTACTCGTTCGGCGGCTGGAAGAACTCGCTGTTCGGTGACCACAAGGCCTACGGTGCCGACGGCGTGAGCTTCTTCACCCGTCAGAAGGCGATCACGAGCCGGTGGCTCGACCCGTCGCACGGCGGCATCAACCTCGGCTTCCCGTCGAACAACTGACCCGCAGCATGGCGAACGAACAGCACCAGCACGACCAGTGGTTCATCCCGGCGGGCTCCCGGCCCGAGGCAGGCTGGACCGACGTGGTCGACGGTCGCATCGAGGGGTGGGCGCACACCGGGCTCCGGACCGGCGCGCTGACCGACGGGGGCGAGTTGCGCCTCCCGGCCGACGCCGTGGAACGCATCATCGTGCCGCTCGCCGGGTCGTTCCACGTGGCCCACTCGGGCGATGCCGGCGACGGCGAGCAGGCCCTGCAGGGGCGTGGGAGCGTCTTCGACGGCCCCACCGACGTCCTGTACCTGGGCTCGGGGTCCGCGGCCACCATCACCGGCAGCGGGCGGTTCGCCGTCGCGGAAGCCCCCACCGACACCGTCGAGCCGACCACCTACGTGGCCCGGCCGGACGTGCCGGTGGAGCTCCGCGGCGCTGGGCAGTCGAGTCGTCAGGTGCACAACTTCGGCACGCCGGCCGCGCTCGACGCCGTCAAGTTCATCGTGTGCGAGGTCATCACGCCGGCTGGCAACTGGTCGTCGTACCCGCCGCACAAGCACGACACGAACGTGCCCGGGTCGGAGTCCAACCTCGAGGAGATCTACTACTACGAGGCAGCGGTGTCCCGCGGGCTCGAGTCGATCGCTCCCGAGGCCTCCGACCCGTTCGCCCTGCACCGCACGTACGCCTCGGACGACCGTGTCATCGACGAGTTCCGGCAGGTCCGGACCGGTGACATCGCCCTGGTGCCGTACGGCTGGCACGGCCCGGCGGTCGCCGCTCCGGGCTACGACATGTACTACCTCAACGTGATGGCCGGGCCGGACCCGGAGCGCGTCTGGAACATCACCGACGACCCGGCCCACGGGTGGGTCCGGCAGGCGTGGGCGTCGGAATCGATCGACCCACGACTGCCCTACGAAAGGAAGCAGGCGTGACCACCACCACGCGGAAGATGACCGTCGGCCAGGCACTCGTCGAGTTCCTGGCCAACCAGTGGACCGTCGACGGCGACGTCCGCGAACGCACCATCCCGGGGATCTTCGGCATCTTCGGGCACGGCAACGTCGCCGGGGTCGGTCAGGCGATCAAACAGCTCCACGTCGAGCAGCCCGGGTTGCTGCCGTACCACCAGGCCCGCAACGAGCAAGCCATGGTGCACGAGGCCGTCGGCTTCGCCCGCATGCACCGCCGCCGTGCGACCTACGCGTCAACGGCATCGGTGGGCCCGGGTGCCGCCAACATGCTGACCGCCGCGGCGCTGGCCACGACGAACCGGCTGCCGGCGCTGCTGCTGCCGTCGGACACCTTCGCCACGCGCACCACCGACCCGGTGCTCCAGCAGATCGAGCTGCCGCACGACACGTCGTTGCAGGTCACCGATGCCTTCCGGCCGCTGTCGCGCTACTTCGACCGCGTGGAGCGTCCGGAGCAGCTCTTCTCGATCGCCCTCGCCGCGATGCGGGTCCTGACCGACCCGGCCGAGACCGGTGCGGTGACGATCGCCCTGCCCGAGGACGTCCAGGCCGAGGAGTTCGACGTGCCCGTCGCGTTCCTGCAGCCGCGCGAGTGGCACATCCGCCGTCCGCTGCCCGAGCGCGGTCCGCTCGAGCGTGCGGTGGCCGCGATCCGTGCCGGCAAGCGTCCGGTCATCGTTGCCGGCGGCGGGGTGCTGTACTCCGACGCCGCCGACGAACTCCGCGCCTTCGTCGAGGCCACCGGGATCCCGGTCGGCACGTCGCAGGCCGGTGGCGGTTCCCTGGTCTGGGACCACCCGCAGTACCTCGGTGGGATCGGTGCGACCGGCACCGCGGCCGCCAACGCGATCGCCGCCCAGGCCGACGTCGTCATCGGGATCGGCACCCGCTACAGCGACTTCACCACGGCGTCGCGCACGGCGTTCCAGAACCCCGACGTCACGTTCGTCAACGTCAACGTGGCCGCGTTCGACGCCTACAAGCACGGTTCGCAGCTGCCGCTGATCGCGGACGCCCGGGAAGCCCTGGTCGCCCTGGCCGAGTCGCTCACGTCGGACACGGCGTACGTCGTCGAGCCCGGCTACGCGTCCGAGATCGCCTCGCTGAAGGCGGCGTGGGACGCCGCCGTCGACGGCGCGTTCGCGCCGTCCGGCGCGGATCTGCCCGGTCAGCCCGAGATCATCGGCGCCGTGCAGTCGGTGTCCGACCCGCGCGACGTCGTGATCCAGGCGGCGGGCTCGCTGCCCGGCGACCTGCACAAGCTCTGGCGGGTCCGGGACGAACTCGGGTACCACGTGGAGTACGCGTTCTCGTGCATGGGCTACGAGATCGCCGGCGGCATCGGCGTCCGACGCGGAGCTCCGGACCGCGACGCGATCGTGATGGTCGGTGACGGCAGCTACCTCATGCTGCACACCGAGCTCGTCACCGCCGTGGCCGAGGGGATCAAGATCATCGTCGTGCTCATCCAGAACCACGGGTACGCGTCGATCGGGCACCTGTCCGAGACCGTCGGCTCCGAGCGCTTCGGCACGAAGTACCGCTACCTCGACGAGACCGAGTCGTTCGAGAACGGCGAGCCCCTGCCCGTCGACCTCGCCGCCAACGCCCGCTCGTACGGCGTCGACGTCATCGAGGTGCAGCCCGGTCCGAACAGCATCGAGGACCTGAAGGCCGCGCTGCGTCAGGCGAAGGCGAACGACCACACCACCCTGGTGCACATCAACTCCGATCCGCTGGTCTACGCCCCCGAGGGCGACGGCTGGTGGGACGTGCCGGTCGCGCAGACCTCCACCCTCCCCAGCACCCAGGCCGCCCGAGCCGAGTACGAGCAGCAGGTCGCCACGCAGCGTCCGCTGCTCGGCTGAACCGTTCACGAGACAGAAAGCGACAGCGACGTCATGACCGACACCGCCACCCCCATCGGCAGCCCCGCCACCGACGCGGCGCCCGCCTCGATCCGTATCGGAACCGCCCCGGACTCGTGGGGCGTCTGGTTCCCGGACGACCCGAAGCAGGTGCCGTGGCAGCGCTTCCTCGACGAGGCGTCCGCCGCCGGGTACGAGTGGATCGAGCTCGGCCCGTACGGGTACCTGCCGACCGACCCGTCGCAGCTGTCCGACGAGCTCGAATCCCGCGGGCTCAAGCTGTCGGCGGGCACGGTCTTCACCGGTTTCCACAAGGGCGAGGACCAGTTCCAGCGTGCGTGGGACCAGGCCGTCGCGGTCGCCGGTCTGGCAGCGAAGCTCGGCGCCGAGCACCTGGTGACGATCCCCGACCTGTGGCGCTCGGACGCCACCGAAGAGGTGCTCGAGGCGCGCACACTCACCGACGAGCAGTGGGAGCGACTCGGCAAGGGCCACGACCAGCTCGGCAAGGCGCTGCTCGAGGAGTACGGCGTCCACCAGCAGTTCCACACCCACGCGGACAGCCATGTCGGCACCTACAAGGAGACCGTGCGGTTCCTCGAGGTCACGAACCCCGAGTACACGAACCTCTGCCTCGACACCGGCCACTTCGCCTACTACGGCGGCGACAACCTCAAGCTCATCGCCGCCCACCCGGAGCGCATCGGCTACCTGCACCTCAAGCAGGTCGACACCGACCTGCTGTTCGACGTGCTCAAGAACGACGTGCCGTTCGCGACCGCCGTGTCGCAGGGCATCATGACCGAGCCGCCGCACGGCACCCCGGAGCTCGCCCCGATCATCGAGGCCGTCGCCGCGATCAACCCGGACGTCTTCGGCATCGTCGAGCAGGACATGTACGGCTGCTCCGTCGACGCCCCCGGCCCGATCGCCGAGCGCACCTTCCAGCACATCTTCGGCTCGACCTCGGCCGCCCGCGCCTCCTGACGCGCCGTCCACGCAGCGTCAACGAACCCCAGGAGAACACCACCATGACCACCACGCAGAACCTCCGCGTCGCCGTCGTCGGCGCCGGCATGATGGGCGCCGACCACGTCCGCCGCATCACCGCCAAGATCTCGAACGCCGACGTCGTCGCCGTCGTCGAGCCCGACCAGACCCGTGCCGCCGCGGCGGCCGCCCTGGCCCCTGGCGCGATCACCGCCGCGTCCTTCGACGAGGCACTCGAGCAGACCGAGATCGACGCCGTCATCATCGCGACGCCGGGCTTCCTGCACGAGCCGATCCTGGTGACCGCGCTCGAGCGCGGGCTCACCGTCCTGTGCGAGAAGCCGCTGACGACCAGCGCCGAGGACTCCCTGCGCATCGTGGAGCTGGAGCAGCAGCACGCCGCCCGACCCGTGATCCAGGTCGGCTTCATGCGCCGCTTCGACTCCGGGTACCAGGAGCTCAAGGCGCTGCGCGAGTCGGGGGCGAACGGCGCCCTGCTCGCCCTGCACCACGCGCACCGCAACCCGACGACGCCGCCCAACTTCAGCGAGTCGATGCTCATCCACGACTCGGTGATCCACGAGATCGACATCATCCCGTTCCTGACCGGCGAAGCGATCACGAGCGTCGAGGTGAAGAAGCCGCGGAAGAACTCCCTCGCGCCGGCCGACCTGCCCGAGCCGCAGTTCGTCCTGTTCACCACCGAGTCGGGCACCATGGCGATCGTCGAGATCAACGTCAACGCCCAGTTCGGCTACCAGGTCACCACCGACGCCGTGTTCGAGTCCGCTGTCGCCTCCATCGGCCGCGACACCTCGCTCTCGCTCGTCGCAGCCGGAGCGACCTCGCAGGGCGTCACGCCGTCCTTCAAGGAGCGTTTCGCCGCCGCTTACGACGAAGAGGTCCAGCGCTGGGTCGACGCTGCCCGGACCGGCGGCATCGACGGGCCGAGTGCCTGGGATGGCTACACGGCCTCCGTCGTCGCCGAGGTCGCGGTCCGCGCCCAGCAGTCCGGCGCGCACGAAGTGGTCGAGTACGCGGTCACCAAGCCGTCGTTCTACGACGAGACGAGCGACGCGACGAGCGACGAGACCGCCGCGCTCGCCGGGGCCTGATCGATGCCGAAGATCGCGCTCGACCCAACCCCGTTCCACCACGACCTGTCGCTGCTCGAGTTCCCGCGCAAGGTGGCGGAGCTCGGCTACGAGTACCTGCAGCTCACCCCGCACAAGGACTTCATCCCTTTCTACCGGCACCCCAAGGCCGACGACGACCTGGTCGACGCGTTCGCCGCGGCCTGCCGTCACGCCGGGGTCCAGGTGGCGAGCGTGCTGCCGGTGCTGCGCTGGTCGGGGCCGGACGAGGACGCCCGACAGGCTGCGGTGCGCAAGTGGAAGCGGGTCATCGAGATCACGAAGCGCCTCGGTGTGGACACCATCAACACGGAGTTCTCCGGCCGCCCCGAGCGTGCTGAGGAGTCCGAGGACCAGTTCTACCGGTCGATGGAGGAACTGCTGCCGATCATCGAGGACGCCGGCGTCCGTGTGCTCATCGACCCCCACCCCGACGACTTCGTCGAGGACGGGCTCGAGGCGCTCCGGGTGATCCGCGGCCTGAACTCGAAGCACGTCGGCTTCGTCTACGTCGCCTGCCACACGTTCCACTACGGCGGCAACATGGACGAGATCATCGACGCCGCCGGTGACTCGCTGCAGCTGGTCCACGTCGCCGACGCGTACGACCACCGTCGCTCGCACGGCCTGCGGTACATCACGAATCCGCCCGGCAACCCGGTCCGCGTGCACCAGCACCTGCCGGTCGGCCAGGCGGACGTCGACTTCGACGCCTTCTGGGCGGCACTCGACCGGGTCGGTTTCTCGGCGCGCGAGGACACCGTCGCGGTCTCGAGCGTCTTCGCCGAGGACGAGAACGCCGACGCGGTGTCGCGGTTCCAGCTCGACACGATCACGAAGGGACTCCAACGATGACCACCACCCTCGAGACGCAGGCGTCCACCGCCGCCGACTCCCGTCCCGTCACCCTGCAGGCCGCGGAGCAGACCCCGACCGCCCTGTGGAACGACTCCGCCGACCCGCGCGAACTGTCGACCGCCATCCACGAGTACGGCGCCGTCGGTGCGACCTGCAACCCGGTGATCGCGTACACCTGCATCCAGCAGGACCCGGACACCTGGGTCCCGCGCATCCGCGAGATCGCCGAGGAGCACCCGACGGCGGGGGAGTCCTGGATCGGCTGGAAGGCCGTCGAGGAGCTCTCCATCGCCGCCGCGGCGCAGCTGCTGCCCGCGTTCCAGGCGTCCGGCGGCCGGAACGGTCGACTGTCCATGCAGACCGACCCCAGGTTCCACCGCGACGCCGACGCGCTCGTCGAGCAGGCCGTCCGGTTCTCGCAGCTCGCGCCGAACATCATCGTGAAGATCCCCGCCACCAAGGTCGGCATCGCCGCGATCGAGGAAGCCGCCTACCGCGGCGTCTCGATCAACGCCACGGTGTCGTTCACCGTGCCGCAGGTCGTCGCCGTGGGCGAGGCCATCGAGCGGGCACTCGACCGCCGTACTGCCGAGGGCCTGCCGGAGCAGGAGTTCGGCCACGTCGTCACCCTGATGGCCGGCCGCTTCGACGACTGGCTGAAGACCGTCGTCAAGCGCGACCACGTGATGGTGGACCCCGGCATCCTCGAGTGGGCCGGTGTCGCCGCGGTGAAGAACGCCTACCGCGTCTTCCAGGAGCGTGGGTTCCGCTCGCGCGTCCTGGTCGCCGCGTTCCGCAACGCACTGCAGTGGTCGGAGTTCCAGGGCGGTGACCTGGTGGTGTCGCCGCCGTTCCAGTGGACGAAGGACATCAACGACAACGCGTTCCCGTTCCGTCCGCACGCCATCGACGACGAGGTCCCCGCGCACGTCATCGAGGCGCTCCGGGCCGCGACGCCGGAGTTCGCCCGCGGCTACGACGTGGACGGCATGACGATCGACGAGTTCGATCGCTTCGGTGCGACCGTGACGACGCTCCGGCAGTTCCTGGACGCCGACGCGAAGCTCGACGCCCTGGTCCGCGACATCCTCGTCCCCGCGGTCTGAGACGCGATCTGCTGCGCGGTGCGATCCGCGGTCGCAACGACGGGTCGCGCCCCGCGCGCTGCCGCATCAGCCTGGAGGCCCGGTGCCGGTCCCCGCGACCGGCACCGGGCCTCCAGACGGTTGCGTCATGTGCTGACAAAGTCGGCCGCGTGGGCTAGGCTCATTGTCGCGCTCCAACGCGCGTCACCTGAACGAAGGAGTTCTCCATGGACAGCATCGGCGTCGGGCTGATCTCGGTCGGCTGGATGGGGCGGTTGCACTCGCGTGCCTACCGAGCGTTGCCGGACCACTTCCCGGAGCTCGGCGTCCAGCCGCGGCTCGTCGTGGCGGCCGACCCGATCGAGGCGGCACGCGACCAGGCGCTGACCCGGCTCGGGTACGAGCGGGCCGTCGCCGACTACCACGAGGTCCTCGCCGACCCGGCGGTCGACGTCGTGTCCATCTGTTCGCCGAACTTCCTGCACCGTGAGATGGCCGTCGCCGCGGCCGAGGCGGGCAAGCCGTTCTGGATCGAGAAGCCGATGGGGCGGTACGCCAGCGACTCCCGCTCCATCCACCAGGCGGTGCAGCGGGCCGGCGTCATCACGAGCGTCGGCTTCAACTACCGGCACGCCCCGGCGATCGAGCGCGCCCGTGAACTCGTCCGCAGCGGGCGGCTCGGACGCATCACGAACGTTCGTGGATCGTTGCTCGCCGACTACTCGTCCGACCCGGCGGCACCGCTGACTTGGCGCTTCGAGCGCGAGCGTGCCGGATCGGGTGTGCTCGGCGACCTGTTGTCGCACGGGCTCGATCTGGCGCAGTACGTGGTCGGGCGGATCGCCTCGGTCAGTGCGCTCGCCGAGACGTTCATCGAGTCGCGTCCCCGGCCGGCTGCCGGCATCGTCGACCGCAGCGCCGCGGCGACCGGCGAGCTCGGTGCTGTCGAGAACGAGGACTACGCCGCGCTGCTGTTCCGGTTCGAGGACGGTGCGGTCGGCACGATGGACTCGAGTCGGGTGATGCGCGGGCCGCACGCCGAGTACACGCTCGAGATCTACGGCACCCGCGGTTCGGTCCGGTGGGACTTCCAGCGCCTCAACGAGCTCAAGGTGTACCTGGACGGGCAGGAGGTCGACGGGTACGCCACGCACTCCGTCGCCCCCGGGGACGGCGAATTCGGTCGCTTCCAGCCCGGCGCCGGCACCGCGATGGGCTACGACGACCTGAAGACGATCGAGGCGGCGCAGTTCATCGCGAGTGTGCAGCGCGGGGAGCAGCTCGCGCCCTCGGTCGCCGACGGGATGGCTGCGGCGTCGATCGTGGAGGCGGCGGAGGCCTCGCTGGTCGACGGCGCCTGGCACGATGTCGCTCGTGTCGACGGACCCCTGACGTACGGGGCGCCGACGCCGAGGTTCTAGACACGTCGCCGTGGTTGCTTGTTAGTATGTAAGGACAAAGTCTGAGCAACCAGGAGGCACCATGCCGCTCGTCCGTATCGACCTCGCCACCGGCCGCACGCCGGAGGCCGTCCGTGGCATCGCCGACGCCATCCACCAGGCCATCGTCGACGTGTACGGGATCCCGGTGCGTGACCGGTTCCAGGTGATCACCGAGCACCCGGCGCAGCAGATCATCGCCGAGGACGCCGGCTTGGGGTTCGAGCGCACCGAGGGTGTGGTCGTCATCCAGGTGTTCACGCAGCGCGGGCGGACCGACGAGGCGAAGGCCGCGCTGTACCGGGCGATCCACGATGCCCTCGCGGCGATCGGTGTCGCGTCCGAGGACGTCTTCATCGGCTACGTCGAGAACGGGCCGCAGGACTGGTCGTTCGGCTTCGGGCGTGCCCAGTACGTCACGGGTGAGCTCGGGGTACCCGCGCTCGGTTGAGGTCGGCGCAACCGAGGGCGGGCTCGGACGCAGTGTGGTCACGACACCCCGCTCAGGTCCGCCGAGTGGTCACAAACTGTCGGTTGCCGGACGCCCGGGCGACAGTTCGTGACCACTCGGCGCACGACCGACGGCATGTTGTGACCCCTCGACGAGCGGCCCCGGCGACGGAACCTGACCGAACGGCCTACTTGTCGACGAGCGTGACCTCGAACGAGTACCGGTCGGGGCGGTAGCAGTGCACGCCGTACTCGACCGCACGGCCCGAGGCGTCGTACGCGGTGCGGCTCATCGTGAGCACGGGGTCGCCGTCCTCGATCTCGAGCAGGCCGGCCTCTTCGTCGGTGACCGCACGGGCCCCGATCCGCTGCTTCGCCACCCGCATCGTGACGCCGCGGCCGCGCAGCAGCTGGTACAGCCCGTGCGCCTGCAGGTCGTCGTCGGTCAGGTCGAGGAACTCCGGCGGCAGGTAGTTCTCGAGGATCGCCATCGGGACGTCCTCGGCGAACCGCACCCGTCGGATGTGCGCGACGGTCGTGCCGGGTTCGAGGCTGAGCGCCGCAGCGACCTCGTCGGATGCGGGCACGTCGTTGCGCTGCAGGAGCTTCGTCGCCGGAGCCTGCGCACCCTGCGCCAGGTCGTCGTACAGGCTCGTCAGCTCGACCTTGCGGGTGACCGGGCCGTGCACGACCTGGGTCCCGATGCCGCGGCGGCGAACCAGCAGGCCCTTGTCGACGAGGTCCTGGATCGCACGACGGATCGTCGGCCGCGACAGGCCGAGGCGCTCACCGAGGGCGATCTCGTTCTCGAGCCGGGCACCCGGTGGCATCGCGCCGGAGCGGATGGACTCCTCGATGCGCGAGGCGACCTGGAAGTAGAGGGGCATGGGACCCGACCGGTCCAGGTCCATGAACAGGTCGGACGGCAGCTGGCCTTCGTTGGTCATCGCGGTCCTTCACACGTGCGGAGATGCCGGCGTCGGTGCCGACGGCATTGTCGTGACAATACCACCGGGGATGTGCCACACCGGCCGCGCGCAGCGGGCGTTGCGTCAGTCGGCGAACACCATCGGCCGGTTCGACAGCCGTGGCTGATTCGCGGCCTTCGGCTTCTCGGCACGTGCGCGGACCGGGGCGATCGCCACCCGGGTCACCGCGCCGAGCGCCTCGACCGTCTCGACCCCGTGGTGCCCGGCGGCGTGCACGACGATCGCAGCGCAGGCCTCGGCGTCGGCAGCGGCGTCGTGGTGCTGGAACCCCTCGAACCCGGCGGCCATCGCGGCGACCGGCAGGCGGTACGAGTCGAGCGTGTAGGTCTTGCGGGCCACGGCCAGGGAACACAGCGAGTGGTGCTCGGCCAGGTCGATCCCCGTCGCGGAGCACCCACCGGCGATGACGCCCATGTCGAAGCGCGCGTTGTGCGCCACCAGGACGTCACCCTCGGCGAAGGCCACCAGGTCGGGGTACTGCTGCTCCCACGTCTTGGCGTGCGTGACGTCCTCGGCGACGATGCCGTGGATCCGCGTGTTCCACTCCAGGAACGCGTCGTGCCCGAACGGCGGGCGGATGAACCACGACGCCCGATCGACGACCCGGCCGGCGCGGACCTTCACCAGCCCGACGGAGCAGGCGCTGGCGGGCGAGCTGTTGGCGGTCTCGAAGTCGATCGCGGTGAAGTTCAACGGCACGGTCCCGATCGTCGCACGGGGTTCCGACATCGCCCTCCGTTCCCGTCGGCGTTGCGTGTGGCTACTGTCGACGCATGGGGGAACCGCACGACATGGACGAGCTGCTGGCGCAGGCGGAGCGCGTCGACGCAGCGCCGCACACGACGCGGCGTGCCGTCGGCCTGGCCGCCGCGCTCGTCGCGGCCGGCGCCGCCGTCGCGGTCGCGGTCACCGGATCGGCCCACGGCCTCCTCGTCGCGATCCTGTGGCTGGCCACACTGGGCGGGTCGCGTCCCCTGTTCTGACGGACGGACTGGAGGCCCGGGTCGGCCCCGGCAGGTCGCCGCCGGTAGGCTGTGCTTCCGTGGCTCTCACCATCGGAATCGTCGGTCTCCCGAACGTCGGCAAATCGACCCTGTTCAACGCCCTCACCAAGAACCAGGTCCTCGCCGCGAACTACCCGTTCGCGACGATCGAACCGAACGTCGGCGTGGTGAACCTGCCGGACCCGCGACTCGACCAGCTCGCCGAGCTGTTCCACTCCGAGAAGACCGTGCCGGCGCCGGTGTCGTTCGTCGACATCGCGGGCATCGTCAAGGGTGCGAGCGAGGGCGAAGGCCTGGGCAACAAGTTCCTTGCCAACATCCGTGAGGCCGACGCCATCGCGCAGGTCGTCCGCGGCTTCACCGACGACGACGTCGTGCACGTCGCGAACAAGGTCTCCCCGAAGGACGACCTCGAGGTCATCAACACCGAGCTGATCCTCGCCGACATGGAGACCATCGACAAGGCGCTCCCGCGGTACGAGAAGATGCTGAAGCTGAAGCAGGCCGAGCCGATCGTGCTCGAGACCGCTCGCGAGGCCCGTGCCGCGCTCGAGCAGGGCACGCTGCTGTCCGCAACGTCGATCGACCTCACGCCGATCGCTGAACTCGGGCTCCTGACGGCCAAGCCGTTCATCTTCGTCTTCAACGTGGACGAGGCGATCCTGACCGACGAGTCCCGCAAGGCCGAGCTGGCGGCGCTCGTCGCGCCGGCGAAGGCCGTGTTCCTCGACGCCCAGGTCGAGTCGGAACTCATCGACCTCGACCCGGCCGACGCCGCCGAACTGCTCGAGTCGACCGGGCAGACCGAGTCCGGCCTCGACCAGCTCGCCCGCATCGGGTTCGACACCCTCGGGCTGCAGACCTACCTGACGGCCGGTCCGAAGGAAGCCCGAGCGTGGACGATCGGCAAGGGGTGGAAGGCTCCCCAGGCTGCCGGTGTCATCCACACCGACTTCGAGAAGGGCTTCATCAAGGCCGAGGTCATCTCGTTCGACGACCTGGTCGAGACCGGCTCCATCGCCGAGGCCCGCGCTGCCGGCAAGGCCCGCATCGAGGGCAAGGACTACGTCATGCAGGACGGCGACGTGGTGGAGTTCCGCTTCAACAACTAGGCCGGGGGACGCATGAGTCAACAGTTCGCCTTCTGGCGCACGATCAAGCGACTCGATTCCGCGCAGGTGTACGAGCGCCTGGTGGAGGGTGAGCACGTCCCCGAACTCGAGGCCCTCGACCACGAGGCCGTCGAGGCTGCGCTCATCGCCGCCTTCCCGGACTGGGCCATCGAGAGGACCCGCGCTGACGGTGCAGACCAGACGATGCTCGCCGGGCCGGGGGACCGCGGCGCGGTCGACGTGAGCTACAGCCCGCAGATGGTGACCACGACCTGCTACGGCATGGAGCCGGAGCAGTGGAACGTCGTCATCTCGGCGGTGGTCGACCTGGGTTTGCCGCTGTACGACCCACAGATCAGCTACCGCTTCGACGGGTACGAGTGAAGCCGACCGATGGAGTCGGCATCGGGCCGGGCATGATCAGTCGACGAGCGCGAGGATGACCGCCGGGATGCGGTGCTCGATCGCGTCCCAGACGATCTCCTTCCGCGCCTTCCGGTAGTCGTGGGACAGGATGTTGCGGGTCTTCCGGACCGCCGTGAGTGACAGGTCGGACGGAAGTCGTGCCTCCCGGTCCGGGGGAATGCGACCGAGCAGGTCGTCGAAGTGGATGATGACCGCTTCGGCTGCTCGGTAGGTGAGGCTGCGGGCCGCGTCGAACTCGTTCCGCCCGTGCTCGACGATCATGGCGCACTCGGCGAGCAGGTCGAGGAAGCTGGCTTGGAGCGACGGCCACCGCTCCTCGAGGGCAGAAGGGTCACGGTCGTTGCGGGGTCGAGGCGTGAACCGGGGAGCCGGCATCACAGCGGCACGGCTTCGTCGAGGACGTGGGCGAAGTGCTCGTCGTCCTCGAGGTCGTCGGTGAGGACGTCGACCTCGAAACCGGTGATGCGCTCGACCTCGTGCGCGAACCCACCGAGATCGAACAGCGATGCCGTGGGGGTCAGGTGGACCAACAGGTCGATGTCACTGTGTTCGGTGTCCTGACCGCGAACAGCGGAGCCGAAGACGCGGACGTCGTCGAGGTGGAAGCGCTTCGCCTCGTCGAGGATCGCGTCGGCGTAGATCGCGAGGGGGATGCTCGGGCGGGTGTGGGCCGCTTCGAGGATCCGCCGGAGCGACTCCGGGCGCGGCTGCTTTCGCCCGCTCTCGTACGCCGAGATGGTGGGCTGCTGCATGCCTGCGGCGGCAGCGAGACCGGTCTGCGAGAGACCGAGGTCCTCGCGGGCAGCGCGGATCAGCTCCGCAGCACGTTCGACCCGCATGGCGACCTCCCCTATAGCTCCCGACTATAAGGGACTCGCCCTTGCTGATGAAGTGGCATGGGGGACTAGATTCAGCTCGTCCAGTGCCGAGGAGGCCCCATGCCGTACGTCGTCGACTTCGTGAACGTCTCCACTGTGGGGCTCGAGACTTCGCCGGTGGTGGATGCGCTCGCCGGCCTCCGTGCGAACGAGGCCCGTTACTTCAAGAACAAGTACGACCACGACCTCACCACACGTCCTGCCGTCGAGGCTCCCGAGCTGGTCGAGTACGTCGCCCGCGTGCTCGTGGAGGAGCGGGGGCTCGTGATCGCGTCCCCGCCGCTCGAGGCCACCGAAGCAGTGGTCGACGGCGTCCGCTGGACCTACGTCTTCTACGAGTCCGGCCTGGCGATCAACGTGCTCTACACGCTCGAACCGGGCGGCAAGCGTGCGGTCGGGTTCAAGCTCTCCGACGGTATGGAAGTGCCGGAGGAACTCGCGGACAAGTTCAAGTTCGCCCGGCAGCGGTCGAAGCTCGCGGGCACGATCCGCGGCTCGTTCTTCGTGATCAGGGGCGAGTACTGACGCGTCGCACCGGGGCTGCCCCGGGAACCACGAAGCGCCGCCGAGCGGACTCGGCGGCGCTTCGTGGTGGTGCTGGTGTGACCTAGGCCGCGAGGGCCATCTCGCCCGCCCGCACGGACTGCGCCTGCAGCAGGGTGCGGCTGGCCTCGCCCGCCCAGGAGCGGCCTGGGACGGTCCAGCCGGCCTCGCCGACGGCGTCCAGACGGGTGCCGCGGGTGACGAAGGTCTGCAGGTCGTCGGCCGCGATGCGGACGAGGTACTCGCGCTGCGAGCGGTCGTCGCGCACCGGGAACTCGGCGATGCGGTCGGGGGTGATCGTCGGGGCCGCGAGTGCGGTCCCGAACACGGTGATTCGTTCGTTGCTGGTCATGGTGCTGTACTTCCTGGTCATTCGGCGCCAGGGCGACTCGGTGTCGGCGGACGTCTCAGTCCAGCGCGACGCATCGAGTGCGGGCGCGCACGTCGAGTTTCAACGTGCAGCTCGTCCGTTCGGATCGAGCGGTGTCTCGAGTGGAATGCGACTCGGGTGAGTCGGTGTCGAGAGGGTGGTGTGCGCGAGTCAGATGGGTTCGCTGCAGTGCACCAAAAGAACACTATACGCACACCATGCGAGGAAGTCCAGCGGACCGGGCCCGTCACGAGACCAGGAACGCCGCCCAGCGGTCCCCGCCAGCGCCGACGTTGCCAGACCCGTCCAGGCGAGCGGCCGCGGACGACGGCTTGCGGTCAGCCTGGTCGTGGATCAGCCCGTCGAAGGTCGCCGAGAAGTCCAGGCGGGGCAGCGCGGCCGTGACGGCCCGCAGGTCGTCCGCCGACCACCTGTCGAAGCCCACTCCGGAGACGTCGAGCGAGGTCGCGACCTCGAGCAGGTGCCCCTCGGCGTCGAGCTCCGGGTCGACGGACCGCCACATGTGCCGCTCGATGATCTCCCCGACCCGACGGGCTCGCACGGCGTCCCACCCGGCTCCGAGCGCGAAGACCGAACCGACCGCGCCGCCGGCGTCCTCGAAGGGCACCCGGTGGGCGTCGAACGACGGGGTCACGCCGAGGTCGTGGAGCATCGTCGCGACGAAGAGCAGCTCGGGGTCGGGTTCGAGGTCGACCGTCGGGGCGAGCAGGACCGCCCACGCCCACGACCTTCGGCAGTGGTTGACGAGAGCCGGTGACGACCACGCCCGCACGACGTCCAGGGCGCGCGCAGCGACGGGCGAGGGCGGGGTGAGCAGGGCTGCGACGTCGACCGACATGGCACGACAGTAGCGGCAGGAACGAGCCGTAACGGGGCGGAAACGTGCCGGGCCAGAACCGGAAACAGCGCCCCGTTAGCTTTCGGTTCACTGAGTACCCGCTCAGTACCCCTCCACCCCACCCGAAGGAACTGCGCCCATGCAGCACCGATCACGGCTGCGCCCCCGCGCGACGATCGTCTCCTCGACGCTCGTCGCCGCCGGGGCGTTCGGCCTCGCCGTCCTGACGGCCGCTCCGGCCCAGGCGGCGCCCACCGCGACCACCGCCACCATCGACGCCCCGGCCACCGCGACCGTCGGCACGGCGTTCGACGTCGACCTGACGATCCCCGACACCGCCGACGTCTACGCGTACGAGATCACGCTCGAAGCCGACTCGGTGCAGTACCGGGACGACAGCGTCACCGGCCCGGACGGCGGGTTCGACAGCGTCGAGCAGGACGGCGACGCCCTGACGATCGTGCACACCCGCCTCGGTACCTCGCCGGCGTTCGACGGCGACCTGGCCACCTCGATCTCGCTGACCCCGACTGCGGTCGCCAGTGTCGACCTCGACGTCACGAGCATCACCCTCGTCGGCTCCGACGGCACGTCGACCACCCTCGACGACCCGGCGAGCACCACCGTCGTCGTCGCGGCGGCCGTGACCACCGCCCCGACGGCCACACCGACCCCGGGCGCGACCACGCAGCCCGGCGCCGGCAGCGGCACGGGTACCCCCACCGCCCCCGGCGACCCGACGGCACCGGGCACCGACCCGACCAGCGGCGCCACCGCCGTGGCGGCAGCCGGAGGGGACGACCGTCCGACCGGCGGCGACCTCGCCTGGACCGGCGCCGACGTCGCGCCGTGGATCGCCGCGTCCCTGGCCCTCCTCGCCGCCGGCGGGACCCTGATCACCCTGCGGGCGCGCCGCGCCCGCCGCGAGCGCACCGGAGCAGCAGAATGACCGCCATCAAGCCGGACGCCATCACGAAGCACGCCCGGAAGCGCACCGCCGTCGCCGGCGCCTCGCTCATCGCCCTCGTCGGCACCGTCCTCGCCGCGACCCCCGCGATCACCGCCGCCGCAGCACCCGCGGCCGTCGACGCCAGCCCCGCCGCCATGCTCGCGCCGTACTACACGGACCTCGACCTGACCGGCGACGACCAGGTGACGAAGGCCGACCTCGCCGTGCTCACCGACCACCTCGGTGCGACGACCGCGAGCACCGACTGGGCGACGGTCAGCGCCGCGGACACCGACGCCGACGGCACCATCAGCGTCGCCGACCTGGCCGGGTTGTCCCAGCGGATGATCTACGACGACGGCCCGTTCCAGCTCGTCGAGGCGTCCACCATCGACATGCAGGCCGCGATGAACGCCGGCGTCACGACCTCGGTCGCGATCACGCAGGAGTACCTCGACCGCATCGCCGCGTACGACCGTACCAAGGTCGACACCGCGTCGACCGGGCGCGCGCTCAACTCGATCGTCACCACCAACGCCGACGCCCTGGCCGCCGCGAAGTCCGCGGACGCCGAGCGCGCCGAGCACGGGATGACGAGCATGCTGCTCGGCGTGCCGATCGCGGTGAAGGACAACTACGACACGAAGGACATGCCGACCACCGGTGGCTGCGGCTGCTGGGACGACAACCAGACCGACACCGACGCGGCCATGGTCACCGGTCTGCGCGACTCCGGCGCCGTGATCCTGGCGAAGGCCAGCCTCGACGAGTTCGCCTACGGCTTCGTCTCGGAGTTCTCGTCGAACCAGCCCGCCGGCTCGTCGCTCCTGGTCGCCAGCCCGTACAACACGGCGCAGACGGCCGGCGGCTCGAGCGGCGGCACCGGTGCGGCGATCTCCGCGAACCTCGCGGGCATCGGCTTCGGCACCGACACCGGCGGTTCGATCCGTGTGCCGTCGACGTACAACCAGCTCGTCGGCATCCGGCCCACGGTCGGCCTGACCAGCCGTGACGGGATCATCCCGCTCGCGCTGTCGCAGGACACCGGCGGCCCGATCACCCGCTCGGTGACCGACGCCGCGGTCGCGCTCGACGCCGTCACCGGCGTGGACGCGGCGGACCCGGCGACGAGTGCGCAGGCCGGCAAGGTGCCGACGTCGTACACGTCGTCGCTCGACGCCGACTCCCTGCAGGGCGCCCGCATCGGCTACGTGACGAGCATGGTCGGCACGAACGCCACGACGAAGCGCCTGTTCGACGCCTCCGTCGCGAAGCTCGAGGCCGCCGGTGCCACCGTCGTCCCGATCACCGCGACGACGGCCTTCAACCGGGTCCTGTCCGAGGGCAGCGGCAGCACGAACGAGTTCAAGCACGACCTGGACGAGTACGTCGCGAAGCACCTCGACCCCGACGTCACCGCGCGTTCCCTGCAGGGCATCCTGGCCTCGGGTGAGTACGTGCCGAGCCGCAAGAGCACCTACCAGTCGCGCGACCTGATCACCGACGCGCAGTACCAGGCGTGGGCCGGACCGACGGGGTCGCACACGACGCAGCTCGCCACCGGCAAGCAGCTCGTGACGCAGATGCTCGACGACCAGGACCTCGACGCGCTCGTCTACCCGTCGGGCACGCCGTACGGCACGCAGTCGACGAACATGCGCCTCAGCCCCAACACCGGCATGCCGGCGGTCACCGTCCCGATGGGTCAGGCGATCGCTGCCGACAACACCATCACCGGTGCCGGCGTGAACCTGGAGTTCCTCGGCCGCTCGTTCGACGAGAGCACGGTCATCGGCCTCGGCTACGCCTTCGAGCAGGAGACGAAGGCGCGAACCACGCCCGCGCTGTACCCGGCGCTCGGCTGAGCTGAGCGGGTTGCGATCGCGACCACAGGACGGACGGGAGGCCCGTGGCGACACCGCCACGGGCCTCCTGTCCGTCTGCTTCGTCAGTTCAGGGTCGGGGTGTCCTCCGGCACGACGCCGTCGGCGTACAGGTCGGTCGCCAGGTCGCGGAGCGCGCGCAGCGCGACGCGCTGCGTGAGCGGACCGTAGGAGATGCGGGCGACGCCGAGCGCCTCGTACTCGGCAGCGGGCAGGGCGCCGGGCAGACCGATGACCGAGAGCTTGCCGCGGCCCAGACCGGCGACGAGCCGCTCGACCACGGAACGCTCGATCGCGCCGGGCACGAAGACGAGTGCGGCGCCGTTGTCCAGGAACGCCGTGCCACGCGCGATCGCGTCCTCGATGCTCTCGTCGATCGGGCGCTCGCCGCCGCGGGCGATCGCGTCGGTGCGGGCGTTCAGCTGGAAGTCGACGCCCTCGGCCTGGGCAGCGGCAGTGATCGCCGCGACGCGGGCGACGGCCTCGTCGAAGGGGCGCAGGCGGTCCTCGACGTTCGCGCCCACGATGCCGGAACCGATGGCGCGCCGGATGGTCTCGGCGGGGTCCTCGTAGCCGTCGTCCAGGTCGGCGGTGACCGGCAGGTCCGTGGCGGCGGCGACGATCGCTGCCCCGGACAGGGCGAGGTCGAGGGGCATCCCGCCGTCCTCGTACCCGTACGACGCGGCGATCGAGTGGCCGGCGGTGGCGATCGCCTTCGTGCCGGGCAGGTCGCTGACGACCTTCGCGGTGATCGCGTCCCACACGTTCACGACGCGCAGGATCTCGGGGGCTTCGTGCAGCTGCTTGAGGGTGACGGCCTTGTCGGCGGTGTTCGTGCTCATGGGACCGACAGTATGCGGGGCGACGCCCTGCGTCCCAGGGTGTGCGGTAGACGACGCAGGATGACGGGCGGGCTCGCGCCGGGCCTCCCGGTCGGTGCATGCTGGATCGCATGGCGAGCGACGAGGAGGACCCGGTCGGCACGCTCCGCGGGGTCCGGACGAGCATCAAGTGGACGCGGTACGCGCCCGACGTGCTGCCCCTGTTCGTCGCCGAGATGGACCACGACGTCGCGCCGGCGATCCGGCAGGCCCTGATCGAACGGGTCTCGCAGTCGGACCTCGGGTACCTCGACGGCCCCGGGCCGCTCGCTCCCGCGTTCGCGCAGTTCGCGCTGGACCGGTGGGGCTGGAACATCGACCCGTCGCGGATCCACCTGGCCACCGACGTCAGTGTCGGGATCGTCGAGTCGCTCCGGCTCGCGCTGCCCGACGGCGGCCGCGTCGCGATCACACCGCCCGTGTACCCGCCGTTCTTCGAGCTCGTCGAAGAGGCCCGATGTCAGGTCGAGGAAGTCCCGCTGCTCGAGCAGTGGGGGCAGTACCGGCTCGACCTCGACGGGCTCGAGCGGGCGTTCGCCAGCGGGGTCGGCGTCTTCCTGCTCTGCAACCCGCACAACCCCGTCGGCCTGGTGCACGACCGCGCCGACCTGGTCGCGGTCGCCGAGCTCGCGGCGAAGTACGACGTCCTCGTCATCAGCGACGAGATCCACGCGCCCCTGACCCACCCCGGCGTGCGGTTCACCCCGTTCGCTGCCGTCGCCGAGCCGCTCGGTGCCCGCAGCGTGTGCGTGACCTCGGCGAGCAAGGGGTGGAACCTCGCCGGTGTGAAGTGCTCGGTCATCGTCGCCGGCGATCCCCGGACCGCGGACCTGCTCGACACCCTGTGGGAGGAGGTCGCCTGCCGCACGAGCATCCTCGGGCTGCACGCGAACCTGGCGGCGTTCACCCTGGCGACGGACTGGCTCGACGACGTCGTGGCGCGCATCGTGGCGAACGACCGGCTGCTCGCCAAGCTCCTCGCCGAGCACCTGCCCGGGGTCGTCTACACCCGGCCGCGCGCCGGGTACCTGGCGTGGCTCGACTTCCGCGGCATCGGCCTCGGCGACGATCCCGCGGTGCCGCTGCGCGAGAACGCGTACGTCGCGCTGAACTCCGGGCTCGGGTTCGGGTCGGAGGGGCGTGGGTTCGTCCGGCTCAACCTGGCGTGCTCACCGGAGACCCTGCGCGAGGCCGTGTTCCGGATCGCTTCGGCGTACCCGTCCAGTGCGCAGGAGGGGCTGGTCTGGCACGTCGCGTGAGCGCTGGGGTCAGTCGATGTACTGGTTGCGGCCGACGACGCGGATGCGCAGGTCGTCGTCGCGGTCCATCGCGAGGAGCTCGCGGGCCACGAACCCGACGGACGGCCACCGGGACACCTCGGTCACCATGAAGCCGTCGATGAACACCTGCCACGCGCCGGCCTCGCGGACCGCCTGCACCTCGTACGTCGCCATGCCGTGAGCGTACCGAAGCGGGCCGGTCCGCCGTCAGTGCAGCTCGAACGTCAGTGCAGCTCGAACGTCAGTGCGGCTTGAACATCAGTGCAGCTCGAGCGTCATGTGGACGTCGGCACGGACGTAGGGGCTCGGCACGAGCTCGTCCTCGCGCAGGTGCCGGAAGCCGAACGCCTCGTACAGGTGCACGGCGCTGGCCAGCTGTGCGTTGCTCTCCAGGTCGATGCGGTGCGCGCCGAGCTCGCGGGCCCGGTCGAGCGCCGCGGTGATGAGCTTCCGCCCGGTGCCGTGCCCCTGGTGATCGGGGGAGACGGCCATCTTCACGAGCTCGAAGACCCCGGGCGTCGTCGGGACGATGCCGATGCAGCCGACGACCTGGTCGTCGAGCCGGGCGACCAGGACGGCCCCGCCGCGCTCCACGACGCGACCGACGGGATCGGTGAGGAACACGCGGTCCTCGTCCTCGAGGGTGAAGTACCGCGTGATCCACGCCTCGTTGAGGGTGCGGAACGCCTCGGCGTCCGCGGGGGTGGCGAGGTCGGCGATGGTGACGGTGGAGGTCGCTTCGGGCATGGCTCCATCCTCGGACCACGATGAGGTCACGTCCAATACTCGTTCGCTTCGATCGATAAGCTCCTTGCATGGATCGGGAACCGGACGTCGACCTCCGCCAGCTCCGTGCGTTCCTAGCAGTGGCCGACGAACTGCACTTCGGCCGCGCTGCCGAGCGCCTTCGCATCGCGCAGCCCGCGCTGTCCCAGCAGATCCGGCGGACCGAGCGCGCGCTCGGCGTCGACCTGTTCGTCCGCACGAGCCGCAGCGTCGCGCTCACCGCCGCCGGCCGGGTGCTGCAGGGCCGCGCGCGATCGCTGCTCGGGCAGGTGCGGCGGGACCTCGACGAGACGGTGCGGGTCGGCCGGGGCGAGATCGGTCGGCTCGACGTCGGGTTCGTCGTCTCCGCGCTGCCCCTCGGTCCGATCGAACGCGTGCAGGCGTTCCGGGAGCGCTACCCCCTGGTCCGGGTGGACCTGACCGAGGGGTACTCGTCGACCCTGCTCGCCCGGATCGTCCGCGGCGAGCTCGACCTCGCCGTCGTCCGCGATGCCGACCCGGACCCCGCCGTGCGGCTGCTGCCGTTCCGGTCCGAGGCCTTCGTCGCGGCGGTCCCGCGTGGACACCGGCTCGCGGGCCGTGCGGCCATCCGCGGGACCGAGCTCGTCGACGAGCCGTTCGTGTTCTTCCCGGCGGTCGCGGGGGCCCTGGCGACCGAGCGCAACCTCGCACCGGTCACCGCCGGTGGTCGCCGTCCCGTCATCGTGCAGGAGGCCACGACCTGGGCGACCGTGCTGCACCTGGTCGGGGTCGGCCTCGGTGTCACGGTGGTGCCGGAGAGTGCCGCGGTCGCCGCACCCGACACCGTGGCGCTCCTGCCGCTCGAGGGCAGCGACCACCGCAGCGAGCTCGCCTGGGCGATGCGCGCCGACGACGACCGCGAGATCCTGCGCAACTTCGTCGCCGCGGACTGACCGAGCGGACCGGCTGCGCGGGTGGACGCCGGTCGGGCGTCCTCGCTCAGCCGAGCGCGAGCACGGGTGCCCGGTGGTCGCCGAGCTCGTCGATGCGCCACGGCCGAGCCCCGCGCACCGTCAACCCGAGCTGCACGAGCACGAACCCGACGTGCGGCTCGACGTCGGGGTCCCACGGCCCCTCGACGCCCAGGCCGAACGCGCCGAGTTCGTCGTCGGCCTCGTCCCGCAGGGTCAGCCGCCACCGCCCGTCGCCGAGTTCTTCGACCACGGCCCAGCGGGCGGTGCCGAACCGGCTCACGCCGTCCCGGTGATGTCCGCGGTGAAGTTCTGCACGCGCTGCAGCAGGGAGGCGCCACGCATCGCGATGGTCGCGGGCGGGTTCAGGTGCGGCGGCGCGGTCCGGATGAGCATCGGGCACCCGAGGTCTTCGCAGATGTAGGTGCCGATCGTGTTGCCGTTGCGCCCGGACTCACCGGCACGCGCTGCGGAGAACAGCCGGACCTGGGTCGCGGGCTGCGGCGAGTGGCAGAACGAGCACATCGCGGCGATGCCGGGGCGCAGCGAGCCACCGGCGGACCGGACGACGATGCCCACCGGGCGCTCGTCGATCCAGGACACGATGTACCCGCGGCGGGCGGCCTGCGGGTCGCGCCAGCCCAGGAACTCGCGTTCGTCCCAGAGCGTCTCGTGCAGGCCGGGGATGGGCAGCTGCTCGAGTTCGTCGGGGGTGGCGTTCACGAACGACGATCGGATGTCGGCTTCGGTCAGTGGCTTCACGGTGCTGACACCCTATTCCTCGCCTCCGACAGGGGCGCTACGACAGCCTGGAGGCACGGATCGCCCCGAGCGCGCTGCTCCCGTCCGCCACCAGCACCGCCCGGCGCAGTGCGTCGCGTCCGACGCGACGGGCCGCCGCGTCGTCCGCGGCGAACTCGACGAGCACACGCGTCGACCGCGCCATCGCGCGCGCGCCGGGCACCCACGGGACCGCACGTTCGATCGATTCCGCGACCGCGACCGCAGCCGCGTGGTGCTGGGTCAGGTGGGCGCGTTCGTGGGCGACCACGGCCTCCAGTTCGTCGGTGCGCAACCGGTCTGCCAAGCCGGTGCTGACGAGCACGCCACCGCTCCGACCCGGCACGGCGCACGCCAGTGCGTGGTCGGCCTCGACGACGGCGACGGGGGTGCCGTCGATCTCGCGGTGCGGGGCGACGCCGGAACGCATCGCCTGCCGGACGGCCTCGTGTTCCGGACCGGGGCGCACCCGGACCGCAACGACGAACGCGACGACCGCGAGCAGCGCGACGCCGACGTTGAAGCCGTGCGTGGGGGAGTCGTCCCCGCCGAACAGCTCGGTGACCGGACGGTCGGCGAGCACCACGAGGGTGATGCCGGCCACGAAGCCGACGACGCCGAGCAGGACCGCGACCGACCAGCAGACCAGCGCGGTGCGGGGCAGGTCGATCGTCCAGGCGGAACGGGTCAGGACCCGGGGTGCGAACACCACCACCGCGAGTGCGAGGACGATGAGCGCGATGCCGGCGACGACCACGGTGCGCGGCCGGTCAGGGGCGGGCGCGGGCGTCGAGGGCGCGGCGCAGGGCCTCGAGGTCGTCCGAGGCGAGTGAGCCGGTGAACCGCAGCAGCGCGGCCTCGCGGTCGGACGATGCGGCCAGCGCGCTCGACATCAGGGAGGCGGTCTGCTCGTCGCGACTGTGCACGGCGCGGAACGTCAGGGGAGCGTCGTCGTGCTGCTCGCGTTCCACCTGGCCCTTGCGGCCGAGCCGGTCGAGCACGGTGAGGACGGTCGTCAGCGCGGGGCGGGGCTCCGGGAACGCGTCGAGCACCTGGCGTGCGGTGCGCCCGGCGTCGGCGGAGCGGAGTGCGTCGAGCACCGCCTGCTCCAGCTGCCCGCGGGGGCGCGATCGTTGTCCGGCCATCCCCGCATTCTACGAGATGTCGAACGGCCGTTCGCGACACACGCTCGAAACGCGGCCTCGGTATGCTCGTCGCGGACAACTGAACACACCGGCCGCTCATCCGTCGCGGGAGACGCCGTGCACGTACCTCCGGGTACGTCGTGCCCTCGGGTACACCGCGCCCTCGGGCGCACGCACGGCACCGAAGGAGCAATCCCCCCGTCAATCTCTCAGGTCCCACACCGCAGCGGACAGGCCACTCTGAAAAGCAGACGCTCGGTCGTCTCGCCCACGGTGAAAGCCGCCGGACCTCACGGGCCGCGGTGAAACTCTCAGGCCCATGACAGAGGGGGAGTTCCACCCGGCGATCGTCGCCGGGCCCTGCCGATGCCAGGAGAACTCCGCCATGAGTCCGTCCCCACTGCCCACGCCGGGTCAGCGTTCGTCGCCGCTCGAAGCCGTGCACGAGGCCGCCGGTGCGACCTTCACCGACTTCGCCGGGTACCGCATGCCCGTGCGCTACTCGTCGGACCTCGCCGAGCACCACGCCGTGCGCCAGGCCGCCGGGGTCTTCGACCTGTCGCACATGGCCGAGATCGGGGTGACCGGCACCGACGCAGTCGCCTTCCTCGACCACGCGCTCGCCGGGTCCTTCGGCACGATGCCGATCGGCCGCGCCAAGTACTCGCTGCTGCTCGCCGAGGACGGCGGGATCCTCGACGACCTGGTCGTGTACCGGACCGACGACGACGTCTTCCTGGTCGTCGCGAACGCGGCCAACCGCGACGTCGCCGTCAGCGCGCTCACCGCCCGTGCCGACGGGTTCGACGTCGAGGTCTCCGACGACTCCGACACCACGGCCCTCGTCGCGATCCAGGGCCCCGCGGCTGCCGGCACGCTGGACGCGCTCGTCGTCGCCGACCGCCTGCAGCCCGAGACCCCGCTCGACGAACTCGGGTACTACCGCGTGCTGCACGCGCTGTTCGACGGTGCTGACGTGCTCGTCGCGCGGACCGGGTACACCGGCGAGGACGGCTTCGAGGTCTACACCGCCCCGGACACCGCCCCCGTGCTGTGGGACGCCCTGCTCGAGGCCGGTGCCGACCGCGGGGTCGTCCCCGCCGGGCTCGCCGCACGGGACACGCTGCGGCTCGAGGCCGGCATGCCCCTGTACGGGCACGAACTCGGCACCGACGTCCGTCCGGCCCAGGCCGGCCTCGGCCGCGTCGTCGCGAAGGACGGCGACTTCGTCGGGGCTGCCGGCGTCACCCCGTCCGCGGACGCCCGGGTGCTCGTCGGCCTGGTGACCGAGGGACGCCGTGCTCCCCGCGCCGGCTACGACGTCGTGCTCGACGGCACCGTCGTCGGCACCGTGACCTCGGGCGCGCTCTCGCCGACGCTCGGCCACCCCGTCGCGATGGCCTTCGTCGACCCCGCCGCGCTCGCGGCCGTGTCGGACGGGGCACAGGCCCTCCACATCGACGTCCGCGGGACTGCCGTCCCCAGCACGATCTCCGCGTTCCCCTTCTACCGCCGCGCCTCGAAAGGCTGACCCCATGACCGACCAGACCACACTCCAGTACACGGCCGACCACGAGTGGCTGCTCGTCGAGGGCGACACCGTCACCGTCGGCATCACCGACCACGCCGCCGAGCAGCTCGGTGACGTCGTCTACGTCGAGCTCCCCGCCGTCGGCACCGCCACGACCGCCGGCGCGCAGATCGGCGAGATCGAGTCGACCAAGAGCGTCGGCGAGCTCTTCGCACCGATCGAGGGCGAGGTCGTCGAGGTCAACGACGCCGTCGTCGACACCCCTGACACCGTCAACCAGGACCCGTTCGGTGCCGGCTGGCTCGTGAAGATCAAGGTCGACGGCACCTCGTTCCCCGAGGACCTGATGGACCACGACGCGTACCGGGCCTCCATCGCATGACCGCGTTCGAGAACCTCCAGACGTCCTTCGCCGACCGCCACATCGGCACCACCCCGGCCGACCAGCAGGCCATGCTCGACGTCGTCGGACAGCCGTCGGTCGACGCGCTGGTCCGTGCGGCGATCCCGGAGTCCATCCACGTCGGCCCCGTCGCCGACTCGGTGATCCCGGCCGCCGTCGGCGAGACCGAGGCGCTGGCCGAACTGCGCGCCAAGGCCGGCCGCAACACCGTCCGCCGCGCCATGATCGGCCTCGGCTACCACGGCACCCACACGCCCGCGGTGATCCAGCGCAACGTGCTCGAGAACCCGAGCTGGTACACGGCGTACACGCCCTACCAGCCGGAGATCTCGCAGGGCCGCCTCGAAGCGCTCATCAACTTCCAGACGATGGTGTCCGACCTGACGGGCATGGCCACCGCCGGCGCCTCGATGCTCGACGAGGGCACCGCCGTGGTCGAGGGCATGCTCCTCGCCCGCCGCGCCTCGAAGGTCAAGGGCGACGCGTTCCTCGTCGACGCCGACCTGCTGCCGCAGACCCGTGCGCTGCTCGACCACCGTGCCGACGCCGTGGGCATCACGCTGCGCGCGTTCGACGCTGCCGACGGCCCGAGCGACGACCAGCTCGACGATGCGTTCGGCGTCATCCTGCAGTACCCGGGCGCCTCGGGCCGCATCGTCGACCCGACGTCCGTCATCGAGCGGGTGCACGCCGGTGGCGGCATCGCCGTCGTCGCAGCCGACCTGCTCGCGATGACCCTGCTCGCCAGCCCCGGCGACCTCGGTGCCGACGTGGCCGTCGGCACGAGCCAGCGCTTCGGCGTCCCGCTCGGTTTCGGTGGCCCGCACGCCGGCTACCTCGCGGTGCGCGCCGGCCTCGAGCGACAGCTGCCCGGTCGGCTGGTCGGGGTGTCCTTCGACGCCGACGGCCAGATGGCCTACCGCCTCAGCCTGCAGACCCGCGAGCAGCACATCCGCCGCGAGAAGGCGACGAGCAACATCTGCACCGCGCAGGTCCTGCTCGCCGTGATGGCCTCGATGTACGCGGTCTACCACGGGCCCGAGGGTCTGCGGTTCATCGCCGGCCGGGTCGCACGGACCGCCGGGGCGCTCGCCGCCGTGGCGCGTGACGCCGGGGTCGAGGTCGTGCACGACGCCTTCTTCGACACGCTCACCCTGCGGGCCGTCGGTCGCGCCGAGGCGATCGTCGCGGCAGCACAGGACGCCGGCTACCTGCTGCACGTCGTGGACGCCGACACGTTCCAGCTGTCCGTCGACGAGACGACCACGCCCGACGACGTCGTGGCGCTCGCGGGCGTGCTCGGGGCGGTGGACGTGACCGTCCCCGCGACCGAGACCGCCGTGCGCGACGCAGCCACGGGCCTCCCGGCCGCCCTGCAGCGCGAGAGCGAGTACCTGACGCACCCCGTGTTCAGCGCACACCGCAGCGAGACCCGCATGATGCGGTACCTCAAGCACCTGTCCGACAAGGACTACGCGCTCGACCGCGGCATGATCCCGCTCGGCAGCTGCACGATGAAGCTCAACGCGGCGACCGAGATGGCCGCCGTGACCTGGCCGGAGTTCGCGAACATCCACCCGTTCGCACCGCGCGAGGACGTCGAGGGGTACCTCGACATGATCGGTGACCTCGAGTCGTGGCTCGCCGAGGTCACCGGCTACGACACCGTGTCCCTGCAGCCGAACGCCGGCAGCCAGGGTGAGCTCGCAGGACTGCTGGCCATCCGCGGGTACCACCAGGCCAACGGCGACAGCGAGCGCACGGTCTGCCTGATCCCGTCGAGCGCGCACGGCACGAACGCCGCGTCCGCCGTGCTCGCCGGCATGCAGGTCGTCGTGGTGGCCTGCGACGAGAACGGCAACGTCGACCTCGAGGACCTCCGGGCCCGCGTCGAAGCCAACGCCGACACCCTCGCGGCGCTGATGATCACGTACCCGTCCACGCACGGCGTCTACGAGCACGACATCCGCGAGATCTGCGACGCCGTGCACCACGCCGGCGGTCAGGTCTACGTCGACGGCGCGAACCTCAACGCGCTGCTCGGGCACGCCCGCTTCGGCGACTTCGGCGGCGACGTGTCGCACCTCAACCTGCACAAGACCTTCTGCATCCCGCACGGCGGTGGCGGCCCCGGCGTGGGACCCGTCGCCGCGAAGGCGCACCTGGCACCGTTCCTGCCCGGGCACCCGTTCGCACAGCAGGCCGACCGGCGCTCCGGTGCGACCGCCGCCGAGGCGGACGACCGCCTGGCGCACGCCGGCGGCCCGGTCAGTGCCGCGCCGTACGGCAGCCCGAGCATCCTGCCGATCACATGGACGTACGTCCGGATGATGGGGCTCGAGGGCCTCACCCGTGCGACCGAGGCCGCGGTGCTCGGGGCGAACTACATCGCGGCTCGCCTGCGCGACGCGTTCCCGGTGCTGTACACGGGCGACGACGGACTGGTCGCGCACGAGTGCATCCTCGACCTCCGCCCGCTGCGCGACACCACCGGCATCACGGTGGACGACGTCGCGAAGCGCCTGGTCGACTACGGGTTCCACGCCCCGACGATGTCGTTCCCGGTGGCGGGCACGCTCATGGTCGAACCGACCGAGAGCGAGGACCTCGCCGAGCTCGACCGCTTCGTCGACGCCATGCTCGCGATCCGGGCCGAGGCCGCGGCGGTGGAGCGCGGAGAGTGGCCGGCGGACGACAACCCGCTGGTGCACGCGCCGCACACCGCCTCGTCGGTGATCTCGGGGGACTGGGTGCACGCCTACACCCGGGAGCAGGCCGTCTACCCGCTGCCGGGCATCAGCGGCCGGAAGTACTGGCCGCCGGTGCGTCGCATCGACCAGGCGTACGGGGACCGCAACCTGGTGTGCGCCTGCCCGCCGATCGAGGCCTTCGCCTGATCCCGACCGGCGCCGACGCCCCGTCGTCGCCGTGCGCTCCGTCGCCGAGCGCCTCGTGCCCCGTCCGGTCCTCCGGGCGGGGCGCGGTCGTGTCCGGCGGGGGTCGGACGGGGCACGGCCGCGTCCCGGGTGGTCACGACACCCCGTGCAGTTCCGCCGACCGGTCACGAACCGTCGTCAGAACCCGTGCGGACCGACAGTTCGTGACCACTCGGCGCGCCAGCCACGGCGGGTCCTCCCCGCTCGGCGCAGCCCGCGAGCCGTACCCCTGAGCGATGCTCGGCCGTCCCCCGACTTGCACAGAAGTGTGACGCAGTGCAATGGATTTCATGCGGATGCAACAAAAACGCACCCTTCACCGGCAGGCGCGCGAATGTTGCATCTTCTCGCAAGGATCGTGCAAGTTGGTTACCGGCGTGTAACCGTTCGCTCCAGGGTTTGGACGCCGCTGTTCACCTTGCCTACAGTGCAAAGGTCAAACGCGCCCGGGCGACACCGCTGTGCCCTGCGCGTCCCATGCACCAGGAGGAACCTTGATCAAGAAGCGCGCCGGGCTCTCAGCCCTCGCCGTGCTCGGGGCCACAGCACTCGCCCTGACCGCCTGCTCCAGCAACAGCTCCGACGGGGGTGGCTCGGGCTCGGCGAACGCGTCCGGGATCGTCACCACCAACGGCAGCGAGCCCCAGAACCCGCTGATCCCGTCGAACACCACCGAGACCGGTGGCGGCAAGATCATCGACTCGCTCTTCGAGGGCCTCGTCTCGTACGACGCCGACGGCAAGCCGGTCAACGAGGTCGCCAAGAGCATCGACACCGATGACTCGAAGACGTTCGACATCACGCTGAACACCAACTACACCTTCACCAACGGCGAGAAGGTCACGGCCGAGTCGTTCACCAAGGCGTGGAACTGGGCAGCCCAGAAGTCGAACGCCCAGGGCGCCAGCTACTTCTTCGAGAACATCGAGGGCTACAACGCCGACAAGGACTCCGAGCTCACCGGCCTCAAGGTCGTGGACGACGACGAGTTCACCGTCACGCTGAAGTCGGCGCAGTCCGACTTCCCGCTGTCGCTCGGCTACTCGGCGTTCGTGCCGCTGCCGTCGGCGTTCTACGACGACACCAAGGCGTTCGGTGAGAACCCGATCGGCAACGGTCCGTACAAGCTCGACGGCAAGAAGGCCTGGACCCACAACCAGTCCATCAAGCTCGTCACCAACAAGGACTACGAGGGCAAGCGCAAGCCGAAGAACGGTGGTCTCACGATCACGTTCTACGCCTCGCAGGACACCGCGTACTCCGACGCCCAGGGCGGCAACCTCGACGTCCTCGACGCCGTGCCGGACAGCGCCTTCAAGACCTACAAGTCCGACTTCCCGGACTCGAACGTCAACCAGCCCGCCGCGATCTTCCAGGCGATCTACCTGCCCTACTACCTCGACCACTGGAAGGGTGAAGAGGGCAAGCTGCGTCGCGAGGCCGTCTCGATGGCGATCAACCGCAAGCAGATCACCGACAAGATCTTCGACGGCACCCGCACCCCGGCCAAGGACTTCACCTCCCCGGTGATCGCCGGCTGGAACGACGACCTCGACGGTTCGGACGTCCTGGACTACGACGAGTCCGAGGCCAAGAAGCTCTGGGCCGAGGCCGACAAGATCTCGAAGTACGACGACACGCTCACCATCACGTACAACGCCGATGGTGGCCACGAGGCCTGGGTGACCGCGGTCACGAACTCGATCTCGAACACGCTCGGCATCAAGGCCGAGGGCAACGCGATCCCGACGTTCCAGGAAGCCCTGGACCTCCAGACGAACGACAAGCTCACGGGCGGCAGCCGCACCGGTTGGCAGGCCGACTACCCGTCGCTGTACAACTTCCTCGGCCCGACCATGGGTGAGGGCTCGTCGAACAACTACTCGCGGTACGACTCCAAGGAGTACAACGAGCTGCTCGCCAAGGGCCGTTCGGCTGCGACCGTCGAAGAGGGCAACAAGTCCTTCGACCAGGCTCAGGAACTCCTGTTCGAGGACCTGCCCGAGATCCCGCTCTGGTACTCCAACGTGACCGGTGTCTGGAACGCGGACAACGTCTCGAACGTGAAGTTCGGCTGGAACTCGGTGCCGCTGTACTACGACATCGAGGTCAACAACTGATCCAGGTCTCCTAGAGACCGAAGCGCGAGCAGGTATCCTGCTTCGCGATCACCGGACGGGGGTTCGGGGGCCGCACAGGTCCCCGAACCCCCGTACCACGGTGACAACACCCCCACACAGCGGGCGCCCTCCCGCACCGGACATCCGTGCCGACCCTCGGACCGTCCACCCCTCACCACAATGAACCTGATCGACATCGCTCCGGACCGGGCAGTGATCTGATGCTCTGGTACCTCGGCAAGCGCCTCCTGCAACTCATCCCCGTGTTCTTCGGGGCCACGTTCCTCATCTACTTCCTGGTCTTCTCGCTGCCCGGCGACCCGATCGCCGCGCTGTTCGGCGACCGGCAGCCGTCGCCGCAGGTCATCGAGACGCTGCGTCAGCAGTACAACCTCGACAAGCCGTTCATCGTGCAGTACCTGCTCTGGATCGGCGGCGTGTTCCGCGGCGACCTCGGCGTGACCTACTCGGGTCTGCCCGTCAGCCAGCAGCTCGCATCGGCCTTCCCGATCACCGCGCGCCTGGCGATCCTCGCGCTCGTGTTCGAGGCCGTCGCCGGCATCGTCGTCGGCGTCATCGCGGGTCTGCGCAAGGGCAAGCTGTTCGACGCCACCGCGCTCGTCGTGTCGCTCCTGCTCATCTCGGTGCCGACCTTCGTCGTCGGGTTCGTGCTGCAGTACGTCTTCGGCATCAAGCTCGGACTGTTCCGGGTCACGGTGTCCGGTGAGGCGCCGTGGAGCGAACTCGTCCTGCCGGCGATCGTCCTCGCCTCGGTCTCGTTCGCGTACATCGTGCGTCTGACCCGGGCCAGCGTCGCCGAGAACATGAGCGCCGACTTCGTGCGGACCGCCACGGCCAAGGGTCTGCCCCGTCGTCGTGTCGTCGGCGTGCACATCTTCCGGAACTCGCTCATCCCCGTGGTGACCTACCTGGGTGTCGACATCGGCAACCTGATGGTCGGTGCGATCGTCACCGAGGGCATCTTCAACATCAACGGTGTCGGCGGCACGGTGTTCCGCGCCGTCAAGCTCGGCGAGGGCCCGACGGTGGTCTCCTTCGTCGCCGTGATGGTCATCATCTTCATGCTCGCCAACCTCCTGGTGGACCTGCTCTACGCCGTCCTGGACCCGAGGATCCGCTATGCCAAGTAACGCCGCACCCCGCTCGGCGACGCACTACGTCGCCCCGCTCGAAGAAACCCCACTGCAGGCGGTCGACCAGGTCAACGAGGACGAGAAGACCCGTTCCCTGTGGACCGACGCGTGGGAGTCCATGCGGACCCGTCCGACGTTCTGGATCTCCTCGATCCTGATCCTGCTGATCATCGTCGTCGCGGTCTTCCCGGGGCTCTTCGCCCACGTCGACCCGCGGGCGTCGAACCTCGACAACAGCGACGGCGGACCCGAGGCCGGGCACATCCTCGGCTTCACGCGTCAGGGCTCGGACGTCTACGCCCGCGTGATCTGGGGTGCCCAGAACTCGCTCATCGTCGGCATCGTCGCGACGATCCTGGTGTCCGTCATCGGCATCGTGATCGGTTCCCTGGCCGGCTTCTACGGCGGCTGGCTCGACACGATCGTGTCCCGCATCGGTGACATCTTCTTCTCGATCCCGACCGTCCTCGGCGCGATCGTGATCATGTCGGTCATCCCCGCGCGGAACGCGATCACCGTCGCACTCGTCCTCGCTGCGTTCGCGTGGCCGCAGATCGCCCGCATCATGCGTGGTGCCGTGCTGAGCGCGAAGCAGGCCGACTACGTCATGGCGTCGGCAGCCCTGGGCGTCAGCCGGTTCCGGACGCTCGTGCGCCACGTCATCCCGAACTCGCTCGCTCCGGTCATCGTGGTCGCGACCGTGTCGCTCGGCACGTTCATCGTGGCCGAGGCGACCCTGTCGTTCCTCGGCATCGGTCTGCCGCCGTCGGCGCTGAGCTGGGGCCTCGACATCGGCACCGCCCAGACCTCGATCCGCACGAACCCGTCGACGATCTTCTGGCCGTCGGCAGCCCTGTCCATCACCGTGCTCGCGTTCCTGCTCCTCGGTGACGTGGTGCGCGACGCGCTCGACCCGAAGGCGAGGGCCCGCCGATGAGCGAGACACTGACCCAGCCGAACAGCAGCCGCACCGGTGGTACCGGTGCGCCGCTGCTCGAGATCACCGACCTGCAGGTCGGCTTCAAGACCCAGAGCGGCCTCGTGCAGGCCGTCCGCGGTGTCAACCTCACCCTCGAGCAGGGCGAACGCCTGGCCATCGTCGGCGAGTCCGGTTCCGGCAAGTCGACGAGCGCCCAGGCGATCATCAAGCTGCTGCCCGGCACCGGTGAGGTCACCGGCGGTTCGATCAAGTTCAACGGGCGCGAGCTCGTCGGGCTGAGCGACAAGGAGATGTCCGAGATCCGTGGGAAGGAGATCGGCTACGTCCCGCAGGACCCGATGTCGAACCTCAACCCGCTGTGGTCGATCGGCTTCCAGGTCGAAGAGGCGATCCGTGCGAACGGCATGGCCACCGGCAAGGCGGCCGTCCGCGACCGCGCGATCGAGGTCCTCAAGGAGGCCGGGCTCGGCGACGCGTCGACCCGACTCAAGCAGTACCCGCACGAGTTCTCCGGCGGCATGCGGCAGCGCGTGCTCATCGGCATCGGTCTGTCGAGCCGCCCGCAGCTGCTCATCGCCGACGAGCCGACGAGTGCGCTCGACGTCACGGTGCAGCGCGTCATCCTCGACCACCTCGAGAGCCTGACCCGCGACTTCGGCACCTCGGTGCTGTTCATCACGCACGACCTCGGTCTCGCCGCCGAGCGAGCCGAGAAGCTCGTCGTGATGTACAAGGGCCAGGTCGTCGAGGCCGGTCCCTCGAAGGAGATCCTGGCGAACCCGCAGCACCCGTACACGCAGCGCCTCGTGGCCGCGGCGCCCTCCCTCGCGAGCCGCCGCATCCAGTCGAAGGTGCAGCACGCGCGCGTCGACATCGCCGACGCCGGCTCCGACGACGCCGAGCTGATCGCCCGGGCCCAGGAGCGCGAGCACCGTCCGGCCGAGGACCTCATCGTGGTGAAGAACCTCGAGAAGGTCTACAAGCTGCGCGGCAAGAGCCTCGCCACGCGCGAGCTCAAGGCGGTCGACGACGTGTCGTTCTCGATCCAGAAGGGCACCACCACGGCGCTCGTGGGCGAGTCCGGTTCGGGCAAGTCGACCGTCGCCAAGCTCGTCCTGCAGCTCGAGAGCATCACGAGCGGCACCGTGCAGTTCGACGGCATCGACATCGGCGCGCTGAAGGGCAAGGACCTCTTCGACTTCCGCCGCCGCGTGCAGCCGGTGTTCCAGGACCCGTACGGCTCCCTGGATCCGATGTACAACGTCGGGAACACGATCGCCGAGCCGCTCGCCACGCACAAGGTGGGCGACAAGGCCTCGCGTCGTGCCCGGGTGCTCGAGCTGCTCGATCAGGTCGCGCTGCCGAAGTCGATGGTGAACCGCTACCCGAACGAGCTGTCCGGTGGCCAGCGACAGCGCATCGCCGTCGCCCGCGCGCTGGCGCTCAAGCCGGAGGTCATCGTCCTCGACGAGGCCGTCTCCGCGCTCGACGTGCTCGTGCAGGGGCAGATCCTCGACCTGCTCACCGAGCTGCAGACCGAGCTCGGCCTGACGTACCTGTTCATCACCCACGACCTCGCGGTCGTCCGCCTCGTCGCGGACAACGTGTGCGTCATGCGCCGTGGGCAGATCGTCGAGAAGGCGACGACCGACGAGGTCTTCGCCGCCCCGAAGGAGCAGTACACGAAGGACCTCCTGGCCGCCATCCCCGGCGCCGGGTTCGAGTTCGGACGCTGATCCACCTGGACACGAACGAGGCCGGACGCCCCGTCGTCCTCCGCGCTGGTCGCGGGGGCGCGGTGGCGTCCGGCCTCGTCGCCGTCCTGGGGCTGTTCCTGCTCGGCGATGCGGCGTTCCGGGGGAGCTGGGACGTCGTCCTCCGTGCCGCCGGCCCGATCGCCGTGCTCGTCTGGGCGCTCTGGGTCCTGACCTACCGCCCTTGCATCGTGATCGACGAGCGCGCGGTCACCGTGGTCAACCCGCTCCGCCGCACCCTGGTGCCCTGGCAGGCCGTCGCCGACGTCCGGCTCCGATGGCAGATCGTGATCGAGACCTTCGCCGGCCGGAAGATCCAGTGCTGGGGCGGCCCGTCGCTGCCGCGGCCCAAGCCGGCCCGGCGCGGTGAGCGGGCGGTCCTGCGGCAGCCGGACGAGATGACCGTGCTGCTCGACCGCTGGTCCGAGCACCGCGACGGCACCGGCGCCGGCGACGCCGTGCGCGGCTGGGACGTGCCGGCCCTGGCGGTCGGCGCAGCCGCGCTGGCGCTGCTCGCCGCCTCGCTGCTCAGCCTGTGGCTGGGAGCCTGACGCGGCTCGCGATCGCGACCACGGGACGGACGGGAGGCCCGGCGCACGACGCGCGCCGGGCCTCCCGTCCGTCTGCTGGTCACGTCCACTGCCGCGCTCGGTGAGCAGAAATGGTCGAGTCGGCGAACGGGACCCGACCATTCCTGCTCACGATCTGGAGCGGTGCACGTGACCGGCGTCGTCAGACGACCGCGCCGACTCGCTCGGTGAGCAGGTGCTCCTGGTCGGTCTGGATGCAGGCGACACCGCGGCCGTGCACGGGCTCGAGACCCGGGTCGATCGTGCGGCACTGCTCCTGCCGGCCCTCGTCGAGGAGCTGGTAGAGCGGGCAGCGTGTGCGGAACCGGCAGCCGTCGATGCGCTCCGTGGGGGAGGGCAGGTCGCCCTCGAGCAGGATGCGCCCGCGGGCAGCCTCGGCCATGGGATCCGGCACCGGCACGGCCGAGAGCAGCGCCCGGGTGTACGGGTGCTGCGGGTCCGAGAAGACCGCGTCGCCGGCGCCGTACTCGACGATGCGGCCGAGGTACATGACCGCGACGTCGTCGGCGATGTGCCGGACCACGGACAGGTCGTGCGCCACGAACAGGTAGGACAGCCCGAGGCGGTGCTTGAGGTCCTCGAGCAGGTTGATCACACCGGCCTGCACCGAGACGTCGAGCGCGGAGACCGGCTCGTCGAGCACCAGGATCTTCGGCTCGACGATGAGCGCACGGGCGATGCCGATTCGCTGTCGCTGGCCGCCAGAGAACTCGTGCGGGTACCGGTCGATGTAGCTCGGCTCGAGCCCGACCAGCTCGAGCACGTCGCGCACTCGTCGCCGGATCTCGTCCTTCGCGACACCGTGCACGGTGAGGGGTTCGCCGATCACCGATCCGATGTCGAGCCGGGGGTCGATCGACGCCATGGGGTCCTGGAACACGACCTGAATGTCTCGGCGCAGTGCCAGACGGTCCTTCTTGGACAGCGAGGCGGTGTCGACGCCGTTCACCCGGATGGTGCCGTGCTGGGCACCGGCGAGCTCGAGGATCTCCATGATGGTGGTCGTCTTGCCGCAGCCGGACTCGCCGACCAGGCCGAGCACCTGCCCGCGCTTGAGTGTCAGGGAGATGCCGTCGACCGCGTGCACCTCGCCGATCTGCCGGCGGAACAAGGCGCCCTTGGTGAGCGGGAACGTCTTGACGACGTCCTGCAGCTCGAGCACGACGTCGTCGCCGTGGTCGACCGCTGCCTCGGGGACGTCCTCGGGGCGGGGGAAGATCTCGGAACGCTCGAGGGTGCCCGCTGCGATCTCGTCGCGACGGATGCACGCGGCGGTGTGGTCGTCGAGCAGGGTGCCGTTGCCGATCGTCTGGACCGCACCGGTCAGGACCGGGTTGTCGGCGCTCTGCGGCACCGACGGTGCGACGAGGGCGGGTTCGCCGTCGCGGCAGGCGTCGATGACGGCGGGGCAGCGGTCGGCGAACGGACAACCGGTCGGCTTCTGCGTGAGCAGGGGCGGGCGGCCGTCCAGCGGGACGAGCCGCTCGGTGCGGGCGGACGTCATGTTCGGCATCGATCGGAGCAGCCCGATCGTGTACGGCATCACCGGCTCGCGGAACAGGGGGAGCACCGGCGCCGTCTCGACGATCCGGCCCGCGTACATCACGGCGACGCGGTCGGCGTTGCCGGCGACGACGCCGAGGTCGTGCGTGATGAGCACGACGGCCGCACCGGTCATGTCCTTGGCGGTCTGCAGCACGTCGAGGATCTGCGCCTGGATCGTCACGTCGAGCGCCGTGGTCGGCTCGTCCGCGATGATCAGCTTCGGGTCGTTCGCGATGGCGATGGCGATCATCGCGCGCTGTCGCATGCCGCCGGAGAACTCGTGCGGGAACGCGTCGAGTCGTCGCGCCGGGTTCGGGATGCCGACGATGCGCAGGAGTTCCTCGGCGCGGGTGCGCGCGGCGTGCTGGGTGAGGGAGCGGTCGTGCAGACGCAGGCCCTCGATGATCTGCTGGCCGATCGTGTACACCGGGGTCAGGGCGGACAGCGGGTCCTGGAACACCATCGCGATGTCCCGACCGCGCAGCGCCGACAACTCACGGTCGTTCCTGCCGACGAGCTCCTGCCCGTCGAAGCGGATGCTGCCCTGCACCTGGGCGGACGACGGCAGCAGGCCCATCACGGCCATCGAGGAGACCGACTTGCCGGAACCCGACTCGCCGACGATGCCGAGGAACTCGCCGGGGGCCACCGAGTAGTCGACGCCCCGGACCGCGTGGACGGGCTTGGTCTTCGGGTTGAACGTGACCGACAGGTCGGACACGGTGAGCAGCGGCTCAGTCACGGTTGGCTCCGGAGGTGGGGTCGATGGCGTCGCGCAGGGCGTCGCCGAGCAGGCTGGTCGAGAGCACGGTCGCGACGAGCGTCGCGGCGGGCAGGACGAACAGCCACGGGCGGGTGACGGCGGACTGGCTGCCGGCGGCGAGCAGGGTGCCGAGCGAGACGTCGGGGATCTGGATGCCGAAGCCGAAGAAGCTCAGCGAGCTCTCCGCCAGGATCGCGGCGCCGACGCCGAGCGTCGCGTCGATGATGAGCAGCGACGCCACGTTCGGCAGGATGTGCCGCCGGATGATCGTGAACGCCGGGACGCCCATGAACCGGGCCGCCTTGACGTAGTCGCGCTCGCGCAGGGACATCGTCTGCCCGCGGATCACGCGGGCCATCACCATCCAGCTGAACACCGCGAGGCCGACGATGAGGGCCACCCACGTCAGGTTCTTGAACACCGGGCTGAGCAGCACCAGCGCGTAGAACGACGGGATCACGAGCAGCAGGTCGATGACCCAGACGAGCAGCCGGTCGGTGACGCCGCCGAAGTACCCGGCGATCGCGCCGACGATGCCGGCGATCAGGGTCGCTGCCGGACCGGCGATCAGGCCGATGAGCAGCGACTTCTGCAGGCCGACCAGGGTCTGCGCGTAGATGTCCTGGCCGATGTCGTTCGTGCCGAACCAGTGCGCGGCGCTCGGCGGCATGCCGAACGCCAGCCCGTCGGAGTCGACGGCGTTCCAGTGGTACAGGTACGGGCCGAGGAACGCCCAGAGGATGATGAGGAGCAGGGCGCCGCCGCCGATGCGCGCGCGCCAGGTGCCGAACACCTTGCGCCACAGCGGGGTGCGGCCGCCCTTCACCTCGATGACGTGCGCCGGGGTGCCGGCGTTGCCGTCGCCGGGATCACCGGCGGTGGTCGTGGTCGTGGGGTCGAGAACAGACACGGGTCACACCCTCACTCGCGGGTCGAGCGCGGCGTACAGCAGGTCCGCGAGGGTCCCTGCGATGAGCACGAGGATCGCTGTGAAGAGGATCGTGCCCGATGCCGCGTTGATGTCGTTGTTGCTGATGCTCTGGACGAAGTACTCGCCCATGCCGTGCCAGCTGAAGACCAGCTCGGTGATGCTCGCGCCGGTCAGGATGAGCCCGAACGAGTACGCGAAGAAGGTCGACATCGGGATGAGGGCGACCCGCACACCGTGGCGCATGATCGCGGACCCGCGGGTGCGGCCCTTCGACCGTGCGGTGCGGATGAAGTCGTTCGACAGCACGTCGAGCATCGCGGACCGCTGGTAGCGCGAGTAGGTGGCGACTGCGCCGATCGTCAGCGAGATCGTCGGTAACAAGAGGTGCACGAGCCGGTCACCGAGCACCGGGAAGAAGCCGGTCACCCCCGGTGTGTACTCGCCGGTGAACCGGATCACCTGCGTCCCGACGCCCTGGTTGAGCGTGGTCGCCAGGATCATCAGCACGACCGCGATGACGAAGGTCGGGGTGGCGAGCACCGCGAACGACAGGTACGTCGACACCTGGTCGGAGGTGCGGTACTGCCGGACCGCGTTCCAGACGCCGAGCAGCACCCCGAGGACCGCGCCGAGCAGTGTGCCGATCACGAGCAGCCGCAGGCTCGTGCCGGAGCGGGCGACGATGTCCGCCGTCACCTCGGTGCCGCGGGTGCTCATGCCGAGCGAGCCGTGCGTCACCAGGCCGACCCACCAGTCCCAGGTGCGGACGAGGAGCGGGGTGTCCGGATCGGCACCGAGCTTGCGGAGCGACGCCTCGATGGTGCCCTGCGGCACGGCGGGGTTGCGCCCCAGGAACCGGGCGGCCGGGTTCAGCGTCGTGCTGGCGAGGATGTACCCGAGCGTGGTCGCCACGATCGTCAGGACGACGTAGTTGACGATCCGCTTTGCGATGAAGGCGAGCATGTGGTTCGTGACCTCTGGGTGCGGCCGTCCGACCGGACGGCGTTGTCGGTGGCGACAGGCTAGCCGTTCGCGCGACTGGGTGGGACAACGGAAGTGACGCTATGCAACATTCGTTACGAGCGTGTTTCGATTCATCGCACAGCCCCTTGTGCGGCCTTCGGATGTGGCTAGGGTTCTCAACCAACAGGCGCGACGGCGGGGGCCGTACGCGGTCCAGCGCGATCTGCGCGAACCACAACGAAAGGGAATCCTCGCCATGCGAAAGAGGATCAAGGGCATCGCCGTCCTGGCCACCGCTGCGGCTGCTGCCGTCGTGCTGGCCGGCTGCTCCGGCGGCGGAGAAGCCGGCGGCGACAACTCCGCGGTCGCCGAGTCGTCGCTGAAGTCGACCGGCTGGACCGTCGCGGACCGCGCCGACGTCAAGGACGGCGGGTCGATCACCCTGCCGATCGACACCGCTCCGGCGAACTGGCAGCTGCTCAACCTGGACTCGGGGACCGTCGACGACACGACGATCTCGCAGACCTACCTGCCGAGCTTCATCCAGTTCAAGGAGAACGGCGAGTGGGAGGCGAACAAGGACTTCGTCGACTCGATCGAGCTGACGAAGGACTCGCCCCAGACCGTCGAGATCAAGATCAACCCGAAGGCCGTGTGGTCGGACGGCACCCCGATCAGCGCGAAGGACGTCATCGCGAACTGGAAGGCGCTGAACGGCACGAACAAGGCCTTCGCGCCCCTCGCCACCAACGTGTGGGAGGACGTGGACTCGGTCAAGCAGGGCTCCGACGAGCGTGACGTCATCATGACGTTCTCGAAGACCAACGCCGACTGGGCGTCGGTCTTCACGGCGATCTACCCGTACTGGGCCGTCGACACCCCGGACCACTTCAACAAGGCCTGGGCCAAGGGCCCGTACGCGGCCGACGGCAAGACGTACGTCTCCGGTGGTCCGTACATCCTGAAGTCCTTCGACGCCAACGGCGGCGTCGTGACCTTCGAGAAGAACCCGAAGTGGTGGGGCGACGAGGGCAAGCTCGACACGATCGTCTTCAAGACGGTGTCCCGTGACGGTGTCGCCCAGGCGTACGGCAACAAGGAGCTCGACGCGTTCAACCTGAACGGCAGCGCCGACAACCTCAAGACGGCGAACTCGCGCTCGGACTCGAAGATCGAGCGGTCGCTCGGTACCACGCAGCGCCAGATCACGCTGAACGGCACATCGGACGTATTCAAGGACCAGGACGTGCGCCAGGCGTTCGCGCAGGCGATCAACCGCAAGGTGCTCGCCCAGGCGATCCTGTCGCCGGTGAAGAGCCCGGGCGACGTGCTCAACAACCTGACGTACCTGCCCGGTCAGGAGGGCTACCAGGACGACGTGTCGAGCGTCTACGGCTACAGCACCGAGAAGGCGAAGTCGAAGCTCGAGGACGCGGGCTGGAAGATCGGCTCGGACGGCTACGCGACCAAGGGCGGCAAGGAACTCGACGTCCGCTTCGTGATCCCCTCGGACAACCCGAACTCGGCGAACATCGCGCAGCTCGTGCAGCAGCAGACCAAGCTCGCCGGCTTCAAGGTGACCATCGACACCGTGCCCACCGACGACTTCTTCACGAAGTACATCACCACGACGACCCGTGACTTCGACGCCACGTACTTCGCGTGGCAGGGCACGCCGTTCCCGATCTCGTCGCTGAAGTCGATCTACTACCCCGCCGACGCCGGCCAGAACTACACCGGCGTGACGGACGACTCGCTCGGTGCCGCGTGGGACAAGGCGAACGGCGAGCTCGACCCGGACGCTCGCATCAAGGACGCGCAGGCCATCGACAAGAAGATCGTCGCGGTCGCCGGCACCATCCCGCTGTTCGCCGAGCCGTACGCCTGGGGTGTGCGCAAGGACCTGGTGAACTACGGTCCGGCGCAGTTCCAGCAGTCCTCGGTCAAGTGGCAGGACGTCGGCTACACGAAGTAGTCGCGACCGCGTTCACGAACGACACCCTCGACGTCGCACGACGTCGGGGGTGTCGTCCTGTGTCGGGGCGCTGTCGTGCGGCACGGCCGCGAGGACTGCGCGGACTGCGCGGACGCTAGAACCGTGCCGCCGCGAGCGACGCCGCGACCCCGAGGACGACCATCGCCAGGATCGTCCAGCCGTGGGTGCGGTGCGTGATCGGCGCAGCCGTCACGGTCGACGGGGGTGGGCCGTCCTGCGCTGCCGGGGCGGGCACGTGGGCCAGCATCCGCGCGGCCGCAGCGTCGACGTCCAGGCGATCCGGGCCTCCCGGCTGGTCACCGGTGTGCTCGGCGAGACGCGCCGTCGGGCGGGTCGCGATCCAGACACGGCGGACGCCCTCGCTGGTGACCACCTCGATGCCGTACTTCGTTCGCACCTCGCTGATGCGGGACCAGGTGTAGGTGCTGGTCCGCCGGACGTCCACGATGCGCAGGTGCTCCGGCGTCAGCTCGATCCGGGGACGCCACAGCGCAGCCCAGGCGACGAACGCGACGGCGATGCTCGGGATCGGCACGAGCCAGGCGCCGCCGCCGAGCAGGGCCAGCGGAACGAGCACGACTGCCACGACCCAGAGAACGACGGCGAGGGCGCGCAGGCCGGGGGCGACGATGGTGGTGGGCACCGGACGAGGGTACGAGATGCCTCCCCGGAGACGCCCGGGGAGCGGGTGTGACACACCGGCGCGTATCTCCGGACGACCCGATTCCCCGGGGAGGCAGATCCTGGACGGACCCTCGTGCCGACAATGGTCGTCGCCCCCAGTTGGGGTGTCAATACCCCATCGCGACGCATTCAGGGGACTCCCACGCCCGGGACTACGAAACGAGCAGTTCGATCTGTTCGCGGATGGTCTCGGCCTTCGGGAACCGCAGACCGACCAGACCGATGTGCCGCCAGCGGACCACGCCGTCGGGGCCGATCACGAAGACCGATCGGCGCAGGCCGATGCCCGGTGCCTGCACCCCGTAGGCGCGGACCACCGAGCCCGCGGTGTCGCTGAGCAGCGGGAACGCGAGCGAGGACCCGCGTGCGAACCCCTCGTGCGAGTCGAGTGCCTGCGGGCTGATGCCCCACACGGTCGCGCCGAGGTCGCTGAACTCGTCGAGTTCGGCCTGGTAACTGCAGAGCTGGGCCGTGCAGACCGCCGTCGCGTCGCCCGGGTAGAAGGCCAGCACCACGGTCCGGCCGATCTCGGCGGACAGGTCGTACTCGTCGTCGGTGCGGATGCCGCCGCGCACGACCATCCCGGGCAGGGTGAACGACGGGGCCGGTTCGCCGATCGCGGGGATGCTCATGGGTCTCACGGTAGGGCGGCACGGCGGTGGTCGCCCCTCGGCGCGCTGTGCGGCGGCTGTGGATGCGCTCGGGGGAGCGCTGAACGGCCAGCGGCGCGTCGACGAGCCGCTGGCGTGGCCTACGAGAACAACTGCGGGAACGCGTGCGCCACCCAGGGGTACCCGACGAAGACCACCGCGTCGAGCAGGGCGTGCGTGATGACGAGCGGCAGGAGCCGGCCCCACCGCGTGTAGATCCAGCCGAACACGATGCCCATCACCGCGTTGCCGATGAACGCGCCGAACCCCTGGTACAGGTGGTAGCTGCCGCGCAGCAGAGCGGTCGACAGGATCACCTGCCAGCGGCCCCACCCCAGGTCGCCGAGCCGGGCGTACAGGTACCCGATCACGATCACCTCCTCCTGCAGGCCCGAGCGGATCGCGGACAGCAGCAGGACCGGGACCGTCCACCAGTACGAGTTCAGTGCGGCAGGGTCGACCGCGACGGTGATGCCGAGTGCCCGACCCGCGAAGTACAGTGCGAGCCCCGGGATCCCGATGCACAGGGCGATGAGCGCCGGGCCGCCCAGGTCCGGCTTCGCCCGGAACCGGTCGATCCCGAGCCGGCCGAGGTGCGGCCGCGACGTGTCCCACAGCAGGTAGCAGACGAGCGCCACCGGGGCCAGGTCCACCGCGATGCCCAGGAGCTGCCGGGCGAGATCGACGTACTGCACCGTCGTCGACGAGGTGTTCAGCGCCGTCGACTGCTCGCCGAGCGGGGTCGTCTGCGACAGGTCGTCGATGATCTGCAGGATCGACCAGAGGGCGCTGGCGCCGAGCGAGAGCAGCAGGACGATGGCGATCTCGACCCACGTTCGCCGACGGCTCATGCGCTGTACTCCTGTCGCTTGCGAACTACCGGTAGACTGGCGTGTCGGGCGTTCTGCCCACGGGTGCGGTGCCGATCGACCAACGGGGTTGATCACCAGCTGGCCCGACACTCTCCCAGAAATTGAAGGATGTCCTGTATGGCGCTCGCCACCCGGTCCGACCTGCGCAACGTCGCCATCGTGGCACACGTCGACCACGGCAAGACCACCCTCGTCGACGCGATGCTCACGCAGACCAACTCGTTCGACGCCCACTTCGAGGGCGAAGACCGCATGATGGACTCGAACGACCTCGAGCGCGAGAAGGGCATCACGATCCTCGCGAAGAACACGTCGGTGCTCTACAACGGCAAGCACGCCGGTGAGTTCGGCGCGGGCGGTCCCATCACCATCAACGTGATCGACACCCCCGGCCACGCCGACTTCGGTGGCGAGGTCGAGCGCGGCCTGTCCATGGTCGACGGTGTCGTCCTGCTCGTCGACGCGTCCGAGGGTCCGCTGCCCCAGACCCGCTTCGTGCTCCGCAAGGCGCTCGCCGCGAAGCTCCCGGTGATCCTGCTCGTCAACAAGACGGACCGCCCCGACTCCCGCATCGACGAGGTCGTCTCCGAGTCGCAGGACCTGCTGCTCGGGCTGGCCTCGGACCTGTCGGACGAGGTCGACGACCTCGACCTCGATGCGATCCTCGACGTCCCCGTGGTCTACGCCTCGGGTCGTGCCGGTGCCGCGTCGCGCAACAAGCCCGCGGACGGCTCGCTGCCCGACAACGACGACCTCGAGCCCCTGTTCGAGGCCATCCTGCAGCACGTGCCGGCGCCGAAGTACGACGACCAGCACCCGCTGCAGGCCCACGTCACCAACCTCGACGCGTCGCCGTTCCTCGGTCGCCTCGCGCTGCTGCGCATCTTCCACGGCACGATGAAGAAGGGCCAGACGGTCGCGTGGGTCAAGCACGACGGCACCGTCGTCAACGCCCGCATCACCGAGCTCCTCATCACCAAGGCGCTCGAGCGCTACCCGGCCGAGTCGGCCGGCCCCGGTGACATCGTCGCCGTCGCCGGTTTCGACACGATCACCATCGGCGAGACCCTGTCCGATCCCGAGGACGTCCGTCCGCTGCCGACCATCACGGTCGACGACCCGGCGATCTCGATGACGATCGGCACGAACACCAGCCCGCTCGTCGGCAAGGTCAAGGGCCACAAGCTGACCGCCCGCATGGTCAAGGAGCGCCTCGACCGCGAGCTCATCGGCAACGTCTCGCTCAAGGTCCTCGACATCGGTCGTCCGGACGCGTGGGAGGTCCAGGGTCGCGGCGAGCTCGCACTGGCCATCCTCGTCGAGCAGATGCGTCGTGAGGGCTTCGAGCTCACCGTCGGCAAGCCCCAGGTGGTCACGAAGCGTGACGACAACGGCAAGCTGCTCGAGCCGTACGAGCACATGACGATCGACACGCCGGAGGAGTACCTCGGTGCGATCACGCAGCTCATGGCCGCTCGCAAGGGCCGCATGGAGAACATGACGAACCACGGCACCGGCTGGGTGCGCATGGAGTTCATCGTTCCGTCGCGTGGCCTGATCGGCTTCCGCACGTCGTTCCTGACCGAGACCCGCGGGACCGGCATCGCCAACGCGATCTCGCACGGCTACGACGAGTGGGCCGGCCCGATCCAGACCCGCATCAACGGCTCGATCGTGTCCGACCGCTCGGGTGTCGTCACGCCGTTCGCCATCACGAACCTGCAGGAGCGGATGACGTTCTTCGTCAACCCCACCGAAGAGGTCTACGAGGGCATGGTCATCGGCGAGAACTCGCGCGCCGACGACATGGACGTCAACATCACGAAGGAGAAGAAGCTCACGAACATGCGTTCGGCGAACGCCGACTCCTTCGAGTCGATGACGCCGTCGCGCCAGCTCTCCCTCGAGGAGTGCCTGGAGTTCGCGCGCGAGGACGAGTGCGTCGAGGTCACCCCCGACGCCGTCCGCATCCGCAAGGTCGAGCTCGACGCGCAGGCCCGCCAGCGCTCGTACGCCCGCCTGAAGCGCCAGGACGCGTAAGCACCGGCACGAGCAACACCCGCGGAGGCCCGTCCTCCGTCCGACGGCCCGGTCACCTGCAACAGGTGGCCGGGCCGTTCGCGGTTGTACCGTGGTCAGCGTGACTCTCGACCTGCTCTCGATCTACCAGGACCTGCACGCCCACCCGGAGCTCGGCTTCCAGGAGCACCGCACCGCCGGTGTCATCGCTGCGAAGCTCGCCGAGATCGGTGGGATCGAGGTGACGACGGGCGTCGGCGGCACCGGCGTCGTCGGTGTCGTGTCGAACGGCGAGGGCCCCGTGGTCTGGCTCCGCGCCGACATGGACGGCCTGCCCGTGCAGGAACGCACCGGCCTGTCCTACGCCAGCGAGCACGTCGGCACCGACGACGAGGGCCGCGAGGTCCCCACCATGCACGCCTGCGGCCACGACATCCACGTCACGTGGCTGCTCGGCACGCTCGAGCGCCTGGTCGCGACCACGGGGGACTGGCGCGGCACGGTCGTCGCCGTCTTCCAGCCTGCAGAAGAGGTCATCTCCGGCGCCCGCGCGATGGTCGAGGACGGCCTGGTCGAGCGGTTCCCGAAGCCGGACGTCGTGCTCGGGCAGCACTCCGCACCCGCACCGGTCGGCATCGTCGCGGTCGGCACCGGCCCCGTGATGGCGTCGAGCGACCGGCTGACGGTGACCTTCAACGGCCGAGGGGCGCACGGTTCGGCGCCGCAGGCCTCGCTCGACCCGGTCGTCACCGCGGCCTCGGCCGTCGTGCGGCTGCAGACCGTCGTCGCCCGCGAGGTCTCGCCGAGCGACGCGGGGGTCGTCACCGTCGGCAGCTTCCACGCCGGCACGCGGGCGAACATCATCCCCGACGAGGCCGTCATCGAGATCTCGACCCGCGCCCGCAACGAGGAGACCCGCCAGCGCATCATCGCCTCGATCGAGCGCATCGTCCGGGCCGAGAGCACGGCCGGTGGCCTGTCCGAGCCGACGATCGTGCGTGCACCGGGCGCCGAGGTCACCGTGAACGACGCCGCGGCCGCCGCCACCGTGCTCGAGGCGATCCGCGCCGAGGTGCCGGGAGCCCGCGACCTGGAGATCGGGCTCGCCATGGCGTCGGAGGACGTCGGTCAGCTCGCCACCGCCGCCGGAGCGCCGCTCGTGTACTGGTTCACGGGCATCACCGACCCGGAGCGCTTCCGCCGCGGCGAGGAGATCCCGAGCAACCACTCGCCGTTCTACGCGCCGCAGGCCGAGACCGCGATCCCGGTCGGCGTCGACGCCCTGGTCGCGGCGACGCGCGCCTACGTCGCCTGACACGTCCGTCGGGAAGGAGGCCCGGGGCGGCCCCGCCGCGCACGTGACCGCCCCGGGGACGGCACGTTCACAGCCAACTCGCGCCGGGCCTCCCGGCTCGTCCGTTACGGTCGCGCCATGCGTTCCCTCCGTACCCCGCTGATCGCCGCCGTCGCTGCCGGCATCGCCCTGGCCGGGCTCACCGGCTGCTCGACCCAGGCGGTGCAGCAGGCCACCGACCTCGGATCCTCCGTCGCGTCGAACGTGGCCGACGGGGTCGCCGGCATCGACGGCAAGGCGATCCAGGACGGCATGTCCTCGGTCGCCGGCGGCATCGACGGCGCGCTCGACACGGCGCTCAAGGGCGCCGACGTGACGTCCGACGGCAAGGTGCCCGACGGGTTCCCGTCGGCCGACGTCCCGCTCGTCGACGGCACCGTGCTCGGCGGGGGAGCCGGACCGAACGGCTCCGGGTGGGTCGCGCAGGTCCGGGCGGCCTCGGTCGACGACTTCCAGACCGCCGTGCAGCAGCTCACCGAGGCCGGGTACACCGAGTCGGCCAAGCGTGCCGACTCGTCGAGCGCGTTCGGCATGTTCCGGAGCGACGCCTACCGCGTCGTCCTGACCTTCTCGGAGGCCAAGAACAGCGGCGGCGTCACGGCGACCTACATCGTCACGCCCCGCTAGTCCCGTACCCTTGGGGACGATGTCGAAGGCCCCCGTCACACGCCCCGAGCGCGTCCTGATCGTGCACGCCCACCCCGACGACGAGACGCTCTCGTCGGGCGGGACCATCGCGACCCTGCTCGAGCGCGGCGCCGAGGTGACCGTGCTCACCGCGACCCGGGGCGAGCGCGGTGAGATGCTCACGGAGCAGTTGGCCCCGCTGGCTGGGGACCCCGCGCGGGTGGCACGGCACCGGGAGACCGAGATCGCCGCGGCCCTCGCCGCCCTCGGCGGTCCGCAGCACCTGTGGCTCGGCGGGCCCGGGGCCCGGCCGACCGACCTGCCGGAGCGCCGCTACGTCGACTCCGGCATGCAGTGGGGCCCGGACGGTCGGGCCACCGCCGCGGACGACGCCCCGGCCGACTCGCTGACCGCGGCCGACCTGGGCGAGGTCGTCGACGACGTCCGCGCGGCGATCCGCTCCACCGGTGCCGACGCGGTGATCAGCTACGCCGATGACGGCGGCTACGGGCACCCCGACCACGTGCGGATGCACCACGCGGCGCAGTACGCGGCCCGTGCCGAGGAGGTCCCCTTCTCGATGATCGTCGACCCCGCCAGCGGCCAGGCCGACGTCACGGTGGACGTCATGCCGGTCCGGGCCAAGGTGCGTGCGGCCGTCGAGCAGTACCGCTCCCAGGTCGCCGTCGACCCCGTGGACCCCGCCGACCCCGCGGCCCTGTCGTGGGTGATGCCGCACGGCGTCAAGCAGCACGCCCCGGCGGTCGAGGCGTTCCGGCACGACGCGGCCCCGCAGCCAGCGGCCCCGCAGACCTACGCCGAGATGTCCGGCCAGGGCAAGGCCGCGGCGGTCGTCGTCTCGCTGCTGCTCGGGCTGCTCGCCGGCGGGCTCGGGACGGTCACGCACCAGCAGACGCTCGGCGCGATCCCGGTCGGGCTCGTCGTCACCACCCTCATCGTGCTCGGCCTGACCGTGGGCGTGCGGCTCGTCTACCGCTCGCGGACGATGGTCGCCGCGATCGGCATCGGGATCCTCGTCGCGACGCAGGTGCTCGTGTCGGTCGGCGGGGAGAGCTCGCCGCTCGTCCTCGCCAACGCGGCCGGGTACGTGTGGACCTTCGCCCCCGCGGTGATCGCCGCCCTGGTCCTCGCGTGGCCGGACCTGTCGGGGCTGCGGTCCCGGACGGCCCCGGGCCGCGAGTAGACTCGAACCCGCTCGTCGAAGGGAGCACCCGAACCGTGACCTACGTGATCGCCCAGCCCTGTGTCGACGTCAAGGACCGCGCCTGCATCGACGAATGCCCGGTCGACTGCATCTACGAGGGTGACCGCTCGCTCTACATCCACCCGGACGAGTGCGTCGACTGCGGTGCGTGTGAGCCGGTCTGCCCCGTCGAGGCCATCTACTACGAGGACGACCTGCCCGACCAGTGGGCCGACTACTACAAGGCCAACGTCGAGTTCTTCGACGAGGTCGGGTCGCCCGGCGGCGCCGCGAAGGTCGGCGTGATCCACAAGGACCACCCCGTCGTCGCGGCCGAGCCCGTCCGCGGCTGACCGGACCCCTCGTGGCGCTCGACCTCCCCGACTTCCCCTGGGACCAGCTCGTCCCGTTCAAGCAGCGTGCCGCGGCGTACGAGGGCGGCATCGTCGACCTCAGCGTGGGATCGCCCGTCGACCCCACGCCCGAGGTCGTCCGCACCGCACTGGCCACCGCGACCGACGCGCACGCCTACCCGCAGGTCGCCGGCACCCCGGCGCTGCGGCAGGCCATCGCGGACTGGTACGGCCGCCGGCACAGCGTGGCCCTGACCGAGGCGAACGCGCTGCCGACGATCGGCTCGAAGGAGTTCATCGCGGGCCTGGCGCTCTGGCTGGGCATCGGCCCCGGTGACACCGTGGTGTTCCCGGCCGCCGCGTACCCGACGTACGAGCTCGGTGCCGCACTGGTCCGTGCGGAGGCCCTCGCGTCGGACGATCCCGCCGCGTGGCCGTCCACCACCAAGCTCGTGTGGCTGAACTCCCCGGGCAACCCGGACGGCCGTGTGCTGACGATCGACGAGCTCCGTGCCGCCGTGGTGCGCGCCCGCGAGCTCGGAGCCGTCATCGTCGGCGACGAGTGCTACGCCGAGCTCGGGTGGGACCCGGAGTACGCCACCACCCCGACCCCCACGATCCTGGACCCCCGGGTCGTCGGCGACTCGCTCGACGGCGTGCTGAGCGTGTACTCGCTGTCGAAGCAGTCGAACCTCGCCGGGTACCGTGCGGCCTTCGTCGCCGGTGACGCCGCGATCCTGGCCGACGTCCTGGCCGTCCGGAAGCACGCCGGGCTCATGCCGCCGCTGCCCGTGCAGCAGGCCATGGTCGTCGCGCTCCAGGACGAGACCCACGTGCAGCAGCAGAAGGCCCGCTACCGAGCGCGACGGAACATGCTCCGGCGAGCACTCGAGGGTGCCGGGTTCCGGATCGACCACAGCGAGGCCGGGCTCTACCTCTGGGCCACCCGCGGCGAGCCCGCAGTCGACACCGTGGCCTGGCTCGCCGACCGCGGGATCCTCGTCGCACCGGGCACGTTCTACGGTGCAGCGGGGGGCGAACACGTCCGCGTGGCCCTCACAGCGACCGACGAACGCATCGCCGCGGCGGCACAGCGACTGGCGAGCAGCCGTCGCCTCGGCACCGCGTAGCACGGACACGAGTGGTTCCGGTGGCGCCCGCAATCCGTGGGAACCACCAGATCGTCACCTGGGATGTGTGCACGACCGACAGGTGCCGCGATTAGGCTGTCCTCGTGACTGACACTGCCAATGACGCTCAGAAGACGGCCACACCGCCCACCACGCCCGTCCCCGTGAGTCCCGCCGCCGAACAGCAGGGCGCGACCGCGACGCTGACGTTCCCGGGTGGCACGGCGGAGTTCCCGATCCTGCAGAGCGTCGACGGCGCGTCCGCGATCGACATCTCGACCTTCAAGAAGCAGACCGGGATGAACACGCTCGACTACGGGTTCGTGAACACCGGTGCGACGAAGAGCGCGATCACCTACATCGACGGCGACCAGGGGATCCTGCGCTACCGCGGGTACCCGATCGACCAGATCGCCGCGAACTGCACCTTCCTCGAGGTCGCGTGGCTCCTGATCTACGGCGAGCTGCCGACCCCCGCCGAGCTCGAGCAGTTCGACGCCCGCATCCGTCGGCACACCCTGCTGCACGAAGACCTCCGCCGCCTGTTCGACGCCCTGCCGCACTCGGCGCACCCGATGTCCGTGCTGTCGAGCGCCGTGAGCGCCCTGTCCACGTACTATGAGGACGACATGGACGTCGACGACCCCGAGAAGGTCGAGCTGCAGACCGTCCGGCTCCTCGCCAAGCTCCCGGTCATCGCCGCGTACGCCCACAAGAAGGCCATCGGGCAGGCGTTCCTGTACCCGGACAACTCGCTGTCGTTCGTCGACAACTTCCTCCGGCTGAACTTCGGCACCATGGCCGAGACCTACAAGCCCAACCCGGTGCTCTCGAAGGCGCTCGAGCGGCTCCTCATCCTCCACGAGGACCACGAGCAGAACGCCTCGACCTCGACGGTGCGCATGGTCGGCTCGACGAAGGCGAACATGTTCGCCTCGATCTCGGCCGGCATCAACGCCCTGTACGGCCCGCTGCACGGCGGTGCGAACGAGGCCGTGCTCGAGATGCTCCAGCAGATCAAGGACTCGGGTGAGCCCGTCACGCGTTTCGTCGAGCGGGTGAAGAACAAGGAGCAGGGCGTCAAGCTCATGGGCTTCGGGCACCGCGTGTACAAGAACTACGACCCGCGCGCGAAGCTCGTCAAGGAGTCCGCGCACGAGGTCCTCGAGTCCCTCGGCGTGCAGGACGACCTGCTCGACATCGCGATGGAACTCGAGCAGATCGCGCTCGAGGACGAGTACTTCGTCAGCCGCAAGCTCTACCCGAACGTCGACTTCTACACCGGCATCATCTACAAGGCGATGGGCTTCCCGCCGCGGATGTTCACCGTCCTGTTCGCCATCGGGCGTCTGCCGGGGTGGATCGCCCAGTGGCGCGAGTTGAACAACGACCCGCTCAACAAGATCGGGCGCCCGCAGCAGCTCTACGTGGGGGCGCCCGAGCGCGACGTCCCCGAGCGCTGACCGACTCCGAACGCCCCGCCCCACGGTTCCGTGGCGCGGGGCGTTCGTGCGTGTGCGCAGAGTGCCGCCGTCCGGCAGGGACGCGCCGCTCACCTCCGCCGAGTGGTCGCGAACTGTCGTCCGGCGGGTGTCGAAACGACGGTTCGCGCGCCCTCGGCGCACGCGGACGGCGTGTTGTGACCACTCGCGGGGCAGGGCGGGCTCTGGACGCGACGGCCGGGAGGCCCGGTGCCGGTCTCGTGGACCGGCTCCGGGCCTGGCGTGCGTGCGTCGGTCTTCGTGAGGAGGCAGGACGTGCCGCTCACTTCCGCCGAGTGGTCGCGAACTGTCGTCCGGCGAGTGCCGGAGCGACGGTTCGTGCGCCCTCGGCGCGCGCAGGCGGCGCGTCGTGACCGCTCGCCGAGCGCTACGCGTGCAGCGCGGTGTTCAGCTGGATGCCCTCGCCCGTGCGTTGCAGCGCCTCGACGGCGCCGCTGATGCTGTTGCGGCGGAACAGGATGTTCGGGGTGCCGGAGAGCTCGGCGGCCTTGACGGTCTTCGGGGTGCCGTCGGGGTTCGTGGCCGCGCCGACCAGGACCACCTTCGTGCCCGCCGTGACGTAGAGCCCGGCCTCGATGACGGAGTCGTCGCCGAGCGAGATGCCGAGGCCCGCGTTCGCGCCGAGCAGCGCGCGCTCGCCGAGCGAGACACGGTGCGTGCCGCCGCCGGACAGCGTGCCCATGATCGAGGCGCCACCGCCGATGTCGGTGCCGTTGCCGACGACGACGCCCTGCGAGACGCGGCCCTCGATCATGGCGTCGCCGAGGGTGCCGGCGTTGAAGTTGACGAAGCCCTCGTGCATGACCGTCGTGCCCGGCGCCAGGTGAGCGCCGAGGCGGACGCGGTTGGCGTCGCCGATGCGGACGCGGTCCGGCACGACGTAGTCGAGCAGGCGCGGGAACTTGTCGACGGCGTGCACGGCGATGCCGGCGCGCTGCAGGGACAGGCGCAGGCGCGTCAGTGACTCGGGGTGCACCGGGCCGGCGTTCGTCCACGCGACGATCGGCAGGTGGCCGAAGACGCCGTCGAGGGAGACCTCGTTCGGACGGACGTGCAGGTGGCTCAGCAGGTGCAGGCGGAGGTAGGCGTCCGGGGTGCTCGTCGGGCCGGCGTCGATCGTGATCTCGGTGGTGACGGCCTCGATCCGGACCTCGCGGCGGGGGTTGTCACCGACGTGCGCCTGCAGCTCGGCGGGGAACACGGCGTCGGCGGGCAGGGCGCCGAGGTGCGTCTCCGGGTACCAGGTGTCGAGCGTCGTGCCGTCGGCGGCGATCGTCGCGAGGCCGTGGCCCCAGGCGTGGGTCGGGCGGTCGGTGGCAGTCGTGTCGGTCACGGCTCCAGGGTACCGAGCGGCCGTCGGCGGGCACCGTCCGGCCGGACTGCCGGGGCGGGTGGGGTCGCCGACCGTCCGGACTGCCGGGGCGGTGCGAGGGGCGGCCGGTAGGCTGCCCGCATGCCGGAGCACCTCGACCTCACCGCCTCGTCCATCGACATCACCCGTGCCATCTGCGACATCGAGTCGGTGTCCGGCAACGAGCAGGCCCTCGCCGACGCGATCGAGGCCGTGCTCGCACCGCTGCCGCACCTCGAGGTGATCCGCGACGGCGACGCGATCGTGGCGCGGACGAACCTGGGCCGCGACCGCCGGGTCGTCATCGCCGGTCACATCGACACGGTGCCGCTCAACGACAACCTGCCGACCGAGTTCCGGACCACCGAGGACGGCACCGAGATCCTCTGGGGCCGCGGCACCGTCGACATGAAGGCCGGCTGCGCGGTGCAGCTCAAGCTCGCGTACGACCTGGTCGACCCGTCGGTCGACGTCACGTGGGTCTGGTACGACCACGAAGAGGTCAGCGACGCCCTGAACGGCCTCGGCCGCCTGGCCCGGACGCGACCCGAACTCCTCGCCGCTGACTTCGCGATCCTGGGTGAGCCGTCCGGGGCGCAGATCGAGGGTGGGTGCAACGGCAACCTCCGCGCCGAGATCCGCACGTTCGGCAAGCGGTCGCACAGCGCCCGGAGCTGGATCGGCGACAACGCCATCCACAAGACCGCCCCGATCCTGGCCACCCTGGCCGCGTACGAGCCGCGGACCGTCACGGTCGACGGGCTCGAGTACCGCGAGGGCCTGAACGCGGTCGGCATCAGCGGCGGCATCGCGGGCAACATCATCCCGGACGAGGCGATGGTGCACGTGAACTACCGGTTCGCCCCCTCCCGCTCGGCCGACGAGGCCGTCGCCCACATCCGCGAGCTGTTCGACGGGTACGAGGTCACGATCGTCGACCTCGCCGCCGGTGCCCGCCCCGGGCTCGACGCCCCGCTCGCGCAGGACTTCGTTGCGGCCGTCGGTGGACCGGAGCCCCGTCCGAAGTACGGCTGGACCGACGTCGCACGCTTCTCGGCGCTCGGGGTCCCCGCGGTCAACTACGGCCCCGGCGAGCCGGTCTTCGCCCACCACGACGACGAGCAGGTCCCGGTCGCGCAGATCACCGCGGTCGAGGCCGGGCTGCGTCGGTGGCTGACGGCCTGACGACGGCGGGGGTCGCCCGGAAGACCCCTGCTCGGAACCGCTGGCGGGCCCGGTACCGGGTCGTCCCGTGGTGGGTGCGCATCACGGTCGTCTACGTGCTGGCGCGGCTCGTCACGGGCGCCATGATGCTCGCCTTCGCCCGCGTGCAGGCGGCGAACTCGTTCACCGTGCAGAGCCCGGGCTACCTGTCGTTCGCGTCGATCTGGGACGGCGCCTGGTACCGCGTGATCGCCACGGGCGGGTACCCGTCGACCCTGCCCGTCGACGCCGCAGGGCACGTGACCGAGAACGCGTGGGCGTTCATGCCCGCGTACCCGTTCCTGGTGCGCGCGCTCACGCTGCTCACCGGAGCGTCGTTCGAGTCCGTCGCGGTCTCGGTGTCGTTGCTCGCCGGACTCGGGGCCGCGCTGGTGTTCCGCCGGCTCATGGGACGGTTCCTCGACCCAGGACGGGCGACGTTCGCCACGGTGCTGTTCTGCGTCGCACCGGTGTCGGCGATGTTCCAGGTGGCCTACGCGGAGTCGATGGGTCTGTTCCTGCTGCTCGTCGCGCTGCTGCTCATGGTGGATCGACGGTGGTGGGCGATGCTGCCCGTCGTGCTCCTGCTCGGCATGACCCGACCGACGGGACTCGCCTTCGCGTTCCTGGTGGTGCTCTTCGTGGCCGCGTGGGGGATCCGCCCGGCCTGGGTGCGCTCGTCGGAACCGCTGACCCTCCGCCGGCTGGTACCGCCTGCGGTGGTCGCCACGGTGTCGGGTCTGGTCGGTCTGGCCTGGCCGGCCATCGCATGGGCGGTCACCGGCGTGCCGAAGGCCTACACGGACACCGAGCTCGCCTGGCGGTCGTCGTACATCGGCTGGAAGGAACTCGTGCCGTTCGCGCCGTGGGTGCAGGGGTTCGGGTGGTGGTTCGGACAGCCGGCGGGCACGGTGCTGCTCGTCGTCGTGCTCGTCGGGTTCGCGGCGTTCGTGGGCATGACGGCCGCACGTCGGATCGGCATCGAGCTCCGACTCTGGGGCGTGGCGTACCTGGTGTACCTGCTCGCGGTGTTCTTCCCGCAGTCGAGCACCTGGCGCATCCTCGTGCCGATCGCACCGCTGCTCGGCATCGTCGCGCTGCCGCGGTCGCGGGTGTACCGCGTGGCCGTCGTCGTCGCGTTCATCGGGCTGCAGTGGGTCTGGCTGTACTCCACGTGGTGGATCGACGGCTACGACTGGACCCCGCCGTGATCGATGCGGGGTGCCTGAGGCCCGTGGATCCGCGTTCTGCGGAGCATCCGAACGGCACATCCGACACCCCCAACCTGGGCGGTTTCGCAGTTGCCCCCTCCATACGGGATAATGGGGCTGCATTTACTGCACGAAAGGGGACATCTGATGGCAGCCATGAAGCCGAGGACCGGTGACGGGCCGATGGAGGCTGTTAAGGAGGGTCGACTCATCATCGTGCGGGTTCCGCTCGAAGGTGGAGGCCGCCTGGTCGTCTCGGTCAACGATGCCGAGGCCAAGGAACTCCACGACGCACTCGCTGAGGTCGTCTCGGCCTAGTACGTCGAAGCACCAGAACGGAAGGCCCGGAGCGTGTACGCTCCGGGCCTTCCGTCTGTCCGCCGACGATCCCGCGGCGGGAGCATCCCCGGCGCTGTCGGTCGGCTCCGGCAGGATGGGGCCGTGCCGAGGACGAGACTGCCGATCCGCCGCGTCGAGGAGTACGCGCCCGACCCGATGCCGCGCGATGTCTGGCCCGCGACCCTTGCGCCCGTCCGGCAACTCCTCGACGACGGGCTCGACCTCGCTCCGGTGACGGTGCTGGTCGGTGAGAACGGTGCCGGCAAGTCCACCCTGGTCGAGGCGATGGCGCTCGCCTTCGGCATGGGGCCCGAGGGCGGTTCGACGAAGTCCGGGCACAGCACCCGCCCGAGCGAATCGCAGCTCTGGGAGCACATCGCCCTGCACCGGGAGCCCGGCGCGGTGCGGTCCGGCTTCTTCCTGCGGTCGGAGACGATGCACGGGGTCTTCACCTACCTCGAACAGCACCCCGGGGGAGCCGAGCCGCTGTTCCACGAACGGAGCCACGGTGAGTCGTTCCTCGACTTCGTCATCCACCGGTCGCAGTGGCCCGGGCTCTGGATCCTCGACGAGCCGGAGTCAGCGCTGTCGTTCTCGGGGTGCCTGGCTCTGATCGGGCTCCTGCAGTCCATCGTCGAGACGGGTGTCGGCCAGGTCGTGCTCTCGACCCACTCACCCGTGCTCGCCGCGTTCCCCGGGGCCGAGATCCACGAGGTCGGCGAGTGGGGTCTGCGGCGCACCGGATGGCGCGACCTCGACCTGGTGCGGAACGAGCGTGCGTTCCTCGAGTCGCCCGGGCGGTACCTGCGGCACCTCGACTGACCTGCGCGAGCGTCGGCGGGTCGAGGGCTAGTTGGTGACCTTCGTCAACTGCAGCAGCCCGTCACCGGCGGGCGACAGCGCGCTCCGCACCGCACCCGAGGTCGACACCTCGGTCAGGAGCAGCCGGAAGTCCGTGGTGGCGCGGTCACGCTTCACCGGGTCGGCCACGCGCCCGCGCCACAGGGCGTGCGGCACCAGGACGGTGCCGCCCAGGCGGGCGAGGCGCAGCCCGTGCTCGACGTACTCGATGACGTGCTCCGGGTCGGCGTCGACGAGCACGACGTCGTACGACGCCTCGTTCATGCGGGGGAGCACCTGGTTCGCCCGACCGGGGATGAGCCGGATCCGTGCGGGAGCGGTACCGGCGCTGATGTAGGCGTCGCGGGCGAACTGCTGGTGGTCGACCTCGACGTCGATCGTGGTCAGGGTCGCGTCCGGGGCGCCGGCGAGCAGGTACAGGCCGGAGACCCCGAGGCCGGTGCCGATCTCGATGATGCTCGTGGCTCGCGAGGCTGCGGCGATGACCCCGATCTGCGCACCGATCGCGGGCGAGATCGGTTCGACCCCGAGTTCCAGGGAGTGCTCACGAGCACGGGCGATCGCCTCGGTCTCCGAGACGATGTCCTCGGCGAACTTCCAGTTCGACTCTTTCTCTGACACGCACACTCCGTTCGGGAGACAACTCTAGAGGTGCAACGCAGCAGCACGCGTTAGGCTCGCTCGCGTGGACATCCCGCTCGACAAGATCCTGATCATCGGGGTCATCGGCGTCCTCTTGCTCGGCCCGCAGCGCCTGCCGATGTACGCCCAGAAGCTGGCCGAGTTCGTCAAGGCCGTGCGTCGGTTCGCCGACACCGCGAAGGAGCGGATGCGCGACGAGATGGGCCCCGAGTTCGACGACATCGAGTGGCAGAAGCTCGACCCGCGCCAGTACGACCCGCGTCGCATCATCCGAGACGCACTGCTCGACTCCGGCACGAGTGCCGCAGCCGTCCAGACCGCGCAGGTGACGGCCTCCAAGGTGCGCGCGACGGCTCCCGTCGTGCCCCTGGCCGCCGGTGAACCGGCACCCTTCGACGCCGAGGCGACCTGACGCCCGTCACGTCCCCACGCGACGGACGGGAGGCCCGGTGCCAGCTGGCACCGGGCCTCCCGTCCGTCCGGTGCGCGCCTACCGCAGCGCCGCCAGGAACCGGTCGGTCCACGCGAGCGGCGCCGACCCCGTCACGGAGTTGCACGTCGGCGACGCCGTGCTCTGCGGTGCCGGGCACGGGGTGTCGCGGTCGAGGGACCAGGTGTGCACGCCGGCGAGGCCGTGCGACTTCGCGTAGGCGGCCACGGTGTCGACGTCGGCGAGGGTGAAGACCTCGTCCTGGGTGTCGTTCACACCGATCATCGGCGTGACCTCGATCTTCGAGGACGCGATCCCGTAGGTGTGCTGCAGGTTCGTGACCGCCTGGATCGTGGACTGCCCCATCTGACACGTCGACCCGACGATCACGCAGTTGGCCGTGGTCGCACGCCCGAAGTCCATCGTCATGAGGTTGATCGTGTAGTTCGTGAGCGCCGAGGCCTTGATCGCCTTGACGGTGGCGTCACCGGTGCTGTTCAGCCCGCCGAACGAACCGTCGGACGCCGCCAGGGTGGCGAGCGTGAACGAGAAGCGCAGGCCGGGGTACTTCGACTGCGCCAGGGCCGCTGCGCTCACCAGGTTCTGCACGTCCGCGGCGGATTGCCCGCTCTCGATGTCGAAGTCGACGCCGATCATGTGTGGCGAGGCGTACCGGGCGATGAAGGACTGGAGCGCGGTGCCGGAACACTTGAACGAGCCTGCGGCGCCACCGGTGCTGACGATGTAGTCGACCCCGGCAGCGTCGAGCTTCGCGATGTTGGCGCTGGCGAACGCGTCGGCGGCCACACCTCCCCAGTTCTCGCTGCCGCAGGTACCGGTGGCGAAGGCGAGCGTGATGGCCTTGAGACCGGGTTCCCGCGTCGACACGAGGCTGTTGGTCGACCCGACGACCGGGATCCGCGTGCCGGTGACCGCGGTGTTCATGACGTTCGTGTTCCAGTCGAGGTTCACGGTGATGTCCTTGTACGGGCTGAAGACCAGCCCGCTCGCGGTCCCGGTGCTGCCGTTGCCCGGGGTCGTCGTGCCGCCGCCCGGAGGTGTCGTCCCACCGCCCGTGCTGCCGCCGGTGCACGCGCCGGTCGACGTCCACGGCTGGCCGCTGCCGGTCGTACCGGAGTGGGTCGCCGGTTCGTCGCCCTGGGTCCACCAGTTCGCGGTGTAGTTCGAGCCGTTCTCGCTGACGGTGGCTCCGCCGTTGTAGGCGGTGCCGGCGCTCCAAGCGGTCGCACAGGTCGTCGCGGCGAAGGCTGGCGCCGCAGTGAGCGAGCCCCCTGCGATGATGACGGCGGCGATGGTGGCAACGAGGCCCGATCGCACACGGGTGTTCTGGTTCACACGGTTCTCCTGTCCTCGGTCGGACGTCGTCGTCCGGCGGGTGGAGCCCTCACATCATATTCCGCAAGGGCATTGTGTAATGCCCTTGCATAATGCGCCGGGGTAGAACGCCCTGTCCATGAACGAACGCACAGGATGCGCCGAACGGACCAGGGGACGCGTCAATCGCGGGTCGCGACGATCGTGTAGGTGGTGGGGATCCGGTCGCGGTCGTGCTCCGGCCAGGCCCACGACCCGGTGCCGGTCTCGACCATGCGCGAGCTGAAGCGCCACGGCAGCGTCCGGCCCTCATCGAGCCGCCGGATCCGCAGCCCGGCCCCGAGCAGGGCGTTCACGATCTCGGACAGCGGGTGCGGCCACTCGAAGGTGCGGGTGTTCGCCACCGTGCCGTCGCCGGCGTAGGTGCCGGCGTCGTCCCACTGCTGCGCCGTGCCGTCCGGGAAGTACCGGTACCGGGTGACGAGCTCGTCGGCGTCCTCGTCGAGGGCGTACAGCGCCGGGTGGCCGTCGCGGATGAAGAACACCCCGCCGGGGCGCAGCAGGCCGGCGACCTGCGCAGCCCAACGGTCGAGGTCGGGGAGCCAGCAGATCGTGCCGATGCTCGTGTACACGACGTCGAAGTCGCCGGTGACGGCGGCCCGGGCATCGAGCACGTCGGTCTCGACCCAGGTGACGTCGAGGCCGAGGCGTGATGCGAGCCCGGCGGCCGAGGCGAGGGCGGCGGGGGAGAAGTCGACGCCGGTCAGTCGAGCACCCTCGCGGGCGAGTGACACCGTGTCGGTGCCGATGTGGCACTGCAGGTGACAGACGTCGAGGCCCGCGAGCGATCCGGTCGGCAACCAGGGCGTCAGGGCCGGCAGGTCCTCGCGGACGACGTCCGAGCGGTGGCCGGGGTCGGCGAGGGCGTCGATCGCGTAGGCACCCTCGTGGATCGGCACCCGGTCGTCCCAGTTCGCGCGGTTGGTGGCGCGTGCGTGGTCCCAGTCGACGTCGACGTGATCCGTGCTCATGCCCCCGAGCCTAGGACAGCGACAACCCGAGCTTCCGACCGGCGAGCCCGCGTCCCATCGTGGTGATGCGGTCGGCGATCGCCGTCAGCGCCACGGCGGACGGGTCCTCGGGGGTACTGAGCACCACCGGCACGCCCGCGTCGCCGCCCTCTCGCAGCGGCACGGACAGCGGCACGCTGCCGAGCACCGGGACGGGGGCGTCCTGCCCGCGGGAGAGCCGCGCGGCCGTCTCGGCGCCACCGCCCTCGCCGAACAGGTGCAGGACCGATCCGTCGGGTTGCACGAGCCCGGCCATGTTCTCGATCACGCCGATGACGCGCTGCCCGGTCTGCCGGGCGACGATCCCGCTGCGTTCGGCGACGTCGGCCGCGGCGGCCTGCGGGGTCGTGACGACCAGGACCTCGGCGTGCGGCAGCAGCTGCCCCACCGAGATCGCGACGTCACCGGTGCCCGGGGGCAGGTCGAGCAGCAGGACGTCGAGATCACCGAAGAACACGTCGGTCAGGAACTGGTTCACGGTGCGGTGCAGCATCGGTCCGCGCCACGACACCGCGGTCGAGACGTCGTCGACGAACATGCCGATCGACACGACCTTCACGTCGTGCGCCACCGGCGGCAGGATCATGCTGTCGACGCGGGTCGGACGGGGTGCGACCCCGTGCTCGTCCGTCAGACCCATCAGCCCGGGGACGCTGAAGCCGTGCACGTCGACGTCGACGACCCCGACGCGCAGACCGCGCCGAGCGAGCGCGACGGCGAGGTTCACGGTGACGGTGGACTTCCCGACGCCGCCCTTGCCGCTCGTGACGGCGATGACCCGGGTGAGCGAGTCCGCGGTGAACTGGACACCCTTGGGGCGGCCGGCCCGCAGCCGCTCGGTGAGCGCGGAGCGCGTCGCCGGGTCCATCACGGACACGTCGACGGCGACTGCGGCGACTCCCGGCACGGACCCGGCGGCGACGCGGACGTCGCGCTCGATGGTGTCGGCGGCCGGGCATCCCACGATCGTGAGCTGCAGGTCGACGCGCACCGCGCCTCCTGGCTGCACGTCGACACCTCGGATCATGTCGAGCTCGGTGACGGGGCGGCGGATCTCGGGGTCGATGACACGGCCGAGCGCAGCGAGGACCGCCGTGCCGAGCTGCTCGTCGGTGGGGGCGGCGTCAGCCACGGGTGGAGCTGTCGTGTTCGTCCGCGTAGCCGGCCTCGTCGGCGTCGCGGCGGTCGAGCTCCTCGAGCAGGGAGCGGAGCTCGGCGCGGATGAAGTCCTTCGACGCCATGTCCCGCATCGCCAGGCGCAGGGCGACGACCTCGCGGGCCAGGTACTCGGTGTCGGCCAGATTGCGCTCGGCGCGCTGGCGGTCCTGCTCGAACTGCACGCGGTCGCGGTCATCCTGCCGGTTCTGCGCGAGCAGGATCAGGGGAGCGGCGTACGAGGCCTGCAGCGAGAGCACGAGCGTCAGCGCCGTGAACCCGATGGCCGCCGAGTCGAACTGCCACGGCTTCGGTGCCAGGGTGTTGTAGCCCATCCAGACCACGCAGAACAGCGTGAGGCCGATGAGGAACCACGGCGTGCCCATACCGCGGGCGATGCCCTCGGTGGCGCGACCGAAGGTGTCCCCGCGACCACGGCGGCGGCTGGGGAGCACACGCGTGCGCATGCCCTTGGGGGAGTCGAGCCGGACCTCTTGGCGGTCACGGTCGCGACGGTTGTCATCCGTTCGGGCCACGGGTGGTCCTCCTTCCCGTCGTCACGGGTGTCCTGCGCGGGCGTTGGCGTGGAAGCGGTGAGGGTTCCCCCTCGCCCTGACTTCGCCAGTCGTCCGGCAGGACGTGGTCGAGGACATCGTCGATCGTCACCACCCCGACGAGACGGTGGGCGTCGTCGACCACGGGGACGGACAGCAGGTTGTAGGTCGCCATGATGCGGGTGACCTCGGCGGCGCTCGCGTCGACCCGGACCGGTTCGGTCTGCTGGTCGATGAGCGTGCCCAGCCGCTCGTTCGGCGGGTAGCGGAGCATCCGCTGGAAGTGCACGAGCCCGAGGAACCGACCGGTCGGGGGCTCGTACGGCGGCAGGGTGACGCAGACGGCGGCGCCGAGCACCGGCGCGAGCTCGTGGCGGCGGACCAGCGCCAGGCCCTCGGCCACGGTGGCGTCGGCCGAGACGATCACCGGCTCGGTGGTCATCAGACCACCGGCGGTGTCCGGCTCGTACTCCAGGAGCATGCGGACGTCCTGCGCCTCCTCCGGCTCCATGAGCTGCAGGAGGGCCTCACTCCGCTCGTCGGAGAACTGGGCGAGGACGTCGGCCGCGTCGTCCGGCTGCATCTGGTCGAGGACGTCGGCGGCGCGGGCGTCGGCCAACCGCGTGAGGATCTCGATGCGCTCCTGGTCGGGCATCTCCTCGAGCACGTCGGCGAGGCGGTCGTCGGGCAGTTCCTCGGCGACCTCGAACCGGCGCTCGGCGGGCAGGTCGAGCAGCGTCGACGCGAGGTCGGCGGGCAGCAGGTCGGAGTAGGCGGCGATGACGTGCTCGGCGGACTGGGCCTCGCCGGGGAGTTCGTCCTCGGTGACCTCGTTCCACGTCGCGAACGTCGTGGGGCCCTTGCCGAACGGCGACGGCGTGGTCTTCGGCTTGCGGAGGAAGAGCTGCGCGACCTCCCAGTCGCCCTGTCCGCGGTCCTCGATCGCGACGTCCTCGATGGTGGCGCGGATCCGCTGGTTCTTGATGAGCACCTTGCGGCCGAGCATCTCGGCGATGACGCGGACCTCGCCGCCGCGCTGCTCGAAGCGGCGCATGTTCACCAGGCCGGTCGTGATGACCTGCCCGGCACCGATGGAGGTGATGCGGCCGATGCTCACGAAGATCCGGCGCTTGCCGGGCACCTCGACGATGAGCCCGACGACGTGTGGGGGATCGGCCCGGCGGTAGACGACCAGGACGTCCCGGACCCTGCCGACGCGGTCGCCCGCGGGGTCGAAGACGGAGCACCCGGCGAGGCGGGCGACGAAGACCTTCGTGGCGCTCACCCGACCCAGCGTAGTCGCTCGGGTGTGCGCGCTCGGCCCGCGCCGGTCGGCTGCTTCCGATCGGCTGCTTCCCTGAGAGTGCACGTGCGATTGCAAGGTGTGCGGTGAATGATGGCTGTGTGAGCAATCAGAGCCCCTTCGCCGGCAGGACCGCCCAGGCGTTCCCGACGCTGCCCAAGGGCGACGTCCTGGGAACGTACGACAGCTACCCCGATGCGCAGCGCGTGGTGGCGAAGCTGGCCGAGGCCGACTTCCCCGTCAACCAGCTCTCGATCGTCGGCAACGACCTGAAGACGGTCGAGCGGGTCACCGGCAAGATGACCTACGGCCGCGCCGCCATCGCCGGCGCGCTGTCCGGTCTGTGGCTCGGGTTCTTCTTCGGCATCGTGCTCACGCTGTTCTCACCGCAGGCAGGTGGGCTGTTCTTCGCCGCGGCCGTCATCGGCGCCGCGTTCGGCATGCTCTACGGCATCGTCTCGTTCGCGATCACGAAGCGGCAGCGCGACTTCACGAGCGTGCACCAGGTGCTCGCCACGAACTACCAGATCGTCGTCAACCCGCAGCTGACCGGGCAGGCGCAGCGGATCCTCGGCGAGCACGGAGCGACCCCGTCCACGCACTGGAACGACGCTCCCCAGCAGCAGCAGCAGCAGCAGCAGCAGCAGCGGCAGCAGCAGCAGTGGCGTCCGGGCCCCGGTGGGGTCCCGCCGCAGCAGCAGTCGCCGTACGGCGGGCACGCCACGCCGCACCAGCAGCCAGGAGGCCCGCAGCACCCCGGCACGTCGGCCCCCGGGGCGCAGACGGGTGCGCCTTCGGGCCCGCCGCGCTACGGCACGAACGACGGACCCCGGTACGGGGAGACCCCGGAGACGGCTGCCGCCCCCGCGGCCCGGCCGGTGCCGGAGCGTCGGCCCGAGGAGCCGCCGCGCTACGGCGAGCGGGTCGCCGGTGCCACGCCGCCGGAGCCCTCCTCCTCGCCGGATGCCCAGCGCGACGGCGACGTGGACGGCGACCGCCGCTAGCTGCGCTCCGGCTGGCGCGACCGGGCTTCGTCCTCGGGTCGTGCGAGATCGGCTTGCGTGAGACCGGGTCGTGCGAGATCGGGTCGTGCGAGATCGGGTTGTGCGAGATCGGGTCCTGCGAGATCGCTCGACACGCCGTTCACGTCCGCCGACGTCGCGCGAACTGTCGCCGCCGATCGTCGCGGGCGGCACTTCGTGCGACCCGGCGGCGGAGTCCGGAGGGCGGACGTTTGGGCGGTCGCCACACCTCGCGAGACCGGGGTCGAGCGGTCAGCGATCGTCGTTCGGCGCCGGCACAGACGACGGTTCGTGACCGCTCGTCCTCGGGCCGACGGCACGTCGTGACCGGACGCGGCGCGGGCCCGCGCGCGGCGCGGGCCCACGCGCGGCGCCGACTTGCGCACGGAGCGGCATCGCACGGCACGGAACCGCCAGGCGGCTTCGGCGCGGCTAGAGGACCTTCGAGTAGCAGACCGACAGGGGTGCCCCGACGTAGGGCCCGAAGTTCGCGATCCGCCGGAACCCCTCGCGCTGGTAGAACCCGACGGCGCGCTGCTGCTCCGTCCCCGTCTCGAGGACGAGCGCCGGGGACCCCAGGTCGAGCGCGGCTTCTTCCAGCCGTCGCAGCAGGGCAGCTGCGACGCCGGACCCGCGGGATTCCGGTCGGACGTACATCCGCTTGATCTCGGCGATGCCGTCGTCGACGATGCGCAGGCCCCCGCACCCCAGGGGAGTACCGGACTCGTCCCGTGCGACGAAGAACACCGCGATCGACTCGGCTGTCGGCTTCTCACCGGGTTCGGTGTCGCCGCCGTGTGCCCGGTCGATCTCCAGGCGCTGGGCGGCGCGGAGTCGTTGGGCGTCGGGGGAGTCGAAGTGCTCGACCTCGATCGAGAACGTGTTCGGGGAGGCCTCGGGCATGGTCACCCGATCAGGCTAGCGGCCAGAGCGGGCGATCCACCCCTCCACTTCCGAGGGGGTTCGGGGGATGCCGACTGACAGGTTCTCGGCGCCGTCCTCGGTCACCAGGATGTCGTCCTCGATGCGGACACCGATGCCGCGGAACTCCTCCGGCACGGTCAGGTCGTCCTGCTGGAAGTACAGTCCGGGCTCGATCGTGAAGACCATGCCGGCCTGCACGGTGCCGTCGAGGTACATCTCGCGGCGGGCCTTGGCGCAGTCGTGCACGTCGAGTCCGAGGTGGTGGCTCGTGCCGTGCACCATGTAGCGGCGGTGGAACTGGTTGTCCGGCTCGAGCGACTCGGCGGCCGAGACCGGCAGGAAGCCCCACTCGGCGGTCTTGCGCGCGATGACCTCCATCGCGGTGGCGTGCACCTGGCGGAACGTGATGCCGGGCTTGACGATCGCGAACGCGGCATCGGCGGCCTCGAGCACGGCTTCGTAGACCATGCGCTGCACGGGCGAGAAGGTGCCGCTCACCGGCAGCGTACGGGTGATGTCGGCGGTGTAGAAGGAGTCGACCTCGACGCCGGCGTCGATGAGGATGAGGTCGCCCGGCTGCACGGCGCCGTCGTTGCGGGTCCAGTGCAGGATGCAGGCGTGGTGGCCCGAGGCGGCGATGGTGTCGTAGCCCACGGTGTTGCCGTCGGCGCGGGCCCGGCGGTTGAACGTGCCCTCGACGATGCGCTCTCCGCGCGGGTGCGCGAGCACGGCGTCGAAGTCGCCGATGACGTCGTCGAACCCGTGCTTCGTGGCGTCGACGGCCTTACGGAGCTCACGGACCTCGTACGGGTCCTTGACCAGTCGCAGCTCGGACAGGTCGCGGGAGAGCAGGTCGTTGGTGGCCGGCGATCCCTCGGTCTCGACCGCACCACCGATCGCCGCGCCGATGCGGGCGTCGAGCGAACGGGTCAGGTCGTCGTCGGCTTCGCGCACGAGCAGTGCCGATGCGTCGAGTGCGTCGGCGACGGCGGAGAACGCCCCGAGGTCGGCCGTGGCCAGCCCGAGGTCGGTGGCGACGGCGTCGAGCGAGGGGCGCGGACCGACCCAGAACTCGCCGATCTCGGGGTTGGCGTAGAACTCCTCCGAGTCGCGGCCCGCGGTGGCGCGGAAGTACAGCGTGGCGTCGTGGCCGGAGCCGTTCGGCGTCATCACGAGCACGGAGCCGACGACGGTATCGGTGCCCCAGCCGGTCAGGTGCGCGAAGGTGGAGTGCGGTCGGAACGGGTAGTCGCAGTCGTTCGAGCGGACCTTGGCCTGCCCGGCGGGCACCACGATCGTGCGGCCCTGGTGCAGCTCGGAGATGCGCGCGCGACGCTCGGCGGCGAACGCGGCCTGCTCGCGGGGCTCGGGCTGCGCTTCCGAGCGCTCGGCCCACTGCGACCCGATGAAGTCCTTGAAGGTCGAGGACCCGGGGGTCGTGGATCGGTTGCTCGTCGCGCGGGGAGTCGTGTCGGCCATGCGTCCATCATCGCACCGCCCGGGGACACCCGGCCTGTGCGGCCGCTCACCTGTGGATAGCATTGGCCACGTGCCAGACCCGTTCATCGACCTGCACGCGCACTCCAGTGTCTCCGACGGCACCGAGCGTCCCGCGGAGCTCGTGCGAGCGGCCGCGGCCGCCGGACTCGACGCCGTCGCGCTGACCGACCACGACACGACCGCGGGGTGGGCGGACGCCGCGGCCGCGGCGCACGAGCTGCCCCTGACCCTGCTGCCGGGCCTCGAGCTGAGCACCCGGATCGGCTACCGCAGCGTGCACGTGCTCGGCTACCTGGTGGACCCCGAGCACCCCGGACTGGTCGAGGAGACGACTCGCATCCGCGACGGCCGGCTCTCCCGCGCGCACCGCATGGTCGACCGCATCGCCGAGGACCACCCGATCACCTGGGCGGACGTCCTGGCCCAGTCCAGCCCCGGTGCCACGATCGGCCGTCCGCACATCGCCGACGCCCTGGTCGCCCGCGGGCTCGAGTCCGACCGGTCCGCGGCGTTCCGCGGCATCCTGCACCCCGCCTCCGGCTACTACGAACCACACGAGGCACCGTCGCCCCTGCGCGGCGTCGAACTCATCCGGCAGGCAGGCGGCGTGCCCGTCATCGCGCACCCGGCGGCGTCCTCGCGCGGGATCGTCATCGACGAGCCGATGCTCCGCGACCTCGTCGACGCCGGGCTCGGCGGGCTCGAGGTCGACCACCGCGAGAACCTGGCACACGGCAAGCGCACGCTGCTCGACTGGGCGACCCGCTACGGCCTGTTCGTCACCGGTTCGAGCGACTACCACGGCACCGGCAAGCCGAACCGGCTGGGGGAGCACCGTACCGCACGCGTCTCCTTCGACGCGATCGTGTCCGAGGCGACGGGCAGCGCTCCGGTGGTCGGACCCGGCTCGCGCCTGTCCTGACGCGTCGCGCCGTCCCACTGAAGCGACAGATCTCGCTCGGCGCGGCGTGACCCAACCGCGGGAGCGACAGATGCCCGCTGACCCTTCGCGGCGATCTGTCGCTCCCGCGGTGCAGTCGGGGGGGGGGGGGGGAAGACGGCGAAGGGCCCGTCGCGTCAGCGACGGGCCCTTCGGTCTGGAGGCGCTACTCGCCGTCCGACGTGCCCTGCGGTGCCGAAGCGGTCGCCGAGGCATCGCCGGTGCCGGCTCCGCGACGGCGGCGACGTCGGCGACGCTTCGCGGCGCCGTCGGTGCTGGAACCAGCCTCCGCGGCCGAGCCGTCCTCGGTGCCCGTCGCGGCGGTGGGGGCGACCGACTCGGTGGCCGGAGCCTGCGCGGTGGACTGCTCCGAGCCTCCTGACCGGGTGCGGCTGCGCGACCGCGAGCGCGACGCGTCACGCGAACCCGAGGCCGGGCGGTCGCTGCTGCGCTTCTCGACGGGCGCGCCGGCAGAAGCCGCGTGCGACGACGAGCCGGGCAGACGGCCCTTGGTGCCCTTGGGGATGTCGAGTTCCTCGAACAGGTGGGGCGACGACGAGTAGGTCTCGACGGGCTCGGGGATCCCGAACTCGAGGGCCTTGTCGATCAGCGTCCACTTGTGCAGGTCGTCCCAGTCGACGAACGTGACCGCGATGCCGGTCTTGCCCGCTCGGCCGGTGCGGCCGGCGCGGTGCAGGTACGTGTCCGGGTCGTCCGGGATCGTGTGGTTGATCACGTGCGTGACGTCGTCGACGTCGATGCCGCGGGCCGCGACGTCGGTGGCGATGAGCACGTCACGCTTGCCGGCCTTGAACGCCGCCATCGCGCGCTCGCGCTGCTCCTGGTTGAGGTCACCGTGCACCGCTGCGGCGTTGAACCCACGGTCCTTCAGTTCCTCGACGAGCTTCGCCGCGGCACGCTTGGTCCGGGTGAAGATCACGGTCTTGCCGCGGCCCTCGGCCTGGAGGATGCGGGCGATGACCTCGTCCTTGTCCAGGGAGTGCGCGCGGTAGATGAGGTGCTTGATGTTGGCCTGCATGAGGCCCTCGTCCGGGTCGGTCGCCCGGATGTGCACCGGACGGCTCATGAACCGGCGGGCGAGGGCGACGATCGGCGCGGGCATCGTCGCCGAGAACAGCATCGTGTGCCGCACCTCGGGGACGGCCTGGAAGATGCGCTCGATGTCCGACAGGAACCCGAGGTCGAGCATGCGGTCGGCCTCGTCGAGCACGACCTCTTGCACGTGGGAGAGGTCGAGCAGACGCTGCCGCTGCAGGTCGATGAGTCGCCCGGGCGTGCCGACGACGATCTGGGCACCGGCCTTGAGCTGCTCCACCTGGCCTTCGTAGGCCTTGCCGCCGTAGATCGAGACGATCGTGGTCGGACGGTTCGAGGCCGCGAGTTCGAGGTCCTCGGTGACCTGGACCGCGAGTTCACGGGTCGGGACGACGACGAGCGCCTTCACGCCGTGCGCCGGGTCGGCGCCGAGCCGCTGGATCAGCGGGAGGCCGAAGCCGAGCGTCTTGCCGGTACCCGTCTTGGCCTGGCCGATGATGTCCTGGCCGGTCAGGCCGAGCGGGATGGTCTGTTCCTGGATCGGGAAGGGCTCGAGGATGCCCTTGCCGGCCAGTGCATCGACGATGTCCTGGTCGATGTTGAGGTCTGAGAAAGTCAAAGAATCACCTTAGTTCTGGTGGAAGTCCCGGCCAGTCTACCGACGGGCGCGTGGTCCGGGCGCTCCGGGGTCCGTCGGGGCGTCCGCGCGGGCGATCGGCGGGCGTCACCGGACGTCGGGCGGGCGACCGGTCGGCACCGCTGGAGGTCGGGCGGGTGACCGGCGGGTGCCCTCTATGCTGGTCGGGTGGTGTCGTGGTGGAACCGGAAGCGCGCGGCGCAGCTCGCTGCCGCATGGCTCGCGTCGCGGACCCCGCGCGGAGCCGCACAGGTCAAGCGGCTCGCGCTCGACGACGTCACCCCGGAGCTCGACGTCTACCTGGGGCAGGCCGCGTACCTGCAGCTCTCCGTCTACGAGACCATGGGACGAGCCGGTGCTTCCGCACCGACGCTCTCCGGCCGTCTGGTCACCGGGGTGCTCGCGACGACGGCGCTCGAGCGGCACCGCACGATCGTGGCCGAGATCGAGCGCAGTGGCGGAGACCCGGCGGCGCTGATGGCACCGCACCGCGAGGCGATCGACCTGTTCCTCGAACGGACCAGCGGTGCCGACTGGTACGAGTCGATGCTGACCGGCTACGTGACGGCTGGCATCCTGAACGACCTGTTCGGCAACCTGCTCCGCTCGCTGCCGATCGACGTGCGGCAGCGGCTCCGTTCGGTGTTCGACGCGCGCGAGGAAGCGGCGGTCGTCGAAGAACTGACGGCGCACATCGAGGACGACCCGCAGATCGGTTCGCGTCTGGCGATGTGGGGACGTCGCCTGGTGGGGGACACCCTGCTGGTCGCCCGGTCGGCGCTGGCGTCGCACGCCCGCGAGGACCAGGAGCGGCTCGAGCCGGTCTGGACCGAACTCATCGCCGCGCACACCCGACGGATGGACGCACTCGGTCTGACGGCCTGAGCGGTCAGGCTGCTCGAGCGTCGGGCCGCCTGCTGGTCAGGCGCCGCGCGTCCTGAGCTGCTCGTAGTACGCGGCGTCGCGCTTGTCGCGCTGGATGCCGAGGAGCCACTCGACGACGAGGGCGACCACGCCGGACCCCACGAGGGCCACGACCCAGATCCAGGTGCCGTCGTACCGCCACCCGGCCCAGGTCAGTGCCTCCCAGAGGACGGCTGCGGCGATGCCGCCGACCGCGGGGCCGACGAGCACGCCGCGGTTCGACCGCCACGGCAGGATCACGTGCGCGACCGCGCCGATGATGACGCCGCCGAGGACGGCGAAGAGCAGTTCCACGTCGTCAGGCGACGAAGCCGATGCGCCGTGCCTCTTCCGCGCCGACCTCGACGTACGCCAGGGCCGAGACGGGGACGATGAAGCGACGACCCTTGTCGTCCTGCAGCGACAGGTGCGTCGACTTGGCGGTGAGTGCCTCGGACACGGCCTTCTCGACCTCGTCCGCGGTCTGGGCGGTCTCGAAGGCGATCTCGCGGGGGCTGTTGATGATGCCGATCTTGATGTCCACGAGCACAGCGTATCCGAGCCGTCCCGAGCGGCATCGGGCGTTCGCCGCGGGCGCACTCGACGTCGTGACGACCGGTGTCCCGCGCGTCCGCAGCGGTGCTGTCGGCGGTCCTGGGTACCGTACGAGCGTGCCGCAGACCACGCTGACGCCCGCTCCCGAGGACACCGGGTTCGCGCGCGCACTGGTCGACGACCCGTCGCAGGCCGCGGTGCTCGCGCTGCCGGACGGCCGTCACGCCGCGGTGATCGGTGCACCGGGCAGTGGCAAGACGACCACGCTCGCACGGCTCGTCGCCGACCGGCTGACCCGACCCGACGCCATCACCCCCGATGGCCACGCGACGGTCCTCGCCCTGACCTCGGCGCGGACGGCCGCGACGGCGCTGCGCGACCGGCTCGCTCGGGCGGTCGACCGGGTCGTGCCGGGTGCACTCGCCCGCACCGTGAACTCGCTGGCGTTCCAGATCGTCACCCACGCGGCGTCGGTGCAGGGGCAGGAACCCCCGACGCTGCTGACCGGTGGGGAGCAGGACCGGATCATCGCCGACCTGCTCGCCGGGCACGAACTCGACGGAGCCGGACCGGCCTGGCCCGACCCGATCACCGCCGTCGTCCGTGAGCGAGCGGGTTTCCGCACCGCCCTGCGTGACGTCATGATGCGTGCGGTGGCCGCCGGCGTCGAGCCCGACGACATGCGGGAACTCGGCGACGAGCTCGGACGACCCGAGTGGCGGGCCGTCGGGGACTTCGTGGACGACTACCGGGCATCGGTGACCGCGTTCCGACCGGCCGGACTCGACTCCGGCGAACTCGTGGCGTACGCCACCGCCGCGGTGCTGCGGCACGAGCTCCCCGCGAGCATCGCCGCCCTGCGCCTGGTCGTGGTCGACGACACGCAGGAACTGGTGGAGGGTGAGATCGCCCTGCTCGGGGCACTCGCGCGCTCCGGCGTGCAGCTCGTGGCCTTCGGCGACCCGGACATCGCCGCCTCGGCGTTCCGCGGCGCCGAACCGGACGTCCTCGGTCGCCTGGCCGTGCGACTCGGCGTCGACCGCGTCGACGAGCTGTTCCTCGGCGCAGTGCACCGGCACCCCGCCCCGATCCGTGCCCTGGTCACCGGTGTCACGGGTCGCATCGGCACCGCGGCGGCCGGTCGGCAGCGCAGCGCCTCGGCGGGCGACCAGGATGCGCGGTCCGACGCCGTCGTGCACCTCGAGGCCGCCAGCCGGTCCGCGCTGGTCGTGGCGATCGCCCGTCGACTGCGCGAACACCGCCTGCTCGACGGTGTGCCGTGGCACCGGATGGCCGTGGTCACCCGCAGCGGTGCTGCCATCCCCGAACTCGTCCGGGCACTCTCCGTGGCCGAGGTCCCGGCGACCGCCGGTGCCGCGCCCGTCCGTCCGCGCGACGACTCCGCGGCGCGGGCGTTGCTCGACGCGGCTGCGGTGGCGCTCGACGTCCTGCCGCTGGACGCCGCCCTGGCCACCGCGTTCGCCACGGGACCCCTCGGTGGCCTCGACACCCTGGCGATGCGCCGGCTCCGGCTCGCCCTGCGGCGCGAGGAACTCGCGGGCGACGGCAGCCGCACCGCCGACGAACTGCTGGTCGATGCCCTGGGCGCACCGGAGCGCCTGGCGACGGTGGACGCCGGGTTCGCGCGCCGGGCGACCCGGCTGGCCCGGAGCCTGGTGCAGGCCCGTGCCGACGCCCAGGCGGGATCGAGCATCGAGGAGATCCTCTGGGGCCTCTGGGAACGCAGCGGTCTCGCGAAGTCGTGGGGTGCCCAGTCCGCCGCCGGTGGGGTCGGCGCCGGGGAAGCCGACCGGCACCTGGACGCCGTCGTCGGCCTGTTCACCGCCGCCAAGCGCTTCGTCGAGCGCACGCCGGACGCTCCCGCGCGGGTCTTCGTCGACGACCTGCTCGGCGCCGACCTGCCCGAGGACTCGATCGGCCCCGACCGGACCGCCGGCCGGGTGCGGGTGCTGACGCCGTCGGCGACGATCGGGCTCGAGTGCGACGTGGTCGTGGTGCTCGGTCTGCAGGACGGCGTCTGGCCCAACACCCGGGTGCGCGGCAGTCTGCTCGACCCGGACGGACTGGTCCGCGCTGCTGCCGGGGTCGAGCGTTCGCCCATCGACGACCGTGCCGCGGTGGTCGCCGACGAACTCCGGCTGTTCGCGCGGGCCGTCTCGCGCGCCACCACGCAGGTCGTCATCGGCACGGTCGCGAACGACGACGAGTCGCCGTCACCCTTCGTCCGACTCGTCCCGGTGCCGCCGGACCGTCAGCCGACCGTCCACCCGCTGTCCCTGCGTGGGCTCGCCGGGTCGCTGCGCCGCCGGGTGGTGGGCTCCGGCGACCACGAGGCCGCGTCCGCGCTGGCCCGCCTGGCCGAGGCCGAGGTACCCGGGGCGGCACCGGACGAGTGGTACGGGCTCGCCGAACCGACCACGGACGACCCCCTGGTCGACCTCGACGCCGAGCCCGCGCCCGAGGTCGAGGGCGGCGAGCCCGTCGCTCCGGTCGTGTCGGTGTCGCCGTCGCGGATCGGCACCTTCGAGGAGTGCCCGGTGCACTGGTTCGCGCAGACCTTCGGCGGCGGAGCCCCGAGCCCGGCGATGGGCATCGGGACGATCGTGCACGAGGCGATGGAGCACGCCACCGAGATCGACGTCGAGTCGCTGTGGGAGCGGGTCGAGGCCCGGTGGGACGAGCTGACGTTCGAGTCGCCCTGGGTCGCCGACCGCGAGCGCGCCCGGACCCGGCGGATGATCGAGGGGCTGAGCGACTACCTCCGTACCTTCGCCCGTGCCGGCCGCCGGCTGCTCGGAGCCGAGACGTCGTTCGCGCTCGTGACCGGGCCCGCCCGGATCCGGGGGAGCATCGACCGCATCGAGGTCGATCCCGAGGGCCGGGTCAGCGTCGTCGACCTGAAGACCGGCCGGTCGATGCCCAGCGAGAAGAACGACATGCCGGAACACCCGCAGCTCGGCGCCTACCAACTCGCGGTCGAGGACGGCGCGGTCGAGGGCGTGCCGGCGGGTTCTCCGATGACCGACGCCCGGCTGGTGTTCGTCCAGAACCCCCGCGGTGGGCAGGCGTTCTCCGAGCGGACGCAGCACGCGTTCGACGCCGAGGCGCGTGAGGCCTACCGCGAGCGGTTGCACGGGGTGGCGCGGGGCATGGCCGGCCGGACGTTCGTGGCGAACGTGGACGACCACTGCGACAAGGCCCGGACCGGGGTCGAGTGCCGGATCCACGTGGTGGCGGAGGTGACCTGGTGAGCGACACGGCGGACACGACCGACGCGGCTGACGCGACCGGCACGGCTGCTGTGGCCGGTGCGGTCCGCACGGCTGCCGCTGTGCCGCCCGTCATCCGGCACGACGCCGACGCCATCGCTGACGCCCTCGGCCGCCCCCGCCCCACCGCCCAGCAGCGCGCGGTCATCGAGTCGCCGCTCGTGCCGGCGCTGGTCGTCGCCGGAGCCGGCAGCGGGAAGACCGAGACGATGGCGTCGCGCGTCGTCTGGCTGCTGGCCAACGGACTCGTCCGCCCGGACGAGGTGCTCGGCCTGACCTTCACCCGCAAGGCCGCCGGTGAACTCTCCGTCCGCATCAACGACCGCATCCGCGCGCTCGAGGACGTGGGGCTGATCACCCCGGGGGACGCCTTCGAGGCGCCCACCGTCTCGACGTACAACGCCTTCGCCAACGCGGTCTTCCGCGAGAACGCCCTGCTCGTCGGGCGTGACGGAGAGTCCCAGGTGCTGACCGAACCCTCGGCCTGGCAGCTCGCCCGTCGAGTCGTGGTCGCCGCCCGCGACGAGCGGCTCGCCGGACTCGACCGCGATGTCGACACCCTGACCGCGGCCGTGGTCGCCCTCGCCGGCGCCACGTCCGAACACCTCGTCGAGCCGGAGGACCTGCGCCGGTTCGCGATGGAGTTCTCCGAGCTGCTCGAACTCCCCGGCAACCGCGGCAAGCCGTACAAGGCGATCACCGACGCGGTCGCCGCGATCGGTGCCCTCGAACCCCTGGCCGACCTGGTCGCCGAGTTCCGACGGCAGAAGGTCGACCGCGGGTTCGTGGAGTTCTCCGACCAGATCGCCCTCGCGCTCGCCGCGGCCGAGTCCGCGCCCCGCGTCGTCACCGACCTGCGGAGCCGGTACGGGGTGGTGCTCCTCGACGAGTACCAGGACACCTCGGTGGTGCAGACCCGGTTCCTCGCCCGGCTGTTCCGCGGGCACTCGGTGATGGCAGTCGGCGACCCGCACCAGTCGATCTACGGGTTCCGTGGTGCGAGTGCGGCGAACCTCGCCCGGTTCCCGCACGACTTCGGCGGCGACGAACCCGGCGTGGCCGAACCCGTCACCTTCGCGCTGTCGACCAGCTGGCGGAACCCGGTGGACGTGCTCGCGGGGGCGAACGCGATCGTGTCACCGCTGTCCGAGGCGTCCGAGGTCGACGTCGAACGGCTCTCGCCGCGGCCGGGCGCGGACGCCGGCACCGTGCGGGTGGTGTTCCCGGAGACCCTGCCGGAAGAAGCCGACGAGGTCGCGGCGTGGTTCCAGGACCACCGCCGTCAGGACCCGACGGGCTCGATGGCGCTGCTGCTGCGCGCGCGGAAGGACCTCGCGGCGTTCACGGCGGCGCTCGGTGCCCGCGGGGTGCCGTACCACGTGCTCGGCACCGGAGGACTGCTCCAGCGTCCGGAGATCGTCGACCTGGTGGCGTGCCTGCGCGTGCTGCACGACCCGGCGGCCGGCAACGACCTGATCCGGCTGCTGGCGGGTGCACGGTGGCGGGTCGGGGCAGCGGACATCGTCGCCCTGCACCAGCTCGCCCGGTGGCTGTTCCAGCGCGACCACACCCAGCAGCGCCTCGACGACGACCTGACCGCGGCCTTCCGGGCCTCGGTGGCCGCCGGGGAGCACGGGTCGATCGTCGACGCCCTCGACTTCGTCGCGACCGCGCCCGACGAGCACGGCGCGCTCGAGGGCATCACCGCCGCGGGGCGCAGCCGGATGCGTGCGCTCGGCGGGCAGCTCGCGATGCTCCGGTCACGCGCGGGGAGCGACCTGGTCGACTTCGTGACGCTCGTCGTGCAGGAGATGCGGCTCGACATCGAGGTCGCCGCGCACGAACAGGGGAGCGGCGCCTACCTCGACGCGTTCATCGACGAACTCGCCGGCTTCGTCTCGACCGACGACCGCGCCGACCTCGGTTCGTTCCTCGGGTGGATCGACGCCGCAGCCCGGCGTGACGACATGGGTCCGCGTTCCGAGGAGCCCGAGGCCGGGACCGTGCAGATCCTGACGATCCACGGGTCCAAGGGGCTGGAGTGGGACGCCGTCGCGGTGCCCCGGATGGTCGAGGGCGGGCTGCCGGCGCGTCCGCAGGAGGGCTCGTCCGGTTGGCTCGGGTTCGGCCGACTGCCGTACGAGTTCCGCGGGGACGCCGCCGAGCTGCCACGGCTCGCGTGGCGCGGGCAGGAGACCCAGAAGGACGTCACCACGGCGATCGACACCTTCAAGGAACAGGTGAAGGCCCGCAACGAAGACGAGGAGCGCCGGCTCACCTACGTCGCCCTGACCCGCGCCAAGCACGACCTGCTGGTGTCCGGCTCGTTCTGGGCCGGCGGAGTCCGACCCACCGAGCCGAGCCGCTACCTGCGCGACCTGGTGGACGCCGGCGTCATCGACGGTGCTGCGATCCCGGAGACGACGGTGCACGACGAGAACCCGATGGGGGAGAGCGGCGCGACCCAGACCTGGCCGCACGTGCCGTTCGGGCAGCGCGCGCCGCGGGTCCTGGCCGCGGCGGAGCGGGTGCGGAACGCGAACCCCGGCGCTGCGGGGCGCTTCGCTGCCGACATCGACCTCCTGCTCGCCGAACGGCACGCCACCCGGAACGCGAAGCACGCGGTCGCCGTCCCGCACCGGGTGCCGGCCTCGGGCTTCAAGGACTACCTGACCGAACCCGACTCCGTCGCCGAGCGGCTCCGCCGGCCGATGCCGGAGCGACCGTACCGCGCCACCCGGCTCGGCACGCTCTTCCACCAGTGGGTGGAACAGCGGGCGCGGAGCGGCGGCGCGCTCGAAACGCTCGACGTGTGGGACGGGGAGCTCGACCTCGATGCCGACGACCTCACCGACGCGTCGCCAGACGCCGTGGTCACCGACGACGACGCCCGTCGACTGGCGGACTTCCAGGCGACCTTCGCCCGCTCCCGGTGGGCTGGGCTGACACCGATCGAGGTCGAGCGGGAGATCCACATCCCGTTCCTCGGGCACAGTGTGGTCTGCAAGCTGGACGCGGTGTACGAGATCGACGGCCGTGCCGAGGTCGTCGACTGGAAGACGGGCAAGGCGCCGTCGGGCGCGGACGACCTGGCCCGCCGAACGCTGCAGCTCGCGCTGTACCGCGTCGCCTACGCCGAGTTCACCGGGCGACCGCTCGACCAGGTCGACGCGGTGTTCTACTTCGTCGCCGACGACCTCGAGGTCCGTCCGACCGAGCTGCTCGACCGCGCCGGACTCGAGCGTGCGTGGGCCGAGGCCATCGGTAGCTGACCCCTCTGCGTCAGGCGGGTGGCGCGTCGCGCCCGTCGTGTACCGCGCCCGTGTCGCGCTGCGCCCGCGTCGTGTTCCGCCCATGTCGCGTTACGCCCGCGTCGCGCTGGGCCCGTGTCGAGTCGCGCCCGTGTCGAGTCGCGCCCGTGTCGTGCTCCGCCCTGGAGGCCCGGTGCGGGTCCGCCCTGCCGGCACCCGGCCTCCAGGCGGTCGCGCCAGGTGCCCGGGCGGCGGCCGGGACCGGTCACCACTCCCCGCAGGACGCACAGCGAGTGGTCACAGACCGTCGGGCGGCCGCGCTGGGACCGACGAGTCATGACCCCTCGGCGGAACTGAGCGGGGAGTCGTGACCGCCGTGCGTGGAACGAGACGGCGTCGAACGAGACGGGGTCAGCCGTGGCGGCGTTCGGTGGAGGACAACAGCTGCTCCACCTCGCCGATCTCCATCGTCTCGGGTGACACCGACTGCAGCGGTTCCGCACTCGGGGCGTGCACCGCGTCGACCAGGCGGTGCATCATCGCGACGGCATCGTCGACGACCTCGGTGCTCTTCGCCTGCACGCCGTGGAGCAGCCAGTGCGCCGTCTCGAGTTCGTGGTGCACGCGTGCACGCTGTGCGAGCTGGCGGTCGCGTCCGCCGCCGTTCGCCTCGTAGGCGCTGAGGACGGTGTCGAAGGCATCGCGGCGGCCGGCGAGCACCCAGGCGAGGTCCTTCGCCGGGTCGCCGAGCCGCAGCTCGCCCCAGTCGAGGACCCCGGTCACCGCGTCGCCGTCGACCAGCAGGGCGCCGGTGCCGAGCGACCCGTGCACGACGGTCGGTGTGAACTGCCAGAGCTGCTGGTCGCGGGCGGCACCCTCCCAGCGTTCGACGAGCGCGGCGGGGACGAGCTTGGTCGCCACGGCGCGGTCCATCACCGAGACGGCGGACCGGAGCACCTCGAACGGCGTGAGCGACGGCAGGCCGGCGTCGGAGACGAAGCTCGTCGGCAGCTGGTGGATCGAGGCGACGGCACGGCCGACGCTGGTGGCGAGGTCGGGGCGCTCGACGAGCGACGCGAGGGTCGGGTGAGCCCCGGCCAGTCGGGTCGTGACGATGGCGCGCGTCGACCCGATCGGCGCCTGGCCGCGGTACTCGGCGACGCCGAACGGCAGACGTGTGCGGATGCCGGCGCTCAGCGCACGGATGGCGACGAGGTCGGCCGACTGCCGCGCTTCGGCGCGCTGGTTCCGGGGGCGGCGGATGACGATCTCGGTGCCGTCGGCGTCGCGGAGGAGCGCCGACTCGTAGTCGCCGCCCGCGGCCGAGCCGAGCGTGCGCGTGCCCGTGACGAGGAGACCTGGAACGGCCGTCGTCGCCAACGCGGCTAGAGTGAACTGGGATCCCGCCATGCCCCTCAGGGTAGGCGCGTGAGCCGTGCACGGCTGCACGCCACGCTGTTCGGCGGCCCGCACGCCCACCGCACGTCTCCTGCACGTCCGTACCCGATCCGAGGAGCTCTCCCGCCGTGACCGTCGAGTTCGCCGCCCGGCTCCCGCTCTCCCGCAACGAACTCGACCGCGACGCCGAGTTCCGCACGACCGACGACGTCGAGCGCGTCCTGCGCGAGGACGAACACACCCGGTACCTGCCGGTGCGTGGTGCCGAGATGCTCCGGAACGCCGACGGCGCCCTGCGCTTCGTGACCGCGACGGAGATCCCGGTCGACACCGTGACCCTGTACCTCGGACGTGCGGTGTCGGACGCCGCCGACGCCCCGGCGGGTACCCGCTTCGTCGCCGCCCTGATCGACAGTGCGACGGCGACCGCCATCGAACCCGACGACGACGCCTGGCAGAGCCTCCGGATGTTCGGCACCGAGCTCTCGCCGCGCGACCAGGGCCTGGCGGTCGAAGCCGTCGCGATGGCCAACTGGCACGCCGTGCACGGCTTCTCGCCGCGCACCGGGTCGCCTACCGCCGTCGTGAGCGGCGGATGGGTCCGCCGCGACCCCGAGGGGCACGATCTCTTCCCGCGCACGGACGCGGCGATCATCGTCGGGGTCGTCGACGCCGACGACCGGATCCTGCTCGGTTCCAACGCCGCCTGGGACGCCAACCGGTACTCGCTGCTGGCCGGGTTCGTCGAGCCGGGGGAGTCGCTCGAGGACGCCGTCCGTCGCGAGGTCTGGGAGGAGTCCGGCGTCCGCGTCGAGGAGCCCGAGTACCTCGGCTCGCAGCCGTGGCCGTTCCCCGCGTCGCTGATGGTGGGCTTCCGTGCCCGCGCAGCCGGCGGTGACCCCACGACCGCCCGCCCCGACGGCGTGGAGATCCTGGACGTCCGGTGGTTCTCGCGCGACGAGATCCGCGAGCGCGCCGGCGACACCCTGCTGTTGCCGGGACGCACCTCGATCGCCCGCGCCATCATCGAGGAGTGGTACGGCGGGCCGCTGGACCTGCCGTGAGCGCCGCCGGTCCGCGCGCCGCAACGGGAGCAGGGGCGGTCGAGCCCCGGCCGCCGTCGCCCGACGAACTGCTCGCCGCGCTCGACGCCGAGCAGCGGACGGTCGCCCGCACCCTGCTCGGTCCGGTCGCGGTGCTCGCCGGCGCCGGGACGGGCAAGACCCGTGCGATCACGCACCGGATCGCCTACGGCGTCGCCACCGGGACCTACGCCCCGAACCACGTCCTCGCGCTGACCTTCACGACCCGTGCCGCCGGCGAGCTGCGGTCGCGCCTGCGCGCGCTCGGGGCCGGGACGGTCCAGGCGCGCACCTTCCACGCCGCCGCGATGGCGCAGCTCAGCTACTTCTGGCCGGACACCGTCGGCGGGCACGCCCCGAAGATCGTCGAGTCCAAGGGGCGGATGATCGCCCACGCCGCGGACACCGTCGGCATGCACGTCGACACCCCGGTGCTCCGCGACCTGGCCGCCGAGGTCGAGTGGCGCAAGGTCCAGATGCTCTCGCTCGACGAGTACGAGGCCGCCGCCGCCGACCGGGTGATGCCGCGCGACACCACACCGCGCCGGGTCATCGACCTGATGAAGGCGTACGAGCGACTGAAGGACGACCGGCGGCAGCTCGACTTCGAGGACGTCCTGCTGGCGACCCTCGGCATGGTCGAGTCCGAGCCCCGAGTGGCGTCGTACGTGCGGCAGCAGTACCGGTTCTTCGTCGTCGACGAGTACCAGGACGTCTCGCCCGTCCAGCACGACCTGCTGCGCGCCTGGCTGGGCGGCCGGGACGACCTGTGCGTGGTCGGGGACGCCAGTCAGACCATCTACTCGTTCGCCGGCGCCTCGAGCGACTACCTGCTCGGGTTCGGGTCGGAGTTCCCGCGCGGGTCGGTCCTGCGCCTCGAGCGGAACTACCGCTCCACTCGCGAGGTCGTGTCCGCTGCGAACACGCTGATGCGCGGCCAGCCCGGCGCGCTCGACCTGGTGGCCCAGAGCCAGGAACCGGGCCCGGAGCCGGTCGTGCTGGCCTGCGTCCACGACGGCGACGAGGCACAGACCATCGCCCGGCGCATCGCCGAGCTCGTCGGGGCCGGAGCGTCCTACGGGGACTGCGCCGTGCTCTTCCGCGTCGGGGCGCAGTCCGCCGCGCTCGAGTCCGCGCTCGGCCGGAACGGCATCCCGTACCGCGTGCAGGGAGGCACCCGGTTCTTCAACCGCCCGGAGGTCAAGCTCGCCGTCCACCACATGCGCGGCGAGGCGATCCGGCAGACCGACGACGAGCTGACCCGACGGGTCCGGCTGGTGCTGCAGGTCAGCGGTTGGACGGAGACACCGCCGGAGGGCACCGGCGCAGTGCGCGAGCAGTGGGAAGCGCTGCAGGCGATCATGGGCCTGGCCGAGGACGCCCCCGCCGGCACGACGATGCAGCAGTTCACCCAGGACCTGGTGGACCGTGCGGCGACGCACCACGAGCCCGAGGTCGACGCCGTCACGCTCGCGACGCTGCACTCGTCGAAGGGTCTGGAGTGGCCGCACGTGGTCATCGCCGGCGCCGCCGAGGGGCTCCTGCCGATCTCGCACGCGTCGACCGACACCGAGGTGGACGAGGAACGACGCCTGTTCTACGTCGGGCTGACCCGAGCCCGCCGATCCGTCACGATCACGTGGTCGCAACAGGGCTCCACGCGTGGGGGAGCCCGGGCTCCGAGTCGGTTCCTGGCAGCGCTCGGCACGCGCACCGCGGATGGGGCCGGACCGGCGAACGGCTGACCGACAGGTCGTCGCGCTCGAAGACGAGCTGGTCGGGCTCGGCCAGTTGCGTCCGGAGCGGGAGCCGTTCCAGCAGCATCCGCGTCGTGGCGGCGGCCACCGCCGCTGCTCGCCACGGCGACAGCGGTGCGGGGTGCCGCCCCCACACCTGGGCGGCGATCGCCGGCCAGGCCGGGTCGTCGTCGACGCGTGCGTACTCAGCGCACTGGAGGCACGGCCCGGCTCCCGGCACGACGAACGGACCGAGACGGACGCGTCCGTCCCCGACGACGACCGCCAGGTGCGGCACGCCCCGGCGGGTCCACGCGGCGCGGAGCGCCGGATCGACGACGTGGTCGGCCACCACCACGGCGAGGCGCGGTTCGGGCTCGGGCAACGCGATCGGGCCCCCGGCGGGCGCGGTGGTGCGACTGACCGTCACACCCTCGCCGGAGAGGAACGTCGCCACGGTGTCGGCGAGGACACCGGCGCCGTGCACCTCGATGCGTTCGAGCGGCTCGGGCAGGACCTCGACCACCGCGGGCGACGCCGCACCGAGCACACCCGCGGCACGTTCCGGCGAGCACCCCGACGCGGCCGCCAGGCCTGCCAGCACGTCGTGGCCGGTCTCGCGTCGCAGGCCGTCGAGGAAACGCTCTTCCCCCGTGGTGGGCACCGCGACGACGGCGCGTGGAGGATCGACCCCGAGCTGGACCGTGGCGGGGTCACGCCAGACGAATTCGAGCGTCGGATCGATGCGGATGCCCATGACCCCACGGTGCCGGAGTGCGCGGCACGTGTGGGGTCACCAGGGGCATCTGTGGAGAACTCAGCGGGTCTGGTCGCCCGTGTCGTTCCCCGGCTCGTCGTCCGCTCCACCCTCGCGGTCGTCCGCCACACGGCCGGACTCGTCCTCGTGCGGGCGCGCACCCGTCGAGTCGTTCAACAGGTCCTCGAGGGCCCTGTCGAACGCGTCGTCCTCGTCGCTCTGGGACGGGTTCCGCAGCCGTGCGACGAGGGCATCGGGTGCGTCGACGTCGTCCGAGGTCGGCACGAGGTCGAAGTGCGACCAGAGGGCGTCGCGCTGTTCGGCGCCGAGCTCGTCGGTCACCCGCTGCCACATCGCCGCCGCCTCACGCAGACGACGTGGACGCAGCTCGAGGCCGACGAGTGTGGCGAACGCCGACTCGGCCGGGCCACCGGCCGCACGGCGGCGGCGCACCATCTCGGCGATCGCCCCGGCCTTCGGGAGACGGACGGTGGCGGCAGCGGTGACCGTGTCGACCCAGCCCTCCACCAGGGCGAGCATCGTCTCGAGCCGGGCGAGTGCGGCGTCCTGCTCAGCGGTGCGCGGCGGGATGAGGGCACCCGAGGCGAGTGCGTCGCGCAGCTGCTCCTGGTTGGTCGGGTCGATGTCGGCCGCGAGTTCCTCGACGCGGTCGAAGGGGATGTGGATGCCCCGCGCGTAGTCCGTGATCGACGAGATGATGTGCAGTCGCAGCCACCGTGCTGACCGGAAGAGCCGGGCGTGGGCGAGTTCGCGGACCGCGAGGTAGATGCGGACCTCGTCCTCGGAGACATCGAGGCCCTCGGCGAACTCGGCGACGTTCTGCGGCAGGAGTGCTGCGACCTGCTCGTCGAGGAGCGGCACGCCGACGTCACCGCCGGACACGACCTCCTTCGACAGCTGCCCGACGACCTGGCCGAGCTGGATCGCGAACAGCGCCCCGCCGATGCCGCGCATCGCCTTCGAGACGTCGCCGAGCATCGCCTTGAGCTGCTCGGGAGCACGCTGGTCGATCGCCTCGGTCAGGGCATCGGCGATGCTGAAGGCCACCGGCTCGGCGATCTGCGTCCACACCGGGACGGTCGCCTTGGCCCACTGCTCACGCGTGTACAGACTCGGGGTCGCGGTCAGTTCGGCGACCGTCGTGACCTCGTCGAGCCACAATGCGGCGACCTGGAACGCCTGGTCGGCGGCCTGCGAGGTGGCCGGGTCGACGGGGTGGCCGCCGTCCCGAGCGATCGCGGTGGCGCGTTCGGCGGTGGCCGAGAAGTCGATGCCGTCACCGCCGGACTGCGCGGCGCGCTGGAGCTGGCTCATCAGGTTCGCCACGGAGGCCGGGTCGTTCGGCAGACCGGCGGCACCGGCGAGCTGCGACGGGTCGATCTGCCCCTCGCCCGAGAGCAGCTTGCGCAGCATCTCCTGGAAGTCGTCGTCCGGCCCCGGCTGTGGTTCATCAGGCATGCCGACTACGCTAATCGCTGCTCACGGGGCCGCACCTGGGATGCCCCCGTGGGAACGCCCGGAGCGCTGCGCCCAGGGCGAACAGCCCCGTCGCGAGACGTGGGCGACCACCCTGCCGCCAGGCGCGGGTGCCCACCTCGGAAGGACCCCGCGTGACCCTCTTCGCCCCCGCGCCCCGTCGTCGCTCGCGTGCCCGGACCGTCGGGTGGGCGTTCCTGATCGGCGCGGTCGTGCTGGGCCTGCTGGCGAGCCTGCTGCCCAGCCCGTACCTCATCGAGGTCCCCGGGCCGGTCTACAACACCATCGGCACGCAGAAGCAGGGGACGGGCAAGGACGCGAAGGACGTCAAGCTCATCCAGGTGTCCGGCCACGAGACGTACCCGACCGCAGGCGCCCTCGACATGCTCACCGTCGGCATCCAGGGCGACGCCACGAACCGTCCGTCGTGGACCAGCGTGATCCGCGCGATCTTCACCAGGTCGCAGGCGGTGATCCCGGTCGAGGCGATCTACCCGAGCGGCACCACGACCGAGCAGGTGAACGAGCGGGACTCCGCCGACATGCAGGCGTCGCAGCAGTCGGCCGTCGCCGCCGCCCTCATCCAGCAGGGGAACGACCTGCCCACGGAACTCGAGGTGAGCGCCGTGCAGCAGGGCTCAGCGGCCGACGGCGCGATCGAGAAGGGCGACGTCATCACGGCGTTCGACGGCAAGCCGCTCACGACCAACGCCGACGCGGGGAGCCTGCGCGAAGCCGTCGCGCAGCACGGCACCGCGAGCCCCGCGACCGTCACCGTCGAGCGGGACGGCGCGACGAAGGACGTCCGCGTGACGCCGCGCAGCGAGCAGGGCACGGCGCTGCTCGGTGTCGGCGTCACCGAGCGCTACGAGTTCCCCTTCAAGGTGTCGATCCGTCTGCAGGACGTCGGGGGCCCGTCAGCCGGCATGATGTTCGCGATCGGGATCATCGACGAGATCACGCCGGGCAAGCTCAACGGCGGCAAGCACGTCGCGGGCACCGGCACGATCACGGCGCACGGCGAGGTCGGCCCCATCGGCGGGATCCGGCAGAAGCTCTACGGCGCCGCGGACGCTGGCGCCACGGTGTTCCTCGCCCCCGCGGACAACTGCGACGAGGTCGTCGGGCACGTACCGGACGGGCTCGACGTCTACAGCGTCTCCACGCTCGACCAGGCCGTCACCGACCTGCAGACGATCGCCGACGGCAAGAGCACCGCGAAGCTCGCCCGCTGCGGTTCCTGACCCGGTCCTGAGTCCCCGTACAGGTTCACGCTCGGTCCGGTCCCATAGGATCAGAGTCACTGACGGCCCGCCGCGAGCCGGGCCCGCCGGTCCGACACGTCTGGAGCACATCAAGTGACGACAACCTCGTCCACCTCGGGGCGGCGTTCGCCGCGGGTCCCCATCGTGGTCACGATCATCGTGCTGGCCGCACTGGTGATCGCCTTCTTCATCTTCGCCAGCCTGTACACCGACTACGCGTGGTTCGCGCAGCTCGGGTTCCAGCAGGTCCTCACGACCCGGTGGATCGCCGGGACCCTGATGTTCCTGGCGGGCTTCCTGGGCATGGCGGTCCCGGTCTTCGTGAGCATCGCGCTCGCGTTCCGGTTCCGGCCGGTGTACGCGAAGCTCAACTCGCAGCTCGACCGCTACCAGCAGGTCATCGAGCCGTTGCGGCGCGCCGTGATGATCGGCATCCCCGTGGTGCTCGGCATCTTCGCCGGGCTCTCGACGGCGGGCCGCTGGAGCATGGTCCTCGAGTACTTCAACCGCACGCCGTTCGGCAAGACCGACCCGCAGTTCGGACTGGACATCGGGTTCTACGTGTTCGAGCTGCCGTTCTGGCGCTCGATCGTGGCCTACTCATCGGCCGTCGTCCTCATCGCTGGCCTCGCTGCGCTCGCCGCGAGCTACCTCTACGGTGCGCTCCGCTTCGGTGGGCGCGAGGTCCGGATCTCCCGTGCCGCGCGCATCCAGCTCGCGGTCACGGCGGCGCTCTACGTCGCGCTGCAGGCCGTCAGCCTCTGGCTCGACCAGTACGCGGCGCTGACGAAGTCGAACTCGCTCATCACCGGTGCCCAGTACACCGACGTCAACGCGGTGATCCCGGGCCGCGAGATCATGGCGGGCATCGCGGCGATCGTCGCGCTGCTCTTCATCGTCACGGCGGTCATCGGTCGCTGGCGCATCTCGATCGTCGGGACGGGCCTGCTGCTCGTCGCCGCGATCGTCGTCGGCGGCATCTACCCGTGGGTCGTCCAGCGTCTGCAGGTGAAGCCCTCGGAGCGCACCTTCGAGTCGGCCTACATCGAGCGGAACATCAAGGCCACGCGTGACGCCTACGGCGTCGCCGGGGTCGAGGAGCAGAACTACGACGCCACGACCGAGGCGAGCTCGGGCGCCCTGGCGCAGGACGCCCAGACGACGGCGAACATCCGCCTCATCGACCCGAAGATCGTCTCCGACACCTTCAGTCAGCTGCAGCAGTACCGGCAGTACTACCAGTTCCCGAACGAGCTCGACGTCGACCGCTACGACGTCAAGGGCGAGACCGAGGACACCGTGATCGCGGTGCGCGACATCGACCTCGACGGCCTCAGCTCGGCTGCGAACACCCAGTACAACCGGGCGTTCGTCTACACCCACGGCTACGGCGTCACCGCGGCCTACGGCAACCAGCGCGCGAGCGACGGGAAGCCGGTGTTCCTCGAGTCCGGTATCCCGTCGAACGGTGCGCTCGGCGACTTCCAGCAGCGCGTGTACTTCGGTGAGACCTCGCCGCCCTACTCGATCGTGGGTGCCCCGAAGGGCACGAAGGACGTCGAACTCGACTACCCGTCCGGCTCCGACGACGACAACGGCGGCAACGCGACCACCACGTACGCCGGCGACGGCGGTCCGAGCCTCGGCAACTTCTTCAACCGGCTCGTCTACGCCGCGAAGTTCCAGTCGGAGCAGATCCTGCTCTCGAACGCGGTGAACAAGGACTCGCAGATCCTCTACGACCGCGACCCGATCACCCGCGTGCAGAAGGCCGCGCCGTACCTGACCGTCGACAGCGACGCCTACCCGGCGATCGTCGACCACCGCATCCAGTGGGTGGTGGACGGCTACACCACGAGCGACGCGTACCCGTACTCGCAGAGCCAGAGCCTGTCGGACAGCATCGCCGGCGCCGAGTCCTCGACGTACCGCACCGACCAGGTGAACTACATCCGGAACTCGGTGAAGGCCACGGTCGACGCGTACACGGGCAAGGTGACGCTGTACACGTGGGACACGAAGGACCCGGTCCTGAAGACCTGGCAGAAGATCTTCCCGACCTCGATGAAGCCGGTGTCGAGCATGAGCGCCGAGCTCCTCGACCACGTGCGGTACCCGACCGACCTGTTCAAGGTGCAGCGCTCGATCCTCGGCACGTACCACGTGACCAACGCGAACTCGTTCTACTCGGGTGACGACGCGTGGAACACCCCGCAGGAACCGACGAGCACGGCGACGTCGGACAGTGACGCCGACACCGCGGCGACGTCGACGAACGCGCTCGGCGCGCAGACGACGACGACCGCCAACAGGGCGAATCTGCAGGACCCGTACTACCTGACGATGAAGGTACCGGGGCAGGGGACGGCGTACTCGCTGTACACGACCTACATCCCCCAGCAGTCCGCCGGGGCGAACAACCGCAACGTGCTGACCGGCTACCTGGCGGTGAACTCCGACGCGGGTGGAGCCGGCAAGGGCGAGAAGGCGTCGGGCTACGGGAAACTCACGCTGTTGACGATGCCGAAGACCGACAACATCCCGGGCCCCGGGCAGGTGCAGAGCCTGTTCAACGGTGACTCGACCGTGTCGCAGGAGCTGAACATCCTGAAGCGGGGCAACTCGACCGTGAAGCAGGGCAACCTGCTCACGCTCCCGGTCGGTGGTGGGTTCCTCTACGTGCAGCCCGTCTACGTCCAGTCGACCTCGAGTGGTTCGTACCCGCTGCTGCAGAAGGTCCTCGTGGCCTTCGGCGACAAGATCGCGTTCGAGGACACCCTCGACGAGGCCCTGAACTCGCTGTTCGGCGGTGACTCCGGTGCCGCCGCCGGCGACTCCGGCGCGAGCGGTTCCGGTTCCGGCAGTGGTTCCGGCTCCGACAGCGGTTCCGGCTCCGACACGGGGTCCGGTTCCGACACGGGTTCCTCGGGCTCCGGCTCGACGGGATCCGGCTCCACCGACAACGACGCCCTGCAGGAGGCCCTGGCCGACGCCAAGGCAGCCCTGCAGGACCGTCAGGAGGCGTACGCCGACAACGACCTGGTCGCTGCGGCGGAAGCCGACCAGCGCCTCCAGGACGCGATCGAGGCCGCCACGGCAGCCGAGAACGGCAACTGACACACCGTGGCGGGGCACTCGATTTGTGTCCCGCCACGGCCCCGTGTAGGCTTCTAAACGTGCCGCGGGGTGGAGCAGTTCGGTAGCTCGCTGGGCTCATAACCCAGAGGTCGTAGGTTCAAATCCTGCCCCCGCAACCAAGCGTCACATGAAGGCCCCGGTCCAACAGGACCGGGGCCTTCTTCGTGTCCCCGGTCGCGAGACGACCCGCTGCGAGACGACCCGCTGCGAGACGACCCGCCGCGAGACGACCCGCCGCGAGACGACCCACCGCGAGACGACCGGTCGCGAGACGACCCGCCGCAGGCCCCCGGGTACGCTCACCCCATGGCCACCCTCACGATCGCGGCGGCGCAGTTCGCCCCCGTGGACGACCCAGTCGCCAACCTCGACACCGTGCGCACCGCCGCCGCCGACGCGGCCGCCCGGGGTGCGGACCTCCTCGTCACGCCGGAGTACACCTCGTACTTCACCGCCGACATCGACGATCGTTTCGTGGCGGCCGCGCAGCCCCTGGAGGGTCCGTTCGTCTCGGGCCTCCGCGACGTCGCCCGCGAGACCGGGATCGCCCTCGTCGTCGGGGTCGCTGAGTCGACGGACACGCCGGAGCGCTTCCGGAACACCCTGGTCGCGGTGCTCCCGTCGGGCGACCTGGCAGCGACGTACCGGAAGGTCCACCTCTACGACGCCTTCGGCTCGCGGGAGTCGGACCGCATCGCGTCCGGCGACCCGGAGCAGCTGCCGGTCTTCGAGCTCCACGGAGTCCGCATCGGGCTCGAGACCTGCTACGACCTGCGCTTCCCCGAGGTCACCAGACGGCTCGCCGCTCCGGAGACCGGAGCGGCCGACGTCGTCGTCCTCCCCGCGGAGTGGGTGCGCGGTCCCGGCAAGGAGCACCACTGGCGCACGCTCCTCACCGCTCGCGCGATCGAGAACACCGTCTGGGTCGTCGGGGTCGGCCAGACGCCGCCGATCGGGGTCGGCGGCTCGGTCGTCCTCGACCCGTCGGGCGTCGCGGTCGCCTCAGCCGGCGCCTCGCCGACGACGCTCACCGCCACGATCGACACCGCCGTCACCGACGCCGTCCGGCGGGTGAACCCGTCGCTGTCGCTGCGGCGGTACGACGTCGCACTGCGCCCCCTGCCTGGAGGCCCGGGGCAGCCCTGACACGTCGGTCGCGTCCCGACGCGGTCGCGTCTCAGCGCGGGGGCGCGCTCCGAGGGTCGCCAGGCGTGCGGCGGCGTCCTCCAGGACGCTCCGGCGCTTGCAGAACGCGAAGCGCACCAGGGACCGGTAGCCGGAGACCCGGTCCGGGCGGACGAACGCCGAGACCGGCACGCCCGCGACACCGGCCAACGCGGGGAGATCGAGGCAGAACGCACGGGCGTCGTCGTACCCGAGCGGCGCGGCGTCCGCGAGCACGAAGTACCCGCCGTCGGGTCGCATCACGTCGAAGCCCGCCGCCGTCAGTCCGTCGGCCAGCAGTTCGTGCTTCGCGCGCAGGTCGGCGGCGATGGTGGTGAAGACCGCGTCGGGCAGCCGGAGTCCCACGGCGACGGCCGGTTGGAAGGGCGCACCGTTCACGAAGGTCAGGTACTGCTTGACCGTCGTGATCGCGTCGACGAGCGCCGGGGGAGCGGTGAGCCAGCCGACCTTCCACCCGGTCGTGTTGAAGGTCTTGCCGGCGCTCGACACCGACACCGTCCGCTCGGCAGCGCCGGGCAGGGTCGCGACGGGCGTGTGCGGGACGTCGAACGTCAGGTGCTCGTAGACCTCGTCCGTGATGATCACCGCGTCGCGCTCGGTGGCCAGGTCGACGATCGTCTGCAGTACCTCGGTGGGCAGGACGCGGCCGGTCGGGTTGTGCGGCGTGTTCACGAGCACGGCGCGGGTGCGGTCGGTGAAGGCCGCGCGGAGCGTGCGCTCGTCGGGCAGGAAGTCGGGCGCGGTGAGCGGGACCGTGACGTGCACGCCGCCGGCCAGCCGGATGAGTGCGCCGTAGGCGTCGTAGAACGGTTCGAAGGTGACCACCTCGTCGCCGGGTTCGACCAGCGCGAGGATCGTCGCGGCCAGCCCCTCGGTGGCCCCGGCGGTGACGAGGACCTCGCGGTCGGGGTCCACCGCGAGCCCGTACCACCGCTGCTGGTGCTCGGCGATCGCCGCCCGCAGGTCGGAGGTGCCCCGGCCCGGCGGGTACTGGTTCACGCCGTCGCGGATCGCCTGCATCGCGGCCTCGAGCACCTCGGCCGGCCCGTCCTCGTCGGGGAAGCCCTGCCCCAGGTTGACCGCACCGGTGCTGGCCGCGAGGGCGCTCATCTCGGCGAACACCGTCGGTGCGGGGACCCCGTCCGGTCCCAGCAGCATCGCTCCGTCGGCGGCTCGCAGCCACGGTCCTGCCTGGCGCATGTGGTTCCCTCCCGTGCGGGCGACGACGTGTCGCGCTGAACGGACCCCAACCTAGCTGTCCGTCCCGCGGCGGACCGGGCCACCGTGTACAGCGCACGCATAAGATCGCCAGGGGTGGCTCGCAGCGTCGCCAGAAGGACCGCTCAGGTGCTTGCGACAGACTGCACGAGCTTGAAGGGAGCACGTCCAGCATGACCGACACCACGCCCAGCGGGCAGGGCGACGACCGCCGTCCGGACGATGCGGCTCCGCCTGCCGCCAGTGAGGACGCCGCAGCAGCGGCCACGAGAGGGAACACGTCGATGCCGAACGACTCCGACCAGCCGGACGAGACCCGTCGCCCGAACCAGAACGACACGACCCCGGACAACACGGACGTGATCCCGTCGTCGACGGACCACCCGACCGACCGCTACACCGCGCCGTACCCCGCCGTCTCCGGCGACTCCTCGGGCGCGCAGCAGGGCGGCTACGGCCAGCAGACGTCGCCGTACGGACAGCAGCCTCAGCAGAGCCAGAGCCCGTACGGCCAGCAGTCCCAGTACGGCCAGCAGAGCCAGAACCCGTACGGCCAGCAGTTGCCGTACGGCCAGCAGACGCCGCAGGCCCAGAGTCCGTACGGCCAGCAGTCGCAGTACGGCCAGCAGAGCCAGAACCCGTACGGCCAGCAGTCCCAGTACGGCCAGCAGGGCCAGAACCCGTACGGCCAGCAGTCCCAGTACGGCCAGCCGGGCGCCGAACGCCCCCGCTACGGCGAGTACGCGCAGCCGACGTCCTCGTCCGCTCCGAGCTCGTCCTCCGAGTACGCGAACGCGTCCGCGCAGGCCCCGCAGTCCGCCACGAGCGCCTTCGGCGACGTCGACGGCGCGAACCAGCGCAACGGCCACTACTTCAGCGACGACGCCTCGGGTGCCGCGGCGTCCACGACGACCAAGGACCGCTCGGGCCGGAACCGGCTGCTCCTGCCGGTCATCGCGGCGGTCATCGCGGGCGGTCTGGTGGGCGGCGGCGCCGGTTGGGCCGTCTCCTCCGGCAACGACGGTGGCAGCGTGGTGTCCTCCGGTTCGTCGCAGGGCGGCAACCTGACCGTCAACGACTACGACTCCGCCACGGTCGTCACCGCCGTCGCGGCACAGGCGACCCCGTCGGTCGTCACCATCAACGTGTCCGCGAGCAACGAAGCCGGCACCGGTTCCGGTGTGGTGATGAGCAAGGACGGCTACATCGTCACGAACACCCACGTGGTCACCCTCGACGGAGACAGCTCGAACGGCCGGATCACCGTGACGACTTCGAACGGCAAGATCTACGCGGGCAAGCTCATCGGCACCGACCCGACGGTCGACCTCGCGGTCATCAAGATCGACGCGACCGACCTCAAGCCGATGGAGTTCGCGGACTCGTCGAAGCTCAACGTCGGCGACACCGCGGTCGCGATCGGTGCGCCCCTGGGGCTGTCGAACACCGTCACCGACGGCATCGTCTCGACCCTGAACCGCAGCATCCAGGTCACCTCGAGTGCCCCCAGCGAGGGTGGCGACTCGAACGAGGGCGGCAACGGCGGCTCGGGTCCCTTCGACTTCTGGGGCAACGGGGACAACGGCAGCAGCTCGTCCGCGAACACCACCGTGTCGCTCCCGGTCATCCAGACCGACGCATCGATCAACCCCGGCAACTCCGGCGGTGCGCTGCTCGACTCGAAGGGCCGACTGATCGGCATCAACGTGGCGATCGCCTCCGCCGGCAGCTCGTCGTCGTCCGACTCGGCCGCGGGCAGCATCGGCGTCGGCTTCTCGATCCCGGCCAACCTGGTCAAGCGGGTGGCGAACGAGATCAAGGACAACGGCTCGGCGACGCACGGGCTCCTCGGCGCGACCGTCGGCGACGCCACCGAGGACGCCAGCGCCACCCAGGTCGGCGCCCTCATCAAGTCGGTGTCCAACGGCGGTGCCGCGGCGAAGGCCGGTCTGCAGAAGGGCGACGTCGTCACGAAGATCGGTTCGGCGTCGGTCTCCGACGCGACCGACTTGACGGCGCAGGTGCGCTTCTTCGCGGGTGGCGCGTCGACGACGATCAGCTTCGTCCGCGACGGCCAGACCCGCCAGGCCGACGTGAAGCTGGGGACGTTCGACAGCAAGGGCTGACGCCACCACACGACGGACAGGAGGCCCGGGGCACGACGTGCGCCGGGCCTCCAGTCCGTCACGGGGCGCGTCCCGCGCCGACGCAGGTGGGTGGTTCGGCCTCTTGATAGGCTCATGGTCGCTCTGCGGGGCGGCACCGCCCCGGTGCGTCCCGTGCCGCCAGCCAGCACCCCGAGGTACGCATGCAGTCAGACGGACAGCCCCTGCCGGGCGTCTCGTACGTGATGCCCGTGCTCAACGAGGTCACCGAGGTCCGAGCCGCGGTCGGCAGCCTGCTCGACCAGGACTACACGGGCCCGTTCGAGGTCATCCTCGCGCTCGGGCCGTCGATCGACGGCACGAACGAGCTCGTCGCCGAGATGAGCGCTGCCGACCCCCGGATCCGCGCGATCGACAACCCCGTCGGGTCGACGCCCGCCGGGCTGAACGTCGCGATCCGTGCGTCCGTGCACCCCGTCGTCATCCGGGTCGACGCGCACTCGGTCCTGCCGACCGACTACACGCGCATCGCGGTGCACACGCTCCTCGAGTCCGGTGCGGACAACGTCGGCGGCATCATGCGCGCCGAGGGCCGGACCCCCTTCGAGCGGGCCGTCGCCCTGGCCTACGGCAGCCGTGTCGGGCTCGGTGGCACGCCGCACCACGTCGGCGGCACCGCGGGGCCGGCCGAGACCGCCTACCTCGGCGTGTTCCGACGCGAGCGGCTGTTCGACGTCGGACTCTTCGACGAGGGCATCAAGCGCGGACAGGACTGGGAACTCAACCGGCGGCTGCGCCAGACCGGCGGGACCGTCTGGTTCACGCCGGAACTCGTCGTCACGTACCGCCCGCGGCCGAGCCTGAAGCGCCTGGTGCGGCAGTTCGTCGCCACCGGGCTCTGGCGCGGTGAGCTCGCCCGTCGGTTCCCGGCGAACAACGGCCTGCGCTACTTCGTGCCGCCGGCCATGGTGGCGGCGATGGCGCTGGGCATCGTCGCCGGGCTCGTCGGCGTCGTCGGCGCCGTGCTCGGCACGCCGCTCGCCTGGGCGCTGCTCGGGTTCGTGGTGCCCGTCGTCTACCTGCTCTTCGTCGTCCTGGGGTCGATCGCCGTGGCGCGCCGCTCCGGGCTGCCGACGCTCCTCTGGCTGCTCGTCGTGCTCCCCTGCATCCACGTGGGCTGGGGGCTCGGGTTCATCATCGGGTTCCTGACCCGCACGTCCGAGCTGACCACCCACACGGGACGGTGACCGAATGACCGACCAGCCCACGACCGGCCGCGGATCCGCACGGCCGACCTCGATCGCCGAGCTCCGGGCCGTCGCCCAGCCGGAGGAGGTCCGCGCCCGCGCCAACGCCGAGCACTGGACGGCCTCGCTGTACCTGCGCGACGTCTCGCCGTACCTGACCTGGGTGCTCCTGAAGACCCGCGTCAGCGCGAACCAGGTCACCGGTCTGATGATCCTGGTCGGCTGGAGCGTCGCGGCCGCCCTGCTCATCCCGGGCATCTGGGGTGCTGCGCTGGCGCTCGTGCTCGGCCAGCTGCAGATGCTCGTCGACTGCTCCGACGGCGAGGTCGCCCGGTGGCGCGGCACCAAGTCGCCCGCCGGGGTGTTCCTCGACAAGGTGGGGCACTACACGACCGAGGGGCTGATCCCGGTCGCGCTCGGCATCCGGGCCGCCACGTGGCCGATCCACGACGCCGACTGGATGTGGACCACGATCGGCTGCGCACTCGGCCTGGTCATCGTGCTGAACAAGGCCCTCAACGACATGGTGCACGTGGCCCGCGCGAACGCCGGGCTCGACAAGCTCGTCGACCGGCGGGACGCCTCCACCGCGCCGTCGGGTCGGAAGCTCGCCTCGCTCCGCCGACTGGCGAGGTTCCTGCCGTTCCACCGCCTGTACCACTCGGTCGAGCTGAGCATGCTCGCGTTCGTCTTCGCCGTGCTCGCCCTGGTGATCGGCGACCCGCTCGCAAGCCGGATCCTGGTCGGTGCGCTGTTGCCGCTCGCGGTGCTCGCGACGATCGGGCACTTCCTGGCGATCATCGCCTCGAAGCGGGTCAAGGCGTGACCGAGGACACGACCGCGCCCGGAACGGTGCGCCGCCACGCGGTGGTGCACCGCGGACGACCGCGCGTCGCCGTGGTGAGCCTGTCGCAGGGCACCCGGCCCGACGACCTGCGCCGCGGGCTGGACAGCGTGCTCGCGCAGCAGGACGTCGAGCTCGACGTCGTCTGCGTCGGCAACGGTTGGACGCCGACCGGGCTGCCGGACGGCGTGCGGGCGCTGGCCCTGCCCGAGAACGTCGGGATCCCGGCCGGGCGCAACGCCGGAGCCGAGGTCGTCGACGGCGACTACGTGTTCTTCCTCGACGACGATGCGTCGGTGCCGTCGCCGACGTTCCTGCGCGACGCGATCGCGGTGTTCGAGCACGATCCGTCGCTCGGCCTCGTGCAGCCCCGGGTCGTCGACCCCACGGGCGCCGCGAACCCGCGCCGGTGGGTGCCGCGGATCCGGAAGGGCGAGCCGGACCACTCGTCGCCGGTCTTCTCGGTCTGGGAAGGTGCCGTCGTGCTGCCGATGGACGTGTACCGGGCCGTCGGCGGCTGGGGCGCCGAGTACTTCTACGCCCACGAGGGCATCGAGCTCGCGTGGCGCGTGTGGGACGCCGGCCGTCGGACGTGGTACGCCGGGGACCTCGTCGCGCACCACCCCGCGATCGACCCGGCGCGGCACACCGAGTACTACCGGTTGAACGCCCGGAACCGGGTGTGGCTCGCTCGGCGCAACCTGCCGGCGGTGCTGCGCCCGGTGTACGTGGGGTCCTGGGCCGCGATCCAGATCGCGCGCTGGTGGCGTCACCCCCGCCGGCTGGCCACCTGGTTCGGAGGGATCCGTGAAGGATGGACGACCGACTGCGGTCCTGTCCGCCCGATGGGCTGGCTCACAGTCGCACGGATGACCATCGCAGGGCGGCCGCCGGTCGTCTGACCCCGCCCACCCCGTACCGCCCGAGCAGACCCGGAGAACGACCATGTCGATCATCAGCGACCTGCGGACCGCCCTGCGGCTCGTCGAGCGACTCCTGACGTCCCGCCGGAGCCGGCGGCAGCTCGCACAGCGACTGCCGTCCGCGCCGGAGCCGGCGCCCGGTTCGGTCGAGATCGCCGTGTACTTCGCCGACGGTCCGGTCAACATGTACCAGGTGCGCCAGTGGTATGCGCCGCTGGCGGAACTCGCGAAGACGCACCCGGTGGCGATCGTCTCGCGGAGCCCGGGCACCATGCTGACCCTGCTCGACGAGTCGCCCGTGCCCGTGGTCTACGCCCGGCAGGTGGTCGACCTCGAGCACTTCGTCGACACCCAGGCGCCGAAGGTGGTGCTCTACGTCAACCAGAACGCCCGCAACTTCCAGATGATGCGGTACGGGCGGATGTGGCACGTCTTCGTCAACCACGGCGAGAGCGACAAGATGTACATGACCACGAACCAGTTCAAGGCCTACGACTACGCCCTGATCGCGGGGGACGCAGCACGCGATCGTCTGGCCGAGGCGCTGTGGGACTACGACCTGGACGCCCGGACCATCGCGATCGGACGCCCGCAGGCCGACCACTTCGCCGGAGCGGCCCCGTACCCCGACGACGACCGGACCGTCGTGCTCTACGCCCCGACGTGGGAGGGCGACCGCGGTGCCGCGGCGTACGGGTCGATCGCGTCGCACGGCACGGTCATCGCCGCGCAGGTGCTCGCATCGCCCCGCCACCGTCTGGTGTACCGCCCGCACCCGCGCAGCGGCGTGCTCGACCCCGCCTACCGTGCGGCGCACGAGCGGATCGTCGCGGCGATCAGCGCCGCCAACGCCGCCGACCCGGCCGCACACCACCTGTACGACGACAGCGGTGCCCTCGGATGGCAGCTGGCGGACGCCGACGTGGCGATCACCGACATCAGCGCGATGATCTACGACCGGCTGGCGGTCGGCAAGCCGCTCATCGTCACGCGGCCGGTCTCGCCCGAGGCCGACGTCGACGAGCGGGGCTACCTGAGCGACGCGAACTGGCTGACCGCGGCCGATGCCCCGTCGGTGCTCGCCCGTGTCGACGCGGCCGCGAGCGACGCCGAGGAGCTCGCGCGCCTGCAGCACTGGGTCGCACGGTACTTCGGCGACACGACCCCGGGCGCCGCCACGGAGCGGTTCCACGAGGCCGTGGAGTGGCTGCTCGAGCGGTGGCGGACCGTCGCGGCCGAACGCGACGGGCGCTGACGGCCGAACGTCACCCGGGGGTGCCGAGGCGCAGATCGGCGCAGGGTCACGGCTGGAACCCCGGTCCGACGAGTGACATCCGCCAGAGGTACTCGGACCGGTCGGGCCGACGCCACCGCACGATGACGACCCCCGTGTCCTCGGGGTCGGCACCGAAGACCGCCAGGGACAACGACCGGCCCGGATCGAGGCGGCGCACCGCGAGCGGCGGGCAGTAGCCGTTGCCCAGGTGGGTGAGGGAGAGGCCGTCGACCGGCTCGGGGCCGGTGTTGACGAGATCGTACCGACGCGGTGCGTGCGATCGGTCGACGGCGAACGGGACGGCGTACGCGGTTGGTGGGTGGTGCATGGGTGGAACGCTAGGGGGAGGGTCCGACGGCGGGACCCCGGGGGCGCTCACGAGCGCCGGTGCTGTGGAGGGAGCCAGCGATACCGGTGTTGGTGCAGGGGGAGTACCCCGGCCGGTCAGGAGCCGTAGTCTGCCGCGTACCGGGCCAGCGCGGCCTCGATGGTGCCGTCGAGCTGCAGACGACCCTTGTCGAGGTACAGCCCCCGGTCGCAGAAGCGGCGGAGGTCCTTGTCGCTGTGCGAGACGAAGAACAGCGTCCGGCCGCCGGCCAGGAGCTGCTCGATCCGCTTGTAGCACTTCTCGCGGAAGGCCTTGTCGCCCACCGCCAGCACCTCGTCGACCAGGATGACCGGTTCGTCGAGCCGCGAGATCACCGCGAACGCGATGCGGACCTTCATGCCGCTCGACAGGTGCTTGTAGGGGGTGTCCACGAAGTCGGCGATCTCGGCGAAGTCGATGATCTCGTCGAAGGCGTCGCGGATCTCGGCCCGCGACATGCCGTGCAGGCCCGCCGTCAGGTACACGTTGTCGCGCACGGTGAGATCCCCGACGAAGCCACCGGTGATCTCGATGAGCGGGGCGACGCCGGCACCCACGTCGACGCGGCCCTCGTCGGGCAGCATGACCTGGGCCACCAGCTTCAGCAGGGTCGACTTGCCCTGGCCGTTCCGCCCCACGACGCCGATCGCCTCGCCCGGACGGACGTCGAACGACACGTTGCGGAGCGCCCAGAACTCGTCGGCACGCTTGCGGCGCCCGCGTCCGGCGAACAGGTCCTTGAAGTTCCGGCTCGCGCGACGGTTGCGCTTGAAGCAGATGCCGGCGTCTCGAACCGAGATGACCGGTGCGACGGTCTCGGTGCGTCGGGTCTGGTCGGTCGCGGTCATCACAGCTCCTTCAGCACGCGGTGCTCGCTGCGGCGGAACACCGCGAAGCCGATCACCAGGACGATGCCGGTCACGACCACCGAGGCGCCGACCTCGAGCCAGTCGAGCTGGCCGGGGAAGAACGCCGCGCGGTACATGCCGAAGATGCCGGTGAGCGGGTTGATCGCGGCGATGTCCCGCAGTGCGGACGGCAGCGCGTGGGTGCCGTAGATGATCGGGGACGCGTAGAACAGGAACCGCAGCACGAGCTTGGTGGCGCGCTCGAGGTCGCGGAAGAAGACCACGAGCGGGGCGACGATGAGGCCCAGGCCGTAGACCAGCGCGCACTGCAGCACGATCGCCAACGGGAAGAACACGACCTGCCAGTGCAGGTGGGCACCCGTCGCGATCGCGAAGGCGGCCAGGACCGGCAGGCTCAGCAGGAACTCGATGCCCTTCGACGCGTCGATCCGTGCCACCCAGATCGTGCGGGGGATGGTGGTCGAGCGGATCAGCTTGGATTCCTTGATGAACGCCCGGGTGGAGTCCGAGACGCCACCGGTGAACCACATCCACGGCAGCAGTGCGGACAGCAGGAACACGATGTAGGGATCTTCACCGACCGAACCGCGGTGGAAGACCTGCGTGAAGACGAACCAGTAGATCCCCGACATCACGAGCGGGTCGAGGATCGACCACACGTAGCCGAGCGCCGACGTCGAGTAGCGGACCCGGAGGTCGCGGACGGTCAGCAACCAGAGGGCCTGACGATAGCGCCGACCGGCGCTCCGGGCCTTCGCGGGTGCGGGAGCCACGGGCGCGGTCGGCGCACTCGCTGTGGTCACGGTTTCCCTCCGGGCGGAATCGCCGAGGGGGTCCTGACGGTGGTTCAGGCGAACAGGTTGTTCGCGCGCTCGAGGTCCTCGGCGAAGTCGATCTCGACCGCGTACAGGTCGGAGATGTCGATCGGCGTCCAGCGTAGCCCGTCCTCGGCGATGGCAGCCTCGATGCCGCCCTCGAAGTACTCCTGGTCGTCGACGCGGCCGAGCTGGCGGATGAGGGCCTGCTTGTCGGCGGCGGAGACGTAGTTGATGCCGACGGCTTCGCCGAGACCCCCGACGACCTGCTTGGAGAGCTTGTGGATGAAGCCCTCGGCGTCGACGGTGTACTTGACCTCTTCGTCGGAGACCTTGTCGGTGTTGACGCTGACGAAGGAACGGCCCTCGTCGATCATGTCGGCCGCACGGACGAGCGCCATCGGGTCGAAGACCACGTCGCCGTTCATCCAGAGGACACCGCTCTTGCCGGTGGCCTTGAGGGCACGCAGCAGGCTCTTCGAGGTGTTGGTGGAGTCGTAGGACTCGTTGTAGACGAAGTTCGCGTCGGGGAACGCCTCGACGATGTGCTCCGACTTGTAGCCGACGACGATCGTCACGCGGGCGCTCGAACCGAACGCGGCGCGGATGTTGTCGAACTGCTGCTGCATGATGGTGCGGCCGTCACTGAGCTCCGTGAGCGGCTTCGGCAGGCTGCGGCCGAGACGGCTGCCCATCCCCGCTGCGAGGATCACGATCTGCGTGGTCATGCTGGTCCCTTCTGGTGTCCGCCCGCGCACCCTGGGGTACGGGCGGGCCTCGTCGAGTCTGCGCTTCCAACGTCCGAGTTGCCCGAGAACCGGTCGCGTCGACGTGGTCGTCGCTGCGAGGAGGCTGCCGGGATCGCCTGCTGGAGCAGGTTTCCAAGTGGTGAACACTCCTTCGTGCCCTGGTGAATGATACGGAAACACCCCCTCGCGGGGTACGGGTCTGCGTGCTTCGTACTCAATTCGTGACCCTGGCCGAGACGGTTCCCGCCGGTCGGAGAGCGTTGGTACGGTGGGTCGATGCCAGCGCGAGCAGAGAACGAGGACGTGTACGCCACGGCCGACGCTGCCTGGATGACCGAGGCGGGGGACGCCGACGACGCGGACACCGCCGCGGCTGCTGAGGACGACGCAGCCGACGACGACACGGGGGACACTGATGCGGACGACGCCGCCACTGATGACGCGATGACCGACGGGACGGCCGTCCGCACCGACGCGACGGCGGGGACCCGCTCCGACGACGCAACGACCGAGACCGGCACCGACGACGCGACGGCCGGAGCGCCACGCCCCGCGAAGGCGCGCAACGGCAAGGGACGCACCAAACGCCCGACGAAGGCCGCCCCGCGGACCGACGCCGCGCCTCCCGTCCCGTCCGACGCGGACGACGCGATGGACGACGCCGACCGGGCGAACGCCGCAGCCCCGCCTGCCACGAAGAAGCGTGCGCCCCGCACCGCCGCGCCGAAGCAGCCGCAGACGCTCCAGCCCGTCGTGCTCGCGGCGAACGGCCTGGTCAAGCGGTACGGGCAGACCCTGGCCGTCGACGAGGTCGACCTCGAGATCCGGCAGGGCTCCATCTTCGGCGTGGTCGGCCCGAACGGCGCCGGCAAGACGACGACCCTCTCCATGATCACCGGACTGCTGCGCCCCGACGCCGGCTCGGTGACGGTGCTCGACCACGACGTCTGGGCCGACCCGACGGCGGCGAAGCGCAGTCTCGGCGTCCTGCCGGACCGTCTCCGTCTGTTCGACCGGCTGACCGGTGCGCAGCTCCTGTACTACTCGGCCACGCTCCGCGGGCTCGACGGGGCCACCGCCCGGAAGCGCAGCGCCGACCTCGCCGAGGCCTTCGGGCTGGGCGAGGCGCTGGGCCGCCAGGTCGCCGACTACTCCGTCGGCATGGCGAAGAAGATCGCCCTGGCCGCGACCCTGATCCACTCGCCGCGGGTACTCGTGCTCGACGAACCGTTCGAGTCGGTCGACCCGGTGAGTGCAGCGACGATCACGGACATCCTGCGCCGGTACACCCGGGGCGGCGGCACGGTCGTGCTGTCCAGCCACTCGATGGAGCTCGTGCAGCGCACCTGTGACTCGGTCGCCATCATCGTCGGCGGCAAGGTCCTGGCGTCCGGCACCATGGCCCAGGTCCGGGGGCGCAAGAGCCTCGAGGACAAGTTCGTCGAACTCGCCGGCGGTCGTGTCGTCGCGGAGAGCATGGAATGGTTGCACAGCTTCTCCGGCTGAGGGCGGACCTGCTCGCGGGCGAGGTCCGCGGCACCGCCCGCCGGTCCGTCGCCGTCGTGCTCGCCAGCCTCGTCGGACTCCTCGCCGCCGTGTTCGTCGCGTCGCGGACCATCGCCCTCGGTGACGCGGACCCGGACGTCGCGCGTGCGGTCATAGTGCCCGTCGGCACCCTGATCACCTTCGGGTTCACGGTCGTACCGCTCGTCGTCGGCCGGAGCGACCAGCTCGACCCGCGGCGCTTCGCGGTGTTCGGTATCGGGCGCCGTCGCCTGGCGATCGGACTCGTCGTCGCCGGGCTCGTCGGCATCCCGGTGATCGGCGTGGTCGTCGTCGCGGTCGGCCAGGTCGTCGCCTGGGCCCGCGACCCCGGTCTCGGGCTGCTCGCGGTGCTCGGCGGGCTGCTCGGCGTCGCCACGTGCGCGCTCCTCGTCCGCGTCTGCTGCACCGTCGGCTCCCGGCTGATCGGGCCGGACCGCTCCCGCGACGCCGGGTGGCTGGTGGCGCTCGTCATCATCGCGCTCTCGATCCCGACGGTGGCGCTGCTGCTGCGCGTCGACTGGCTCGACCCGCAGGGCGCCGAGATGCAGCGCGTCGCGGACGTCGCCGGGTGGACCCCGTGGGGTGCGGCCTGGGCTGTACCCGCCGAGGTCGCGAGCGGCCACGTCGGCGCCGGTGTCCTGAAGCTCCTCGTCGCGGTCGCCGTCGTCGCGCTCCTCGCCTGGGCGTGGTGGGCGCTCGTCGGCCGGGCGCTCGAGACCGTCGACGACCGTGCCCGCACCCGCCGCTACCAGGGCCTGGGCTGGTTCGACCGGTTCGGTTCGGCGCCGGTGTCGGCCGTCGCCGCCCGGGCGCTCACCTACTGGGTCCGCGACCCGCGGTACCGCACGTCGTACCTGATCATCCTGCTCGTGCCGATCGTCGTCATCCCGCTCGGTGTCGCCGGGGTGCCGTGGCAGTGGACTGCCCTCGTGCCGCTGCCGCTGATGGCCCTGATCGCCGGGTTCCTGCCGCACAACGACGTCTCGTACGACAACACCGCCGTGTGGCTGCACGTCGCCTCCGGTGCGCCCGGGTGGAGCGACCGGCTCGGTCGTGTCGTGCCCGTGCTGGTCGTGGGGGCACCCGCGATCGTCGCCGGGGCCGCGTTGTCCGCCCGGTTGTTCGGAGACTGGGCGGCGTTCCCGCTGCTCATCGGCGTGAGCGCGAGCGCACTGCTGTCCGGCCTCGGGTTGTCGAGCGTCCTGTCCGTGCTCCTGCCCTACCCGACCGTGCGCCCGGGCGACCACCCCTTCCAGCAGCCGCAGGCAGCCGGCGTCACCGCCACGGTCGCGCAGGCGTCCATGGTGATCGGCATCGTGCTCTGCACGGTCCCCGCAGCCTGCCTCGCGGTGCTCGCCGTCGTGCAGGGTCCGGAGCCCTGGTCGGTGCTGACGCTCCTGGTGGGCATCGGGGTCGGTGCCGTCGTGCTCGTGATCGGGGTCTCCGCCGGCGGACGCCTGTTCGACCGCCGCGGCCCCGACCTGCTCGCCGCGGCACAGCGCAACTAGCGGCCCCGAGCACCTGGCGCCTGGCACCAGCGACTCGGCGCCACGATCGCCCGGCGCGGACGAGCGGCGCGCCCGAGGGCGGACCGTCGTACCCTGGACCCATGAGCATGACGGAACCAGGCGGCGGCCTCGACGTGATGGACCGGGAGCTCGAGAAGCTCCTCGAAGACGAAGCGATCGAACCCGGTGACCACGAGCGGTTCTCGCACTACGTGAAGAAGGACAAGATCCTGCAGTCGGCGCTGTCCGGCAAGCCGGTCAAGGCGCTGTGCGGCAAGAAGTGGATCCCGGGTCGCGACCCGGAGAAGTTCCCGGTCTGCCCGGACTGCAAGGCCATCTACGAGAAGATGAAGGCCGAGTAGACGCGACCAGCAGACGGACGGGAGGCCCGTGGCGATGCGGCCACGGGCCTCCCGTCCGTCTGTCGCTTCGTGAGCAGCAGTGGTCGGGTCCGTCACACAGACCCGACCATTGCTGCTCACCAAGCGACACCGCGACACGGACGCGCGTGCGAGTGCGCGTGCGCGTGCGCGCGTGCGAGCGCTAGATCACCAGGGTGGGGATGGCGGGGTCGCCGCGCCCGATGCGCGACGCGTCGGCGGGCAGCTCCGCCTTCGCCCGCTCGTGGTGCGCACGTGCGGCCTCGACGCCCTGCGTGCCGAGGAACGCCGGGTCGACCGCACCGCCGGTGACGACGGGGACCAGCAGCGGCCGCTCGTCCGGACCGACCTGTGCACCCGTGAGCACGATCTCGGCGGTGGCGACGCCGTTGCGGAGTCGTCGGCCCGCCTCCTTCCGGCCGCCGATCGACGCCTTGTCCGCCGACTTCTTGGCGACGGGGACCCAGTCGCCGCCGTCCGCGTCCCGGTGCGCGACGAGCTTGAACACCATGCCGGCGGCCGGGTGCCCGGAGCCGGAGACGACCGAGGTGCCGACGCCGTACGAGTCGACCGGTGCGGCTCGGAGTGCGGCGATCGTGTACTCGTCGAGGTCGTTCGTCACCGTGATCTTCGTGCCCGTCGCGCCGAGGCGGTCGAGCTGCGCACGCACGGCGGCGACGACGGACGGCAGGTCGCCGCTGTCGATCCGGACGCCGCCGAGCTCGCCGTCGGTGAGCCGGACGGCCGTCTCGACCGCGGACTCGATGTCGTAGGTGTCGACGAGCAGGGTCGTGCCGCTGCCGAGCGCGTCGAGCTGCGACCGGAACGCCTGCTCCTCGGAGTCGTGCAGCAGCGTGAAGGCGTGCGCGGCGGTGCCCATCGTCGGGATGCCCCAGGTACGGCCGGCCTCGAGGTTGCTCGTCGCACCGAAGCCGGCGATGTACGCGGCACGCGCGGCGGCGACGGCGTTCCACTCGCCGGTGCGGCGGGAGCCCATCTCGGCGAGCGGGCGGCCGTCGGCGGCGGACACCATGCGGGCGGCGGCGCTCGCGATGGCGCTGTCGGCGTTGAAGATGCTGAGCGCGAGGGTCTCGAGCACGACGGCCTCGGCGAAGGTGCCCTCGATCTGCAGGATGGGGGAGTTCGGGAAGTAGACCTCGCCCTCGCGGTAGGCGCGGACGTCCCCGCTGAACCGGTAGTCGGCGAGCCAGGCTGCGGTGCCGGCGTCGATGACCCCGCGGTCGCGCAGGAACCCGATCTCCTCGTCGCCGAAGCGGAAGTCGGCGAGGGCGGTGAGGAACCGACCGAGTCCGGCGGCGACGCCGTACCTGCGGCCGTCCGGGAGCCGTCGGGCGAACACCTCGAAGACGCATCGGCGATCGGCGGTCCCGTCCTTGAGGGCGGCGTCGACCATGGTGAGTTCGTACTGGTCGGTGAGGAGCGCGGTGGTCACCTCTCCGACACTAGTGACGTGACCCTCTGGGGGCCCACCACCAGTTCCGCCGCGACGTGTCAGCGGCGGGCCGGCCGTGCCGGTGGGGAGGCCCGGATCACCCCGTGCGCCCGGCCTGCGTGGCGCGCGTGGTCGCGTCGGTGCTGGTCGGCGGGCGTCGGTACGCTGGTGCCGTGACGGATGCACCGATCGGAGTCTTCGACAGCGGGGTCGGCGGCCTCACCGTGGCCCGTGCCATCATCGACCAGCTCCCGCGCGAGAGCATCCGGTACGTCGGCGACACCGTGCACTCGCCCTACGGCCCGAAGCCCATCGCCGACGTCCGCCGCTACGCGCTCGAGGTCATGGACGACCTGGTCGAGCAGGGTGTGAAGGCCCTGGTGATCGCGTGCAACACCGCCTCGTCCGCCGTGCTCCGTGACGCCCGCGAACGGTACGAGCAGGCGTACGGCATCCCCGTGGTCGAGGTCATCCAGCCCGCGGCCCGAGCAGCCGTCAAGCAGACCCGCACGGGCCGCATCGGCGTCATCGGCACCGTCGGCACCATCGCGTCGCGCGCCTACGAGGACGCCTTCGCGGTCGCCGCCGACGTCACGCTGACCACCGCCGCGTGCCCCCGGTTCGTCGAGTTCGTCGAGGCGGGCGACACCTCGTCGCCGTCGCTGCGCGAGATCGCGGCCGGCTACCTCGACCCGATCCGTGCCGCCGACGTCGACACCCTCGTGCTCGGCTGCACCCACTACCCGCTCATGTCCGCCGCGATCCAGTTCGTCATGGGTCCGGAGGTCACGCTCGTCTCCAGCGCCGAGGAGACCGCGAACGACGTCTACCGCCGGCTCGTGGAGCACGGGCTCGAGCGAACCGCGACCACCGCCCCGACGTACTCGTTCGAGGCGACGGGCGACGACAAGAACGGCTTCATCCGGCTCGCCCGGCGCTTCCTCGGCCCCGAGGTCTCGAGCGTCGGCCACCTCCAGACGGGGGCCATCACGCTGCCCCGCACCGAAAGGACCCCATGACCGACAACCTCCGCGTCGACGGCCGCACCGCCACCGACCACCGTCCCGTCACCATCGAGCGGGGGTGGAGCACGCAGGCCGAGGGCAGCGCGCTCATCTCCTTCGGCGACACCAGGGTGCTCTGCACCGCGTCGTTCACCAACGGCGTGCCCCGCTGGCTCGCCGGCAAGGGCACCGGCTGGGTCACCGCCGAGTACTCGATGCTGCCGCGGTCGACCAACGAGCGCATGCAGCGCGAGTCCATCAAGGGCAAGGTCGGCGGTCGCACCCACGAGATCTCCCGCCTGATCGGGCGTTCGCTCCGCGCCGTCGTCGACACGAAGGCCCTGGGCGAGAACACCCTCGTCATCGACTGCGACGTGCTGCAGGCCGACGGCGGCACCCGTACGGCGTCGATCACCGGTGCGTACGTGGCGATGGCCGACGCGATCGAGTGGGGCCGCGCCAAGGGCTTCATCGCGAAGAAGGCCACCCCGCTCACCGACAGCGTGCAGGCGATCTCGGTCGGCATCGTCAAGGGGGAGCCGATGCTCGACCTGGCCTACACCGAGGACTCGGCTGCCGACACCGACATGAACATCGTCACCACGGGGTCGGGCAAGTTCATCGAGGTGCAGGGCACCGCCGAGCACGCGCCGTTCGACCGCGACGAGCTGAACGTGCTGCTCGACCTGGGCCTGGCCGGCAACGAGTCGCTCGCGGCGATCCAGCGCTCGGTCCTGGGTCTGGCGTGACGTCCCGCGAGGTGGTCCTGGCCACCCACAACCAGGGCAAGGTCGTCGAGCTGCGCGAGATCCTCGGGTCGGCGTTGGGCGAGGGGGTCGAACTCGTCGGGTACGACGGCCCCGAGCCCGTCGAGGACGGCGACAGCTACGCCGCGAACGCCCTGATCAAGGCTCGTGCCGCCGTCGCGCACACCGGGCTGCCGGCGCTCGCCGACGACTCCGGGATCGCGGTCGACGCCCTCGGGGGCGCACCGGGCATCCACTCGGCCCGGTACGCCGGGACCCGCTCGGACGCCGACAACATCGCGCTGCTGCTCACGAACCTGCAGGGTGTCGTGGAGCGCACCGCCGCGTTCGTGTGCGCTGCCGCCTTCGTGACGCCCGACGGTCAGGAACACGTCGTCGAGGCGGTCTGGAACGGCGAGGTGCTGACCGAGCCCGTCGGTGACGGCGGCCACGGCTACGACCCGGTGTTCCGACCGGACGACGCCGACCGCTCGTCGGCGGAGCTCACCCGCGACGAGAAGAACGCCCTGTCGCACCGCAGCAAGGCGTTCCGGGGCATCGCGCCGATCGTGCGGGAGCACTTCGGCGTCTGAGTTCCAACGCTCGTGTCGTTCCGTACGACGGAGTCGCCCCGGACCACGTGATCACGTGGTCCGGGGCGACTCCGGTCGTACGCCGGTGCTGCGGCTAGAGCGTCGGGTCGGCCGTCGGGGCGGTGGTGGCCTCGGCCTCGTTCGCGCGCTTCGCCTTGCGGGCGTTGCGCAGGTACGTCAGCGCCATCGGCACCACGGTCACGACGACCGCGGCGAGCAGGATGATGTCGATGTACTCGCGGACGATGTGCGCCACGAAGGGGATGTGCCCGATGAAGTACCCGAGGAACGTCACGCCGACGCCCCAGACCACGGCGCCGATCGCGTTGTAGAGCGAGTACTTCCTGTAGTCCATCCGGCCGACGCCCGCAGCGATCGGGGCGAAGGTGCGGACGACCGGCACGAAGCGCGCCAGGATCACGGCCAGGGGGCCGAAGCGGTGGAAGAACGCGTTGGTGCGCTCGACGTTCGCCCTCGAGAAGAGCCCGCTGTCCTTCCGCTCGAAGATCGGGGGCCCGGCCTTCTTGCCGATGTAGTACCCGAGCTCGCCGCCGAGGAACGCGGCGGCACCGATCATCAGCGCCGCGACCCAGATCGGGATGCCGCCGATCTCGCCGCCGCGGTCGAAGGCGAACAGGCCGGTGATGACCAGCAGGCTGTCGCCCGGGAAGATGAAGCCGATGAGCAGACCGGTCTCGGCGAACACGATCGCGCACACCACGAGCACGGCGATGGCCCCGAAGTGGTCGAGGATGTACTGCGGATCGAGCCACGGGATCAGGGCGAGTGCGACGGAGTGCATGGTTCTTCCGGTCGTGGAGCGGGAGTCACGGGGAGGACTCCCGCGGGATGAGGGTACCGCCCGGAAGTGACCGGGCCATCCCTCGCAGGGTTGACCTGCTCGAGGCGTGCGGATGACCGCAACGGTGCGCCAGGAGGGACTCGGTGCGGAAGGAGGGACTCGAACCCTCACGCCTGGGGCACAGGAACCTAAATCCTGCGTGTCTACCGATTCCACCACTCCCGCGAGCAGCGGCAGTCTACCGAGCGCGGGGTGCGCGGCGGACGTGCGCCGGGCCTCCAGGCCGTGGGACACACCGTGCGCGCTCCGCGACCCGGTGCGAGGAACCGGACGTGGTGCGGGGCGGGCCGAGTGCCACCGAGTACGGAACCTCGCACGGGACGACAGCGCGTCAGCGCAGCGGGCGCGGCAGGTACCGGGGCACGTACCGGAGCAGGATGCCCGCGCCGACCAGGCCGAGCACGCCCATCACCCCGCTCGCGACGGCGATGGACGCGACGGCGGTCACGCCGGAGATGAGGAGCGGCGCCGCCGCCGACCCGAAGTCGCCGGTGAACCGCCAGGCCCCCAGGAACGGCGCCGGGGCGTCGCGGGGTGCGAGGTCCGCGCCGAGCGTCATGAGGATGCCGGAGCCGACCCCGTTCGCCAGCGACATGCCCATCGCGATCGCGACGAACCAGCCGACCCGGGCGTCCAGGTGGCCGCTCCAGGCGAGCAGGAAGTAGCTGATGCTCAGGCCGAGCATGCAGGGCAGCGCGCTCGCGAGCCGTCCCCACCGGTCCATGATCTGCCCGCTCGTGTAGAAGAGCGCGAAGTCGACGGCTCCGGCGATGCCGATCACGAGTGCTGCGGTCGAGTCGTCGAGGCCGACGCTCACCGCCCAGAGCGGCAGGATCACCTGCCGTCCGGCGCGCATCGCGCCGATCAGGCCGGCGCCGCTGCCGAGCCGGAGCAGGACCGCCCCGTTCGCGCGGATGGTGCGGAAGAGCCCCTGCGCCTCCTGCTGGACGAACTGCGCGCCGGTGTCGGCGGGCGGTTCGGTCGCGTGGCCGCTCGCGTCCGTCGCCTGGTCGGCCGACGGCCGGGAGGCCCGTGGCGGCAACCGCAGGCCGCGTGTGCCCGTCGCGGGGTCGCGCAGCACCAGGAGCACGGTTGCGGCCGCCAGGCAGCAGACGACGTGGATCCAGAAGGCACTGCCGGTGGTCCCGGTCAGGTGGATGACGCCGGCGGCGATGAACGGGCCGACGAAGTAGCCGAAGCGGAAGACACCGCCCAGGCTCGACAGCGCCCTGGCCCGGATCCGCAGGGGGATCGCGGTGGTCATGTAGGCGTGCCGGGCGAGCGCGAACACCGCGGTGGAGACGCCGACCAGGAACACCCCGAGAGCCAGGACCCAGGCGTTCGCGGCCGTCGTGGCGACGACGAGCCCGACCACCGACACGAGCGCGGCGCCGATCATCGCGTTCCGCTCGCCGATGCGGGCGACGACGATGCCGGACGGCACGTCGCCGATGAGCTCCCCGACCAGGATCAGCGAGGCGACGAAGCCCGCGAACGCCAGACTGGCGCCGAGGGAGTCGGCCGCGATCGGGATGATCGGGATGATCGCGCCCTCGCCGATCGCGAAGAGCGCGGCGGGCAGGAACCCGGACAGCAGGACGGACCGGAAGTCGAATGAGTCGTTCCCCGTCGTGGCCATCGCCCGACCAACGGTACGCCAGCGGTACCGCTTCGTCGGCGGGTTACCCTGGACGCATGCGTGTTCTTGCGGCGATGAGCGGTGGTGTCGACTCGGCGGTGGCCGCAGCCCGGGCGGTCGACGCCGGCCACGACGTGGTGGGCGTGCACCTGGCCCTGAGCCGGATGCCCGGCACCCTGCGCACCGGCAGCCGCGGGTGCTGCACCATCGAGGACTCGATGGACGCGCAGCGCGCGGCGTCGGCCCTCGGGATCCCGTACTACGTGTGGGACTTCTCGGCCCGGTTCAAGGAGGACGTCGTCGACGACTTCGTGGCCGAGTACCAGGCCGGCCGCACCCCGAACCCCTGCATGCGCTGCAACGAGCGGATCAAGTTCGCGGCGCTGCTCGAGAAGGCACTCGCGCTGGGGTTCGACGCCGTCGCGACCGGGCACTACGCCTCGATCGTCACCGGTCCGGACGGCTCCCGCGAGCTGCACCGGTCGGCCGCGTGGGCGAAGGACCAGTCGTACGTGCTCGGGGTCCTGACCGCCGAGCAGCTGCAGCACGCGATGTTCCCGCTCGGTGCGACCCCGTCGAAGGACGAGGTCCGGGCCGAGGCCGCCGAGCGCGGGCTGACGGTCGCCCAGAAGCCGGACTCGTACGACATCTGCTTCATCCCGGACGGCGACACCCGCGGCTGGCTGGCGGACCGCGTCGGCACCGCCCCCGGCGAGGTCGTCGAGCGCGACGGCACGGTCGTCGGATCGCACGAGGGCGCGACCGGCTACACCGTCGGGCAGCGCCGCGGCCTGGCCCTCGGGCGCCCGGCACCGGACGGGAAGCCCCGGTTCGTGCTCGAGATCCGCCCGAAGGACAACACCGTCGTCGTCGGCCCGAAGGAGGCCCTCGCCGTCACCTCGATGTCCGGGTCGCGGTTCACCTGGGCGGGCACGGCACCGGCCGACCCCGCGACGCCGTTCGCCTGCGACGTGCAGATCCGCGCGCACGCCGACCCGGTGCCCGCGACGGCCCGCGTGCAGGACGACGTGCTCGTGATCGACGTCGACGAGCCGCTGCACGGGGTCGCTCCCGGGCAGACAGCCGTGGTCTACGTCGGCACGCGGGTGCTCGGCCAGTGCACGATCGACACCACGGTCAGCGCCGTCCCCGTCGACGCCTGACCCCGCCGCTCCCGGGGCACACGCTCGCTGCACGCTGCGTCGGTGGTGCACGGTAGAACTGATGCCATGAGCGAGACCGACGCGACGTTCGAGACAATCGACCCCGACGGGCTCGACGCCGCCCAGGCCGCGCGCGAGGTCGACCGGTTGCGCGCCCGCGTCAACGAGCTGCGCCACGACTACTACGAGGGCAACGCCTCGCCCCTGTCGGACGCCGACTACGACGCCCTGGTGCACCGCCTCGACGCGATCGAACGGCGCTTCCCGGAACTCCTGACGCCCGACAGCCCGACGCAGACGGTGGGCGGGAAGGCGCAGACGACGCAGTTCGCGCCGGTCGAGCACGCCGAGCGCATGCTCTCGCTCGACAACGTCTTCAGCCCCGACGAGCTCACCGAGTGGGCGGGCAAGGTGCAGCGGGACGCCGGTGACGAGCGGGTGCGGTTCCTGACCGAGCTGAAGATCGACGGCCTGGCGATCAACCTGCGGTACGAGCACGGTCGGCTCGTCTCCGCCGCCACCCGTGGCGACGGCGTGGTCGGCGAGGACGTCACCGGCAACGTCCGCACGATGGGCACGATCCCGGACCGCCTGTCGGGCAGCGGCCACCCGCCCCTGGTCGAGGTCCGGGGCGAGATCTTCTTCCCGGTCGCCGAGTTCGACGAGCTCAACGCGAACCAGCGCGAGGCGGGGGAGCGCGTGTTCGCCAACCCGCGCAACGCCGCCGCCGGGTCCCTCCGCCAGAAGGAAGAGGGCAAGTCCGAGGCGAAGCGGGCACTGATGGTCGACCGGCTCCGGCGTCTGCGGATGCTCGTGCACGGCATCGGCGCCTGGCCCGTCCGTGAACTCGAGCAGGGCACCGACGTCCGCAGCCAGTCCGAGGTGTACGAGCTGCTGCAGACCTGGGGACTCCCGACGAGCAGCCACTACCGGGTGTTCGACACCATCGACGAGGTCAACGGCTTCGTCCGGACCACGGGGGAGCGCCGTTCGTCCGTCGAGCACCAGATCGACGGCGTCGTCGTGAAGGTCGACGACCTCGCCCTGCACGAGGAGCTCGGGTCGACGTCGCGGGCGCCGCGGTGGGCGATCGCCTACAAGTACCCGCCGGAAGAGGTGCACACGACGCTCACCGACATCGTGGTCAGCGTCGGGCGCACCGGCCGTGCCACCCCCTTCGCGGTGATGGCCCCGGCCGAGGTCGCCGGGTCCGTCGTCCGCCAGGCCACACTGCACAACCAGCAGGTCGTCAAGGCGAAGGGCGTGCTCATCGGTGACACCGTCGTGCTGCGGAAGGCCGGCGACGTCATCCCCGAGGTGCTCGGCCCGGTGGTCGAGCTCCGCGACGGCTCCGAACGCGAGTTCGTGATGCCGACGAACTGCCCGGAGTGCGGCACCGAGCTCGCCCCCGCGAAGGAAGGCGACATCGACCTGCGCTGCCCGAACGCGAAGAGCTGCCCGGCGCAGGTGCGCGGTCGGGTCGAGCACATCGCCTCGCGCGGGTCGCTCGACATCGAGGGGCTCGGCGAGGTCGCGGCCGCGGCGCTCACGCAGCCGCTCCGCCCGGAGACCCCGCCGCTCGTCACCGAGGCCGGACTGTTCGACCTGACGATGCAGGACATCGTCCCGATCGAGGTCATCGTCCGCGACGCCGAGACCGGCATGGAGAAGGTCGACGACGACGGCACCCCGAAGCGCGTCACGCCGTTCAGTCGGGCGCGCAAGAAGACCGACCCCCCGTTCGACCCCGAGGCACGGGGCACCGACTACACCGGTGAGCCGAGCCGCTACCCGTCGAAGAACGCGTTCGAGATGCTCGCCAACATCGACGCCGCGAAGACGAAGCCCCTGTGGCGGATCCTGGTCGGTCTGAGCATCCGCCACGTCGGACCCGTCGCCGCCCGAGCCCTCGCGAACCACTTCGGCTCCCTCGACGCCATCCGGTCGGCATCGCGCGAAGAACTCGCCGCCGTCGACGGGGTCGGCGGGATCATCGCCGACGCCCTGCTCGCCTGGTTCGACGTCGACTGGCACCGCGAGATCATCGACCGCTGGACCACGGCCGGCGTGCAGTTCACCACCCCGGGCCACCCCGGCCCGGGAAGTGCCGACGTCGAGGGCGGCGTGCTGAGCGGCGTCACCGTCGTCGCGACCGGGTCGCTCGAGGGCTACACGCGCGAAGGTGCACTGGAGGCGATCATCACCGCGGGCGGCAAGGCGGCCTCGAGCGTGAGCAAGAAGACCGACTTCGTGGCGGCCGGTCCGGGTGCCGGTTCGAAGCTCACGAAGGCCGAGCAGCTGGGCGTCCGGATCATCGACGCCGAGCAGTTCCACCTGCTCGTGACCGAGGGACCGGCAGCGCTCGCCGAACCGGAAGCGCCGACGACCGAGGACTAGCGGGGCGCGCAGCATGCCCGGTCGCATCCGCTGAGCGCGGCGCGCCGTCGAACGCGCCCAGTTCGGGGGACAAGTTGCATCGCGCATGGATGATCCGTGGACATCTCCATAGACTCGACCGAGCATCACCCGTCGTCTGCAGGGGGACGGCGGGACGGCCTTCCCGGGGGAGACCCGAATGCTGCTCATCGCTGCGGCTCTGCTCACCGCCTCGGTGCACTCGCTCGGAGTGATCGAGGCCCCAGGCATGCCCCCGGCGCACCAGGTCACGGTCGCCAGCACCGCCACGACCCGCATCATCCCGGCCGACGACCGGCTCTCGTCGGCGTCGGCGTCGGCGTCCGTGTCAGCGTCCGTGTCAGCGCCCGTGGCGATGCCGGTGGTGGCAGCGGTGTCGTCCACGACAGCGGTGGGGGTCGACGACCTCGCCGCCGCACACGGGCGCGCGTTCGTCGAGGACCTCGGCGCGCTCGGCGCCGCAGACCTGCGGAGCGCGGCCACCGACCGCCGTGTCGTGGCGACGGTGCAGGACGATCCGCCGCCCGCGCAGACCGTCGCGCAGTGGTGGTCGCACCTGCCCGCCGACGAGCAGGACCGACTCCTCGTGCACGCGCCCGCCCTGGTCGGGAACCTCGAGGGCGTGCCGTACGCCGTCCGCGACCAGGCCAACCGGGCGACGCTGACGTCCGGCCTCGCCGACGCCCAGGTGGGTGCAGCCCGGGCCGCGATGCTCGGGCAGGTCCGGGACTCCCTGGTGCAGGAACCGGGCGACCCGCGGCGCTTCCTGGTGGCACTCGACACTCGGGGCTCCGGGCGTGCGGCGATCAGCATCGGCGACCTCGACACCGCAGCCGACGTCACCGTCGTGGTGCCGGGCATGTTCTTCACGGTCACCGGGCAGATGACCGACTTCACGAACACCGCCAACGACCTGTCCCGCGAGCAGGCCACCCTGGCCCCACTCGCCGCGACCGGCAACGGGTCGGGTGTCGCCGTCGTCGCGTGGATGGGGTACCGGACGCCGGACCTGTCGAACATCCTGTCACTCGGGCTCGCACGGACCGGGGCGGAGCGGCTCGAACGGACCGTCGCGGGCCTGCGCGCGATCCGCGCCGGCGATCAACCGCGGGTGAACATCGTCGCGCACTCGTACGGTTCGACCACGGCGATGACGGCCCTGGCGTCCGGCCGGATGACGGCCGACACCCTGACCGTGCTCGGGTCGCCGGGCAGCGACGTCCGGACGGCGGCCGACCTCGCCGTCGCCACCGGGCAGGTCTTCGTCGGCGGCGCGCACAGCGACCCCATCGCGGGCTCCGGGTACTTCGGCACCGACCCGGGTGGGGCGTCGTTCGGGTCGACCGTGCTCGACCTGGCCGGCGGCGCCGACGCGCTGTCGGCCGGTGACGTGTTCCGGCGACCCGTGGGGCACAACGACTACCTCAAGCCGGGCACGGCATCGCTGCACGACGTCGCCCTGATCGGCATCGGTCGCGGTGACCTGGTGCGCGAGCAGGTCCGACGCGGGAGGTCGGGTGGCGACGGCATCGTCGGCGCTTCGCCGGACATGTACCTCGTGCGTCCGCAGGACCTGCAGCCCCGTGACTGACCGCCCGTGACGGACCGGGATCCACCCGACCGCCCGATGACCGACCGGGATCCACCCGACCGCCCGATGACCGACCGGGTGGACCCGCCGGTCGAGGCGACGCGGTGGGCGTGACCCGATCGTGACCGGCGGCCGACGTGCGGGAGGCATGGCGGGCCTCCCGGCCGGATCGGTGCACCCGTGCGGATCGCGACGCGTCCTCGGAGCGGGCTGGGTGGCAACCTGAACGCGACCGCAGCCTGCACTCGTTCCGGGGCAGAACCAGTACAGCCCTGCTGCCTACGGTGCCGTCATGCGTGTGGTGCGATGGCCTGGTGCTCTCCTGATGTTCGTGGTGATGTCCGTGCTCGCGGGCATGCTCGTCGCCGTCGCGGTGACGCCGGCGGTCGCCGTCGCGGGAGAGGGGACGTCCGGGGCGGTCTCGTTCTTCGAGGACCTGCCGACCTACCTCGACGTGCAGACCCCGCAGCAGGTGTCGTCCGTGTACGCGGAGCAGGGCGGGAAGCAGGTCAAGATCGCCTCGTTCTACGCCGAGAACCGCACGAACGTGACGGCGGACCAGATGGCGGACTCGCTCAAGCAGGCGGCGATCGACACCGAGGACCCGCGCTACTACGACGAGGGCGGCATCGACGTGCTCGGGACGCTCCGGGGCGTCGCCGCGACCGTCGTCGGCGGGGACGTGCAGGGCGGCTCGAGCATCACGCAGCAGTACGTCAAGAACGTCCTGGTGCAGCAGTGCGAGGAGCTCACCGGCAAGGACCAGGCCGCCACCGAGAAGAAGGTCGAGGCCTGCTACCAGGACGCGGCCGGCGTCACGCCGCAGCGCAAGCTGCAGGAGATGCGGTACGCGATCGCGGTGAACAAGAAGTACTCGAAGGACGAGATCCTGACCGGGTACCTCAACATCGTCGGGCTCGGCGGGCGGGTCTACGGTGCCGAGGCCGGGGCTGAGTACTACTTCGGCGTGCACGCGAAGGACCTGTCGCTCGTGCAGTCGGCCACGCTCGTCGCGATCCTCAACAACCCGTCGAACCTGCGCATCGACGTGCCGAGCGACAAGGACAACGGCAAGGCCAACGGGTACGCGCTGACGAAGGAACGCCGCGACTACGTGCTCCGCCGGATGCAGGCGCACGGGTCGATCACGAAGGCACAGATGACGAAGGCGATCGCGACGCCGGTCACGCCGAAGATCACCGAGACCGCCAACGGGTGCTCGACTGCCGCGACGAACCACGACGCGGGCTACTTCTGCGACTACGTCCGCGACCAGGTGCTGCAAGACCCCGCCTTCGGCAAGACCGCGGCGGCACGCATCGCCACGCTCGACACCAAGGGCCTGCAGATCCACACCTCGCTCGACCTCGACCTGCAGGGCCAGGCCCAGTCCGCGCTGTCCACCTACGTACCGTCCACGATGGCCGGCGTCGACGTCGGCGGCTCGAACGTCACCGTGGAACCCGGGACCGGCCGGATCATGTCGATGGTCCAGAACACCACGTACACGCAGGGTGACAACGCCGCGGCCGGCGCCACCGCGGTGAACTACAGCGCCGACTCCGGGTACGGCAACTCGGGTGGGTTCCAGACCGGCTCGACCTACAAGGTGTTCACCCTGGCCGAGTGGCTCGCCAGCGGACACACCCTGTCCGACTCGGTCACCACCTCGGAGCACCAGTTCCAGAACGCCGAGTTCACCAACAGCTGCCAGAACGTCGCGGGCGGCACCTGGAACGTCGCGAACGCCGAGAGCGTGCCGTCGTCGATGTCGGTCGAGGCGGCGACGGTCGAGTCGATCAACACCGCCTACGCCCAGATGGGCAAGCAGCTCGACCTGTGCAAGATCGCCCAGCTCGCGCAGTCGATGGGCATCCACCGCGCCGACGGCGGCGACCTGACGCAGACGCCGTCCTCGATCCTCGGCGTGAACGAGCTGTCGCCGATCGACCTGGCCGAGGCCTACGCGGGCTTCGCCAACGGTGGCGTCGTGTGCACGCCCACCGCGATCGACTCGGTGACCGAGGCGGACGGCACGAAGATCACGCCGACGCCGTCGTCCTGCACGCAGGGTGTCTCGGCGGACGTCGCGGGCACCGTCGACTACGCGCTGCAGGGCGTGCTGTCCGGGTCGGGGACGGCCGCGAGCGCGAACCCCGGGGACAGCGTGCCGAAGTTCGCGAAGACCGGCACCACCGACGGCGACGTGCAGAACTGGCTGGTCGCGTCGTCGACGAAGTACACGAACGCCACCTGGGTCGGCAACGTGCAGGGGAACGTGAGCCTGGCGAACTGGCCGTTCCTGCAGGGCACCACCGGGTACAGCGCGAAGTTCGGGGTCGGGAAGTCGATGATGGCGTACCTGGACCAGACCGTCGGCGGGGGAGCGCTGCCCGCGCCGAGCCAGGCGATGATGGGGCAGGCGAGCAAGTCGTCGTCGTCTTCGTCATCGTCGGGGTCCTCGTCCGCGCAGGGGATGACGCAGGACGCCCAGACGACGCCGACGCCGACGCCGACGCCGACGCAGACGGCTGCGCCAGCCGCTCCGGCTGCACCCGCTGCTCCGGCTGCACCCGCTGCTCCGGCTGCGCCGGCGCCCGCCGCGACGGTGGCTCCGGCTGCGAGGAACCAGAACGGGAAGTGACCCTCTGACCCTCTGGAGGCCCGGTGCCGGTCCGGCGGACCGGCACCGGGCCTCCAGCCCGTCGTCCACAGCCGCGCCTGCGCGCCCGACGCAGCCAATAGACTGTGGGGCATTCCACGAACCGATCGACGGAGCACCATGCCTGACATCACGAGCGAGCAGGTCGCGCACCTGGCGAACCTCGCACGTATCGCACTCACGCCCGACGAGATCGAGAAGCTGACCGGGGAGCTGGCGCACATCGTCGAGAGCGTCGCCAAGGTCGCCGAGGTCGCGACCGACGACGTCCCGGCGACGAGCCACCCCGTGCCGCTCGGCAACGTCACCCGACCCGATGTGGTCGGCACGACGCTGACGCAGGAGCAGGCGCTCTCCGGGGCGCCCGACTCCGACGGCGAACGGTTCCGCGTGACCGCCATCCTCGGCGAAGAACAGTAGGGCGAAGAACAGTGACTGACGACATCACGAAGCTGAGCGCCGCGGCGCTCGCCGACGCCCTCGTGGCGCGCGACGTCTCGAGCGTCGAGGCCACCCAGGCCCACCTCGACCGGATCGCCGCCGTCGACGGCGACGTGCACGCGTTCCTGCACGTCAACCAGAACGCCCTCGCGGTGGCGAAGTCGATCGACTCCCGCCGTGCCGCGGGCGACGACCTCGGGCCCCTCGCCGGTGTGCCGATCGCCGTCAAGGACGTCCTGTGCACGCAGGACATGCCCACGACCGCCGGCTCGAAGATCCTCGAGGGCTGGGTGCCGCCGTACGACGCCACCCCCGTCGCGAAGCTCCGCGCCGCCGGCCTCGTGCCGCTCGGCAAGACCAACATGGACGAGTTCGCGATGGGCTCGACCACCGAGTTCTCGGCCTACGGCCCGACCCGCAACCCGTGGGACCTCGACCGGATCCCCGGCGGATCCGGCGGTGGTTCGGCCGCCGCGGTCGCCGCGCACGAAGCACCCTTCGCCCTCGGCTCGGACACGGGTGGCTCCATCCGTCAGCCCGGTGCCGTGACGGGCACGGTCGGTGTGAAGCCGACGTACGGCGGGGTGAGCCGCTACGGCGCCATCGCCCTGGCGTCCAGCCTCGACCAGATCGGACCGGTGTCCCGCACCGTCCTCGACGCCGCGCTCCTGCACGACGTCATCGGCGGGCACGACCCGAAGGACTCCACGTCCATCCCGGACGCCTGGCCCTCGATGGCCGCCGCCGCACGCGAAGGGCTGCAGGAGGACACACTCCGCGGCCTGCGCGTCGGCGTGGTGCGGGAACTCGCCGGGGGCGACGGGTTCCAGGCCGGGGTCACCCAGCGCTTCCAGGAGACGGTCGCGCTGCTCGAGTCGGCCGGTGCGGTCGTCGTCGAGATCGACGCTCCGTCGTTCGCGTACGCGATCAGCGCGTACTACCTGATCCTCCCGGCCGAGGCATCGTCGAACCTCGCCAAGTTCGACTCGGTGCGCTTCGGCCTCCGGGTCACGCCCGAGAACGGTGCCACCGTCGAGGACGTCATGGCCGCCACGCGTGAAGCCGGTTTCGGACCGGAGGTCAAGCGGCGCATCATCCTCGGCACCTACGCCCTGAGCGCCGGCTACTACGACGCCTACTACGGCTCGGCGCAGAAGGTCCGCACGCTCGTGCAGCGGGACTTCCAGGCCGCCTTCGAGCAGGTCGACCTGCTCGTCAGCCCGTCGGCGCCGACGACCGCGTTCCCGATCGGTGAGCGCATCGACGACCCGCTGGCGATGTACCTCAACGACCTCACGACGATCCCGGCGAACCTCGCCGGCGTCCCCGGGATGAGCATCCCGAACGGCCTCGCGCCCGAGGACGGCCTGCCCGTCGGCGTGCAGCTGATGGCGCCCCAGCGTGAGGACGCGCGGCTGTACCGCTACGGTGCCGCCCTCGAGCGTCTGCTCGAACAGCAGTGGGGCGCGCCGCTCATCGCGTCCGTCCCGGACCTCGACCAGAGTCAGCAGTCCGCTGCGCAGGAAGGTGTGATCTGATGGCGCAGAAGGACGCGCTGATGGACTTCGACGAGGCGCTCGAGCGCTACGAGCCGGTGCTCGGTTTCGAGGTCCACGTCGAACTCGCGACGAAGACCAAGATGTTCTCGGACGCCCCGAACTTCTTCGGCGGCGAGCCCAACACGAACGTCACCCCGGTCGACCTCGGGCTGCCCGGGTCGCTGCCGGTCGTGAACGCACAGGCCGTGCGGTACTCGATCCAGCTCGGGCTCGCGCTCGGCTGCTCGATCGCCGAGTCCTCGCGGTTCGCCCGGAAGAACTACTTCTACCCGGACAACCCGAAGAACTACCAGGTCTCGCAGTACGACGAGCCCATCGCCTACGAGGGCGAGGTCGAGGTCGAGCTCGCCGACGGCACGATCTACAACATCCCGATCGAGCGCGCCCACATGGAAGAGGACGCCGGCAAGCTGACGCACGTCGGCGGTGCCACCGGCCGCATCCAGGGCGCCGAGTACTCGCTCGTCGACTACAACCGTGCCGGTGTGCCCCTGGTCGAGATCGTCACGAAGCCGATCTTCGGCGCCGAACACCGGGCCCCCGAGCTCGGAGCCGCCTACGTGCAGGTCATCCGCGACCTCGTCCGGGCGCTCGGAGTCTCCGAAGCCCGCATGGAGCGCGGCAACCTGCGGTGCGACGCGAACATCTCGCTCCGCCCCCGCGGGCAGGAGAAGCTCGGCACCCGCACCGAGACCAAGAACGTCAACTCGTTCCGCGCCGTCGAGCGTGCGATCCGCTACGAGATCCAGCGCCAGGCAGCGATCCTCGCCGCCGGTGGCACGATCACGCAGGAGACCCGGCACTGGCACGAGGACACCGGCCGCACCTCGGCCGGTCGTCCGAAGTCGGACGCCGACGACTACCGGTACTTCCCGGAGCCCGACCTGCTGCCCGTCGTGCCGGACCCGGCCGTCGTCGCGGAGCTCCGTGCTTCGTTGCCCGAGGCTCCGGTCGCACGTCGCCGTCGTCTGAAGGGCGAGTGGGGCTTCGCCGACCTGGAGTTCCAGGACGTCGTCAACGGCGGCCTGCTCGACGAGGTCGAGGGCACCGTCGCTGCCGGCGCCGCACCACAGGCAGCGCGAAAGTGGTGGACCGGTGAGATCAGCCGCGTCGCCAACGCGCAGGACGCCGCCCCAGGTGACCTGGTGTCGCCCAAGCACGTCGCCGAGGTCATCGCGCTCGTCGAGTCCGGCGACCTGACCGACCGCCTGGCGCGCCAGGTGCTCGAGGGCGTCATCGCCGGCGAGGGCTCGCCGGCGCAGGTCGTCGAGGCCCGCGGGCTCAAGGTCGTCTCGGACGACTCCGCCCTGACCGCAGCGGTCGACGAAGCACTCGCGGCGCAGCCCGACGTGCTGGCGAAGATCCAGGACGGCAAGGTCCAGGCGGCCGGCGCGATCATCGGTGCGGTCATGAAGGCCATGAAGGGCCAGGCCGACGCCGCCCGCGTGCGGGAACTCGTGCTGGAGCGCGCGCAGCAGTCGTAGCAGGCCCACCTCGGAGGGCACGGTACCGGTCGGTGCCGTGCCCTCCGCGCGTCCCGGTCGTCGTGTGCATCCTGGGGACACGTCAGCGATCCGGTGACAGGATGAGTCGTGTCCGCAACGATCCGCGCCATCGGAACCGCCGTCCCCGAGACGACCCTCGACCAGCCCAGGGTGCGTGACCTCTTCTCCGCCCAACCCGACCTCGGGCGGCTCGGCAGACGGCTCGTCCCCGCCGCGTTCGACGGGTCGGCGGTCGACCAACGGCACACCGTCCTCGAGGAACTCGACTCCGAACGTGCCGGTGGTGCCTTCCGTGACGACGACGGCACCCTGCGCTCGCCGTCCACCGGTTCGCGCAACGACCGGTACCGCGAACTCGCCCCGCCGCTGTTCGTCGCCGCCGCCCGCGACGCGGTGGAACGCGCCGGCATCGCGCCGGAGGCGGTCACACACCTGGTGACCGTGTCGTGCACCGGGTTCACGCAGCCCGGACCCGACATCGACGTCGTCGAGCAGCTCGGGCTGCCCGGGGGCGTCTTCCGGCACCACATCGGTTTCATGGGGTGTTGCGCCGCGTTCCCCGCGCTCCGGATCGCCGCGGCGTTCGTCGACCAGGACCCGGACGCCGTCGTGCTCGTGGTCTGCGGTGAACTCTGCACCCTGCACGTCCGTGCCTCGAACGACCCCGACCAGATCGTCGCGAACAGCGTCTTCGGCGACGGTGCCGCGGCAGCGGTGGTCGCCCGCGACGGAGCCGGTCTGCGCTTCGACGAGTTCACGACGGCCGTGGTGCCCGAGGGAGCGTCCGAGATGGCGTGGAACATCGGGGACGAGGGCTTCGAGATGGTCCTGTCGACCGCCGTGCCGAAGCTCGTCGGCCTGCACGTCCCGAGCGCCGTGCAACCGCTGCTCGACGGCGGGTCGGCTTCGGACGTGCCGGTGTGGGCGGTGCACCCGGGCGGCCGGGCCATCCTCGACCGCGCCCAGGAGTCCCTCGGGCTGCCGGACAGCGCGATGGAGTCGAGCCGGCGCGTGCTGCGCGAACACGGCAACATGTCGAGCGCCACCGTGCTCTTCGTGCTGCGCGACGCCGTCGACGCCGGCCTCGAGGACGGCAGCGCCGTCGTCGCACTGGCCTTCGGCCCGGGTCTGACCGTCGAGAGCGCACGGCTCACCGCGGTGCGGACCGAGGCGTCGCTCGCGGCAGGACCCCTGGAGTCGCTGGCGGCCGAACCTGCGGCATCGCCCGCGGTGGAACCCGCTGTCGAACCCGCCCGCGTCCCCGTCGCGACCACGGGCGCGGCGTGAGCCGCCAGGGCGGCGGCACCACGGGCCTCCCGGCCGTCGACCTGCGCACCCGCGCGCTCGACCTGACCGAACTGATGGACGACCCGGACTGTGACCCGCGTGCGCTCGCGCGCACGTTCCGGCGCTTCGCCGTCGTGAACGCGCTCGTGAGCGGCTGGCACGCGGCCTGGCGATCACACGTCGTGCCGGCCCTGCCCGTCAGCGGCCGTGGCCGGGTGCTCGACCTGGGGTGCGGCGGCGGCGACCTGGCCCGCTCGCTGGTGCGCTGGGCGGCGAGCGACGGCTTCGACCTCGAGGTCGTCGGGGTCGACCCGGACGAACGCGCCATCGCCGCGGCACGACGGTCCTCCCCGGCTGGTGTGACGTTCCGGCAGCAGTCGAGCGGTGACCTCGTCGCCGCTGGTGAGCGGTTCGACGTCGTCGTGTCGAACCACGTGCTGCACCACCTGGGCGACGAGGAGCGGCGGGGGTTCCTGGCCGACTCCGAGCTGCTCGCGAGTGGGCGCAGCCTGCACTCCGACATCCGGCGGTCGCCGGCGGCCTACCGGGCGTACGCGCTGGCGTCACCGCTCGTCGCGGCGGGGACGTTCATCCGCGTCGACGGCCTCCGGTCGATCCGCCGGAGCTTCACCGTGCCCGAACTCCGCGACGTTCTGCCCGGCGGGTGGCGGGCCGAGGCGGCTGCGCCGCACCGGGTGCTGGCGATCCGTGACGCCTGACCGGGCGTCGGCCGCCCGACGCGACCAGACGACGGACGGGAGGCCCGTGGCGATGCTGCCACGGGCCTCCCGTCCGTCTGCCGGTGCGTCCACGACGCGCGCCGCTACGGGCGCAGCAACACCTTGATGGCGCGGCGCTCGTCCATCGAGCGGTAGGCCTCGGCGGCCTCGTCGAGCGGCAGCTCCAGGTCGAAGACGCGACCGGGGTCGATCGCGCCGGACAGCACGTCGGGCAGCAGTTCGGGGATGTACTTCCGGGCCGGGGCCATGCCGCCCGCGATGGCGATGTTCGTGTCGAACAGGTAGCGCGTGCCGATCGTCGGGACTCCGTGCGGGACCCCGACGAAGCCGACGTTGCCGCCGGGCCGGACCGAGTGCAGCGCCTGGTCCATGCTCTCCTCGGTGCCGACGGCCTCGACCGCGCAGTCGGCCAGGTCGCCGCCGAGCAGTGCGCGGACCGCCGCGACGCCCTCGTCGCCGCGCTCCGCCACGATGTCGGTGGCACCGAACTCGCGGGCGAGCGCCTGACGGTCGGCGTGCCGGCTCATCGCGATGATGCGGTCCGCGCCGAGCCGCTTCGAGGCGAGCACGGCGGAGAGGCCGACCGCGCCGTCGCCGACCACGACGACGGTCTTGCCGGGGCCGACCGCGGCCGATACGGCGGCGTGGTGGCCGGTCGAGAAGACGTCGGACAGGGTGAGCAGCGACGGCACCAGGGCCGGGTCGACCGGGCCGGGGACCGCGACGAGCGTGGCGTCGGCGTCCGGGATCCGCACGTACTCGGCCTGTGCGCCGCCGACGGGGTCGCCGTACGCGTCCGTGCTGCCGAATCCGGACAGGTGGTCGCAGCCGGTGGTCATGCCGTTGCGGCAGGCCTGGCAGGTGCCGTCGTTCATGGTGAAGGGGGAGATGACGAAGTCGCCCTCGTGCAGGCCGGTGACGTCGTCACCGACGGCGACGACCTCGCCGACGAGCTCGTGACCGATCGGCCGGGGCCGCTTCGTCTCGGTGACGCCGCGGTAGGGCCAGAGGTCCGATCCGCAGACACAGGCCGCGAGGACCTTGACGACGGCATCCTTGCCGGAGAGGAGCCCGGGTCGGTCGCGCTCCTCGACGCGGATGTCGTTCGGGGCGTGGATGATCGCTGCGCGCACGGGCGGGCCTTCCGTCGAGATGATGGGGAACCGGCGCGGTCGACGTCGTCCGGCCGTCGTCGACAGTACCCTCGTGCGGGTGGACGACGACCGGTACGGCGGCGATGTGCTCTCGGGGGACTGGCGCTCGCGCGGGGTGAAGAAGGTGCGGCAGGTGCCGCTCGAACGGGACATGGTGCTCGAGGACCCGGACTCCGGGTGGGCCGGTGCCGTGGTGGGGCTCGAGGCGGGCAACATCGCGCTCGAGGACTGGAAGGGCCGCACGCGGTCCTTCCCCTTCACCGGGCAGTTCCTGCTCGAAGGCGAGCTGGTGACGCTGGGGCGGCCGTCGGCGCCGGTCGGCCGGTCTGCCGCGGCCGCACCACCGGACAGGAGGCCCGGGGCGGCTCCGACGGTCAGGCACGCGTCCGACGGCGGTCGCCTCCGCACCGCGTCCGGATCGTTCGCCGTCGAGTCGCAGCGTGCTCGGGTGGCGCTCCCCAGCCGCATCATGGTCGAGGGCAAGCACGACGCGGAACTCGTCGAGAAGGTGTGGGGTGCCGACCTGCGCGTCGAGGGCGTCGTGGTCGAGGAGCTCTCCGGCGTCGACAACCTGGCCGCGGTGCTCGACGAGTTCCAGCCGACGCGCGAGCGCCGGGTCGGCGTGCTCGTCGACCACCTGGTGCCCGGGTCGAAGGAGTCCCGGTTCGCCGACGCCGTGATGCGCGGCAAGTGGGGAGCGCACGTGCTCGTCGTCGGGCACCCGTTCGTCGACGTCTGGCAGTCGGTCAAGCCGGCGCGGGTCGGCCTGCAGGCGTGGCCGACGATCCCGCGCTCGATCGAGTGGAAGGCGGGCATCTGCCAGGCACTCGGCTGGCCGCACGCCGAGCAGGCCGACATCGCCCGGGCGTGGCAGCGGATCCTCGGGCAGGTGCGCACCTTCGCCGACCTCGAGCCGGAGCTGCTCGGCCGCGTCGAGGAGCTGATCGACTTCGTCACGGAACCACGGGCCTGAGAATCGGCGATTGCCCGACGGGCGCGGTGTGCCGGGGATGATCCGCGCCTCCAGGCCTACTGTTGAGGCATGGACGGCATCGACGGTCGCGTGCGGGGCGCGGTCGACCTGTGGCTGCGCTGGCTGCCGCGCTGGCAGATCGGTACCGCCCGCCCGCGCACGCGCATCTGCCGGAAGTGCACCGGGTCCCCGATCGCTGCGGCCGCGGGGTTCGGGCCCGACGTGCCGCACGCCGTCCAGCACGCGCTGATCGGGCGGATCTCGACCATCGTCGAGGACGCCGTCGACGACTACACGGCGAGGAACCTGCCGCTGCTGCAGCGTGAACTCGAGCGGGCGGCGGCCCGGAAGCGGCACGCGGGGTACCAGCCGGCCGAGGGGTTGTCGCCGGAGTTCCAGGGCCTCGACGTCGACCCCGAGCCGTCGCCGGGGTCGCCGTTCCTGTTCACGCTCGGCGAGCTGGCCGGCACCGGTGCGGGGGAGCAGACGCCGCGCGAGCCGCTGTCCGACGAGGCGAAGGCCGCGCTCCGGCACGAGATCGCGCTGTCCGACGAGTGTGCGCGCTCGACCGGGACGGCGGTGTGCCTGGCGCTCATCGACCACCGGCCGCGGATCGCCGAGGCCGTCGAACGGCTCGTGGAGCCGCAGATCGAGGCGCTGGTGTCGGACATGTTCCGCGGGTTCGACGGGCCGGAGGACGGGCCGCGCAGCGGGTTGTTCTAGGCGCGCGAGCGCGGGGCTGCGTTCGGTGCGAGGTTCCGTACTCGGTGCGAGGGCCGTCCGGCCTCACCGAGTACAGAACCTCGCACCGTTCGCACGGCTCCTCGCACGGTGCGAGGTCGGCGGGCCGGTGTCAGCGGGGGAGCAGGGTGCGGCCGGGGATCACGGTGCCGCGTAGTGAGCGGTGCTCGACCGGGCGCGCGGGGTCGTCGATGCGGCCGATGACGAGGTCGATCGCTTCGCGGCCGATGCGCTCGATCGGTTGCTCGAGCGTCGTGAAGCCGATCCAGTCGCTCGCCAGCGGGTAGACGCCGTCGAACCCGGTGACGGAGAGGTCGCGCGGGACTTCGACACCGCGGCGGGCGAGCGCCTCGCACACGTCGAGCATCAGCCGGTCGGTCGGACACATCACCGCGGTCACGCCCGACTCCTGCACGGCGTCGACCAGGTCGGCGGCGAGGTCGTCGGGTGGCCGCACGAAGCTCGCGTCGATGTCGATCACCCGGACGCCACGTGCCCGGAGCCGCTCGAGCATCGCCGAGGACCGCGCGTGCTGCGTGATCGCGTCGTCGAGCGGGACGGTGAGCACCACGGCCGTGGTGTGGCCGGCGTCGGCGACGGCGTCCGCGATGGAAGCCCCACCGTCGACCTCGTCGCAGTACACGCTCGAGAGCGCCGGGTGCAGTTCGGGGCGACCGGCGACGACGGTGGCGATGCGGGGCGCGAACTCGGCGATGTCGGCGGACGGCATCAGGCCGCTGCAGACGACGAGCCCGTCGACGCGCATCGACACGAGTGCGGCGAGGGCGGACTTCTCGTCCTCGACCCGCCCGACGCCCGTCGTGGTGACGACGCGGTAGCCGAGCTCGGACGCGCGGCGCTCCATCACGGCGTGCAGGGCGGTGTAGACCATCGACGAGGCGTCACGGACGAGCATCCCGATCGTGTTCGTGCGCCCGCTGACCAGCCCGCGAGCCATCGCGTTCGCGACGTACCCGAGCTCGGCCGCCGCTCGTTCGACGCGCTCGCGGGTCTCGTCCGAGAACCGTCCCGTCCCGGACAGCACGCGGCTCACCGCCGACTTCGAGACGCCCGCACGTGCGGCGACGTCGAGGATCGTCGGCTGGGAACCGCGGCTGCCGTTCACGCGTCGGACGCTGCGGCGTCCTGCCGCGACCGCGACCCGGTGAACCGGAGCACGCCGCGGGCGATCGCGCGCCAGCCGAGCAGGAACACCCCGAGCACGATCGTCGCGACGATGACGAACGAGATCGGCAGCGGGTTGCCGTCGACGTCCCCCTGGCCGGTGGCGACGCGGATGGCCAGACCGACGAAGACCGTGAGGACCCAGACCACGATGCCGGTCGGCCAGAAGCGCAGCGGTCGAGCCCATGCCCCGCTCGTCACGTACCCGATCGCCCAACCGGCCAGGAACGGGTAGGCGGTGGTCCAGAGCGCCAGGGCCGTGTTGGCCTCGCCGTGCGACGAGCGCCCGATGAGCGCGAAGACGACGATGAGGACGACGTCGATGACGGCTGCGAGCCAACCCCAGGTGCGTGCGTTCACCCGCTCATTCTCGCAGTTGCTGATTCATCCGCTTGCGACTGTGGACGGACGCGGCTGTCCACAGGCTGATCCGGCTGTACTCGCACCGTGCGAGGTGTCCGCCAGCATCCAGTGCATGGCTGCTCATCCCCGTTTCCCCGCCGTCCCAGACTGCACGGTCCTCGTCGCGCACGAGTCACGACCCGACGAGGCCGCGGCGATCCGGGTCCGGGCCCGCGCTGGGGAACTGATCCGCATCGCGCACGGCCGGTACGCCGACACCGAGCGGTGGAAGGGCCTCCGCCCCGAGCAGCGGCACCACGTGCTCGTGCGATCACTCGTCGACCGGATCAGACCCCGCTTCGTCGTGTCGCACCTGTCAGCGGCAGCGGTCATCGGTGTGCCGCACGTGGGCCGGTGGCCGGAACGAGTCCACCTGACCAGACCCGGGCGTGATGCTCGGACGACCAACGCCACGTTCGTCGTGCACGCCGACTTCGACCCGTCGATGGCGGCCACGTGGCGGTTCCGCACGGACGACCTGACCCTGACGGGGTTTGACCGGACGGCCGTGGACCTCGCCATGACCTTGCCGATGACGGAGGCGGTGGTGGCCCTCGACCGGCTCCTCGCCCTCGGCGCGGACCGCGACGCCGTCCTGGACGGGGTCGCCCGGCGAGGTCGGAAGGGCCGGCGCCGTGCCCTGCGGTCCGTCGGTTTCGCAGACGCAGCCGCTGACTCGGTCGGGGAGTCGCTGGTCCGGGTCCGTCTGGACGAGTACGGCGCTCCCACCCCGGTGCTGCAACGACGCTTCACCACCCCGGGCGAGCCGGACATCGTCGTGGACTTCTGGCTCCCGGACCAGGGCGTGGTGATCGAGTTCGACGGTGAGGTGAAGTACCGCGATCCAGGGCTCCGCGGAGGGCGGTCGGCGGAGGACATCGTCATCGCGGAGAAGTACCGCGAGGACCGCTTGCGCTCCTTCCCCGAGGTACGCGGTGTGATCCGGTACGGCTGGAAGGACGTGTGGGACGAGCCCGCGTTCCGCGCGAAGCTTCGAAATGCCCGGGTACCGATGTCACGGTGACCTCGCACGGTGCGAGGGGCGGCGCGAACGGTGCGAGGTTCCGTACTCGGTGCCGGGCTCCAGGGCGGGCACGGAGTACGGAACCTCGCACCAGACGCGCAGCACGCGCCCACCGCACCGCACCCGGAGTTCACCCGGCGGCGACGCCGGAGGCACCCGGAGTTCACCCGGCAGCGCCACACTCGACCTCGGCGCGGGAACGTTCCCACACGCACCGCCCGCACGACCGCACGCCCCACCCCCGCACGCCCCCACGCACCACGGAACAGGGAGAACCCACGTGAAGACCCGAGTCCTCGCCGGCCTCGCCATCGCGGCAGCCGCGACCGTCGCACTCTCCGGCTGCGTCCAGAGCGCCAACGCCTCGAACGCCTCCGACGCCGACGGCACCACCGACCTCACCGTGTTCATCAGCGGCGACACCAACGTCCAGGACCTCTGGGACAAGTCGCTCATCCCCGCCTTCGAGAAGGCGAACCCGAAGATCCACGTCAGCACCAGCATCGACCTGCACGGCGAGCACGATGCCCAGACCCAGGCGAACCTCGCCACCGCGGTCAAGGCCGGCAAGTCCGTCGCGTACGACCTCGTCGACGCCGGGTTCGTCACCACCGCCGGCAAGGCCGGGCTGATGGCGACGGTCAGCGACAGCACGATCCCGAACCTCAAGGACGTCCCGGACGCCACGAAGCAGCAGGGCGGCGACAGCGCCATCCCGTACCGCGCCTCGAGCGTACTGCTGGCGTACGACGCGAAGAAGGTCACGGACCCGCCGAAGACCCTCGACGACCTGCTCGCCTGGATCAAGGCGAACCCGGGCGAGTTCGCCTACAACTCCCCGTCGTCCGGCGGCTCGGGTGGCTCGTTCGTGGCCACGGTGCTCGCGAAGTACCTGACGCCCGCCGAGCAGGAGACGATGCAGACGAAGTACGACAAGTCGCTCGAGTCGAAGTGGGACGAGGGCTTCGCGGCCCTGAAGGACCTCGGCCCGTCGACGTACCAGAAGGGCGTCTACCCGAACGGCAACGACCAGGTCGTGCAGCTGCTCGGCAGCGGCCAGATCGCGATGGCGCCCGTGTGGAGCGACCAGTTCATCACCTCGCAGAAGACCGGCATCATCCCGAAGACCGTCAAGGCCGTGCAGATCGACGACCCGTCGTTCACCGGCAGCGCGAGCTTCCTCGGCATCCCCAAGACCGAGCCGGCGGCCAAGAAGGCGGCAGCCGAGAAGCTCGCCGACTTCGTGCTCAGCGCGAAGGGTCAGCAGCTCGTCGCGAGCGCCGTCTCCGGCTACCCGGTGATTCCGCTCGACAGCCTGCCGAAGTCGGTCGCCGAGCAGTTCGCCGACGCGAACCCCTCGCAGCTCCGCCTCGGGTTCCAGAGCGACTTCTCCGCCGACATGAACGCGGCGTGGGACGCGAAGGTCCCGCAGTGACCCAGACCGTCCAGGACGGCCCGGCAACCGGCCGGGAGGCCCGTGGCGACTCCGCCATGGGCCTCCCGCCCGTCCCGCCCCACGCCCAGGGCCCGGCGCACCCCGCCGGCGGGCGCACGGCGCAGGAGCGACTGGCCCGCCGTCGACGGTGGCAGGGCCTCGCCCTCGTCGCCGCCCCGGTGCTGGTCGTCGTCCTGTTCGTCGGCGTCCCCGTGGTGAACGCCGCCCTGTTCAGCCTCGGGTTCACCGGCGGCCTGAACCAGGCGCTCGCCGACATCGGCGGCGACACCGTGCGCGGCTTCTCGTTCGCGGTCTACGCGACCCTGCTCGGCAACGCCACGTTCCTGCGTGACCTGGTCGCGACGCTCGGCGTCACCGCGCTGTCGACCGGCCTGACCGTGGGGCTCGCCGTCGTCGTCGCGGTGATCCTGCGGCTCCGCGGAGGCTTCCTCGGCAAGACCCTCAGCGTCCTGGCCGTCGTGCCGATCTTCGTGCCGGTGGTCATCGCGAGCTGGTCGATCCTGACCTTCACCGACGCGCAGGGCTTCCTCCGCAGCCTCGGTGCCCAGTTCGGCCTCGACGTCCCGGTGTGGGGCTACACCCTCGTCGCCGTGGTGTTCGGCAGCGTCTGGACGAGCCTGCCGTTCGCGGTGCTCATGATCGCCGGCGCGTTGCAGGGCACCCCGGACGCCCTGGTCGAGGCCGCGAAGGACGCCGGGGCGAGCACCTGGCGCGTCGTCTGGCAGGTGCTCCTGCCGATGGCCGCGACCCCGCTCGTCATCGCGACGACGTTCACCGTGATCGGGGTCCTCGGTTCGTTCACCGTGCCGTACTTCACCGGCCCGAACGCCCCGACGATGCTCGGCGTGGACATCTCGAAGTACTTCCAGGCCTACAACCGTCCGCAGCAGTCGACGGCGATGGCGTTCATCGTGTTCGCGTTCGCCGCGGCCGCGAGCGTCTTCTACCTCCGCTCGACGGTCCGGGCGAACGCCGGCGAGCTGCGGAAGCAGCAGCAGAAGCAGGAGCAGCCGTGATCAAGCGACTCACCGGGAACACCCTCGTCTGGGCCACCGCCGTCGTGCTGGCCGTCTTCATCCTCGGGCCGCTCGTCTGGCTGGCCGCCCGGGCCTTCGCGACGACGTGGACGTACCCGAACCTGCTCCCCGACGGCTGGACCCTGCAGTGGTGGGGGACCGTGTTCGAGGACCGCAGCCTGGCCGTGGCGGTGCAGAACTCGCTCGTCCTCGCACCGCTCACGGTCCTCGTCGCCGCGGTGGTCTGCCTGCCCGCCGCGTGGGCGATCAGCCGCATCGAGTTCCCGGGGCGGCGGCTCGTGCTCGTGGGGCTGTTCGCCACGAACGCGTTCCCGAAGATGGGCCTCTTCGTCACCATGTCGGCGATGTTCACCGCGCTGGACCTCATGAACACGGTCACCGGCATCCTGATCGTCCACGTCCTCGGCTGCGTCGTGTTCATGACGTGGCTGCCCGCCGCAGCGTTCTCGGCCGTGCCGCGGTCCCTCGAGGAAGCGGCCCGCGACGCCGGGGCCGGCCGCTGGCGGACCTTCTGGAAGGTGACGTTCCCGATCGCCTGGCCCGGGATCCTCGTCGCGATGGTGATGTCGTTCCTGGCGTCCTTCGACGAGGCGCAGGGCACGTACCTGGTCGGAGCCCCGACGTACATGACGATGCCGACGGCGATGTACTCGCTCGTCCTGAACTCCCCGCGCCAGGTCTCGGCGGTGTTCGCGATCGCGCTGAGCATCCCGTCCGTGGTCCTGCTGCTGCTCGCCCGGAAGCACATCATGGGCGGCCGGCTGGCGGACGGCTTCCAGATCCGATGACCCGGCCGCAACCGACCGGGCCGACACCCGGACAGAGACCCGGACCGACACCGATGACCCACACCAGCACGAAAGGCGACCAGATGACGGACCAGGCGCTCGTCACGGAACGCGCTCCGGGCCTCCAGGCCGACGGCAGCACGACGGACCGGACCCGATCCGGCGGCCTCACCATCCGCGGACTGCGCAAGACGCTCGGCGGGCGCGAGGTCGTCGCCGGCATCGACCTCGACGTCGCGAAGGGCGAGCTCGTCTCGCTGCTCGGGCCGTCCGGATGCGGCAAGACCACGACGCTCCGCATGGTGGCGGGGTTCCTGCCCGCCGACGGCGGCGTGGTGGCCATGGGGGACCGCGACGTCACGTCGCTCGGCCCGGAGCGCCGGCCGAGCGCGATGGTGTTCCAGAACTACGCGCTCTGGCCGCACATGACGGTGACGCAGAACGTCGCGTTCCCGCTGCGGACCCGACGGGTGCCGAAGCAGCGGGTCGCCGAGCGGGTGCGCGACGCGCTCGAGCTCGTCGGCCTGAGCCACCACGCCGGCTCGAAGCCGACCGCGATCTCGGGCGGTGAGCAGCAGCGCGTCGCCCTGGCGCGCGCCATCGTGCAGGAGCCCGACGTGCTGCTCCTCGACGAGCCGTTGTCGAACCTCGACGCGAAGCTCCGCGTGAGCGTCCGCGACGAGATCCGCCGCATCCAGCAGCGACTCGGCATCACGACCGTGATCGTGACGCACGACCAGGACGAAGCGCTCAGCATCTCCGACCGGATCGCCGTCATGCACGACGGCCGCATCGAGCAGATCGCGACCCCGACGGAGCTCTACGCCCGCCCCGCCACGAGCTTCGTCGCATCGTTCATCGGCTCGACGAGCGTCGTCACCGGCCGGTTCCTCGCCGGCACGTCGGTCAGTCCGACGGCGGCCGACACGGTGCTGGTCCGGCCCGAGCAGGTCGTGCTCACCGACGACTCGCCGATCCGTGCGACCGTCGCGCGGGTGCTCATGCGCGGGCACTTCGCCGAGGTGGTGCTCAGCACCGACGGCGCAGAGCTCCGCGCCTACGTCACCGGGCCACCGCCGACGGTCGGCACCGAGACCGGGGTGCGCCTGGGCGACGTGCTCGTCCACCGCGACGGCGTGCTGCTCGAGGTCGCCCGGTGAGCGCCGCCGTGTCGGCACCCGCCGACCAGGTGGTCGCCACCAGCCCGGACGGGAGGCCCGGCGTGCGTCCGCCACGGCTCGTCGCCCACCGCGGTGCGCCGCGCGTCCGGCGCGAGAACACGCTGCCCGCCATCGCGGTCGCCGAGGCGCTCGGCGCCGAGGTGATCGAGGTCGACGTCCGCCGCACCGCCGACGGCGTCGCCGTCCTGCTGCACGACGAGACCCTCGGCCGGATGTGGGGCGACGCCCGCCGGGTGGCCGACGTCGACTGGTGCGACGTCGCCCGGCTCGGCAACGGCCTCGACCGGATCCCGCGGCTCGACGGTGCGCTCGAACGGCTCGACGGCTGCCGGTCGACCCTGCTCGTCGACCTGACGGACGCCGAGGACGCACTGGTGGCCGCCCGGACCGTGGCCGGCTTCACCGGCTCCACGGTGGTGGCCTGGTGCGGGGCGCCGGCGGCGATGGCGGCCGTCCGTTCCGTGCTGCCCGACGCCGACGTCTGGCTGGCGTGGGAGTCGCTCGACCCGCCCGTGTCGGCGGACCTCGAGGCGCTCGACCCGTCGACGCTCAACCTCGACGTCGCGTTCCTCACACCGCGCACCGTCGAGGTCGCACACGCCCTGGGCCTGCGCGTCGCCGTCTGGACGATCGACGACGTCGAGCCGGCGGTCTGGGCAGCCCGGCTCGGCGTCGATTCGATCACCACGAACGACGTCGGTTCCATCGGAGCGGCCCTGTCCGCGGCTGAGCGCGACGGCTGGCCCGAGCGCGACCGCGAGCCCACCGAGACCGAGGTCGCCTCGCGCGCCCAGGCCCTGGCCCACCGCATCGCCCACGAGGTCATCGCCTACACGCGTGAGCACCCGGTCAGCGAGGTCCACACCAAGGCGAACCCCGCCGACCTGGTCACCGACGTCGACCGCCTGGTGGAGCAGCACGTCCGCTCCCGCGTGCGGATGGTCTTCCCCACGCACGGGTTCACCGGCGAGGAGTACGGCGAGGCCCCCGGCGACCGGCACCGCTGGTTCCTCGACCCCGTCGACGGCACCACCAACCTGGCCAACGGCGTGCCCTGGACCTCGATGTCGCTCTGCCTGACCCGTGGTGGCCGACCGCTCGTCGGTGTCGTCGCCGACCCCTGGCGCGGCGAGGTGCTCGAGGCCCGACGTGGCCGCGGCGCCACCCTGCGCGAGCGCCAGCTCCGACTCGACGACACACCCCGGCCGCTCGCCGGCGCCGTCGTCGGCACCGAGCTCGACGGACACCGCCCCTGGCCGGGGTTCGGGGCGTTCCTCGACGCCCTGGCCGACCGGTCGTGCACCCTCCGGGTGCAGGGGTCGGGCACGTTGACGATCGCGCAGGTCGCGGCCGGGCGTGGGATCGGCGGCTGCGTCTCGGCGTTCAACCCGGTCGATCACGGGGCCGCGGTGCTGCTCGTGCACGAGGCCGGGGGCGTCGTGCTGACGCCGGCCGGCCCCGTCGAGGGCTTCCCGCCCGTGGGGGAGCCGTTCCTGGTGGCGCACCCTGGTGCCGCGGACGAGCTGCACGCGGTGTGGACGGCGGCGCTCGCCGCGGGGTGAGCCGCGGCGCACGGTGCGGGGTCTGCGACCCGGTGCTGGGTCGGCTGCCGGGTGCGGTGCTGCGAGCGCGCACGCGGCCGGGAACCGCGCACGGGGTGCGCAGGTGCGCACCGTCGGACTGGAGACACGGTGCCAGCCCGGCACGCGCCTCCCGGCCGACTCTGAGCGGGCGCTCAGTCACCGGACGCCCGGGGTTCGTAGTGTTGCAGTCCACGACGGGTCCGACCGGGCCCACCGTGCACCCGAAGGAGCATCGACCATGGGATTCCTCGACCGCCTGCTCGGACGTCCGGAGCGTGACCGATCCGCTGACGCGCAGCAGAACCAGTGGGGGCAGCCGCCGCAGCAGCAGGGCTACCGGTACGGCCAGCAGTCGTACCAGCAGCCGGCGCCGTCCGCACCGCAGGGCGGCCAGTACGGCGTCCCGCAGTGGGGCGGTGCACCGACGCAGCAGCAGGGTGCGACGACCGACGACGAGCGTGCGGTCGAGCGCTACCGCTACCTGCTCCGCACCGCACCGCCGGAGCGCATCGAAGAGGTCCACGCCGAGGCCTTCGCCAAGCTGACCGACGAGCAGCGCCGCATGGTCTACGACGAGTTCACCCGGACCGCGCCTCCCGGTGAGGCGCCCCGGGGTGACGACCCCCGCTCGCTCGCCCAGTCGGCGACCCGCTCCGAGATCCGTCAGCCGGGCTTCATGGAGCGCTCGCTCGGCGGTGTCGGCGGTGGCGGACGCTTCGGCGGCCAGCGCGGCGGTCCGTCGTTCGGCAGCATGATCGGCGCCTCGATCCTCGGGACGGTGGCCGGCTACGTCATCGGTTCGGCGATCATGAGCGCGTTCCTGCCGGACCCCGGTTCGTTCGATGGCGGTACCGACGCTGCGGGTGACGGTGGTTCGGAGGACACTGGTGCTGAATCCGGCGATGCCGGGGCGTCCGACGGCGGCGCATCCGACGGCGGCGGCTTCGACAATGCGGGCTGGGGCGACAGCGGATCCGACTTCGGCGGTGGCTTCAGCGACTTCGGTGGTGGTGACTTCGACGTCTGAGTGACGTCCGTCGCTCCGCCGGACCCCCGGGTACCCACCGTGTCCGACGAAGGAGCGACATGGCCATCATCGAAGCCTCCGGGCTCACCAAGACCTACAGGTCGAAGTCCGGGCCGGTGCACGCGCTCGCCGGACTCGACCTGTCGGTGCCACAGGGCACCGTGAAGGCGCTGCTCGGGCCGAACGGCGCAGGCAAGACCACGGTGGTGAAGGTGTTGACCACCCTCATCACACCGGACTCGGGCACCGCGACGATCGACGGCATCGACGTGATCGCCGACCCGCAGGCCACCCGGCGGTCCATCGGGGTGTCCGGGCAGTACGCGGCGGTCGACGAGAACCTGACCGGGTTCGAGAACCTCGAGATGATCGGGCGGCTCTACCACCTGGGCCGCAGGACGGCGCGCGATCGTGCCCGGGAGCTCATCGACGTCTTCGACCTGTCCGAGGCCGGGGACCGACCGGTGAAGGGCTTCTCCGGCGGCATGCGGCGACGCATCGACCTCGCCGGGGCGCTGGTGATGAACCCGCGCGTGCTGTTCCTCGACGAACCGACCACGGGCCTCGACCCCCGCAGCCGGCTGGCGCTCTGGGGCATCATCGAGGACCTCGTGGCCGAGGGCGCGACGGTGCTCCTCACCACCCAGTACCTGGAAGAAGCCGACCGGCTCGCCGACGACATCGCGGTCATCGACGACGGGGCGGTCATCGCCGAGGGCACCGCGGACCAGCTCAAGGCGCAGGTCGGCGGGCACCGGGTGGTCGTCACCCTGGTCGACGATGCCGACGGCGACGCGGCGACCACGGTGCTGCGCCGCTCCGGGGTCGGTGAGGTCGAGACCTCGGGCGACGGCCGCACCCGTGCCATCGCGGTGGAGGCCGGTCCGGCAGCCCTGCAGCGCGTGCTCGCCGACCTGGGCGAGGCCGGCATCGAACTCCACGACGCCGGCATGCGACGACCGACCCTCGACGACGTCTTCCTCCGCCTGACCGGGCACGCCGCGACGGACGACGACGCCGGCGAACCCGCGGCAACCAAGCAGAAGGAGACGGCACGATGACCACCACGTCCCTCGCGCCGGGCCGCCACCTGCCCGTCGTCGTGACCTCGCCGCTCGCCGTCTGGGTCGAGGACGGCTGGACCGTCACCAAGCGGAACCTCATCAAGCTCAAGCGGTCGCCGGACATGCTCGTGTTCGCCGTGCTGCAGCCGATCATGTTCGTGCTGCTGTTCAGCCAGGTGTACGGCGGCGCCATCCAGGTGCAGGGGACCGACTACACGCAGTTCCTGATGGCGGGGATCTTCGCGCAGACCGTGGTGTTCGGTGCGACGTTCTCCGGGTCGGCGATGGCGCAGGACCTGAAGGAAGGGCTGATCGACCGGTTCCGGACGCTGCCGATGTCGGCGTCCGCGGTGCTGGTCGGGCGCACCAACTCCGACCTCGTCCTGAACTCGATCTCGATGGCGATCATGATGCTCACCGGCCTGGCGGTCGGGTGGCGGGTGAACTCGTCGCCGCTCGAGTTCCTGGCCGGCATCGCCCTGCTGCTGCTGTTCAGCTACGCGTTCAGCTGGGTGATGGCGCTGCTCGGCATGAGCGTCAAGACGCCCGAGGTCATCAACAACGCCTCGTTCATGATCCTGTTCCCGCTGACGTTCATCTCGAACGCGTTCGTGCCGAGCGACACCCTGCCGCTGGTGCTGCGCGTGTTCGCGGAGTGGAACCCGGTGTCGTCGCTCGTGCAGGCCGCGCGGGAGCTGTTCGGCAACGTCGGGTCCGCCCCGGTGCCGGACATCTGGACGATGCAGCACCCCGTGCTGACCGTCTTGATCGGGATCGCCGTGATGCTCGTGGTGTTCGTCCCGTGGGCGGTGAACAAGTACACCAGGATCAGCGCGAAGTGAGGCGGCTGTGGGCGGTCAACAAGGCTGCCCCCCTCACCGCCTCGCATCAGCGCGAAGTGATCAGAGCAGCTTGCGCTGCAGCGCCCACGCGGTCAGCTCGTGCCGGTTCGACAGCTGGAGCTTCCGCAGGACCTTCGACACGTGTGTCTCGACGGTCTTCACCGAGATGAACAGCTCCGTCGCGACCTCCTTGTAGGCGTACCCGCGCGCGATCAGCCGCATGACCTCCTGCTCGCGGGCGGACAGGCGGTCCAGCTCGGCGTCGTGCTGCGCCGTCTCGCCGCTGACCGCTCCGAACGCGTCGAGAACGAAGCCGGCCAGGCGCGGCGAGAACACCGCGTCCCCGTCCGCCACACGGGCCACGGCCTCGGCGACCTCGGCGCTCGACGAGCTCTTCGTGATGTACCCGCGGGCGCCGGCGCGGATGACCCGCACCACGTCGTCGGCAGCGTCCGACACGCTCAACGCGAGGAACCGGGTGTCCGGGTCCTCCGGCGCCGACCGCGTGATCACCTCGGCACCGCCGCCGCCGGCGCCGCCCGGCAGGTGCACGTCGAGCAGGACGACGCGTGGGCGGGTGGCCGCGACGAGCGCCACGGCCTCGTCGACGGTCGCCGCCTCACCCACGACCTGGAGGCCCGGTGGCAGTCCAGCGCGCACGCCGACTCGGAAGATGGAGTGGTCGTCGACGATCGCGACGGTCAACGGGGCGGGCTCGGTCATGCGTGCTCCTCGTCCTGGGCCGCGGGTGCGAGCGGCAGGGTCAGCCGGACCTCGGTGCCGGTGTGCCCCGGCCCGGGCGCGATGGTCGCGTGGCCCCCGAGGCGCTGCATCCGGCCGACGATCGACTCGCGGACGCCGTACCGGCCCGCGGGCACCGCGTCGACGTCGAAGCCCGGGCCGCGATCGCGGATGCTGAGCTCGACCCGGTCACCGGCGGTCTCGACGTACACGCTCACGGTCCCACCGGCGTGCCGGGCGGCGTTGAGCATCGCCTCGCGGGCGGCGGCGACGAGCCCGTCCGGCAGGTCGCTGCGGGCGGGTCCGACCGCGATGACCTCGATGCGGGCGGGGTACTCGGCCTCGATGTCCACGGCGGCGTCGCGCAGCTGCGCGCCGAGGTCGCGCGTCGGTTCCGCCTGTTCCGTGAAGAGCCAGGACCGCAGCTCGCGCTCCTGCGCCCGCGCCAGCCGTGCCGCGTCCGAACCCGGCTCGGCCTTCTGCTGGATGAGGGCGAGGGTCTGCAGCACCGAGTCGTGCAGGTGCGCCGCGAACTCGGCCCGCTCGAGGTCGCGGACTCGGGCGGCGCGTTCCTCGGCGAGGTCGCGGACGAGCCGGACCACCCACGGGGCGACCACGACGGCGACGCCGACCAGGACGGCGACCGCGGCGGTCAGCACGGTCCAGACGTTCGGGCGGCTGCTCGTCGTGAAGAACAGCAGGATGCCGAGCACGACGAGCACCAGGGCTCCGAGCGCCCGGACGACCAGGGCGGACGATCCGGCCGTGCGGACGTTGCGCAGCGCGTCGAACTGCCGCCAGGCGAGTGCGGCGCCGGTGACGACCACGACGCCGGGCACGACGACCTCGAGGGGCACGGCGGCGCCCATCCGTGCCGCGACGACGGCGCCGGCAGCGGCGAGCAGGGCCACGCCGAGCAGGATCTCGACGACCGGGGCACGCCGGGCGGACGCGGTGGTCTCGTCCTGGTCGACGTCGGCGGCCGGGGTCAGCACGGACTTGAGCGGCGCGCGCCCGGCGGTTGCCCCGGCGGCAGCGCTCGGCACGGTCGCCCAGAGCCAGGCGTAGAGCAGCAGGCCGGCGCCACCGCAGACCACCAGCACCGCGGTGGCGAGCCGGACGGCTCCGACCGGCAACCCGGTGTGCGCCGCGAACCCGCTGCAGACCCCGCCGACGACCCTGGGGGTCGGGCGCGTCATCGTCGCGGTGGCCATGGGGCAATCCTGGCACCGGAACGGCCGGCGCAGCAGGGTCCGGGGCCGGGATCAGGGACTGGTCAGGGGGAACCCCGATGGCGTCGGCGCAGCACTGCCGGGATGCTGGTGGCCATGACCGATCACCAGTACGACTCCGCTCCCGGCACCGCCGCCGGCAGCGCCGACTCGACGACCCGGTTCTTCGACTGGGTCCGCGGCCTCGGCATCGCGCGCACCGACGACCGCTGGCTCGCCGGCGTGTGCGGCGCCGTCGCCCGCCGCACCGGGCTCGACCCCCTCGTGGTCCGCGGCGTGACGATCGTCGTCGCGCTGCTGGGCGGGCCGGTCTTCCTCGCCTACGCGGCCGGCTGGGCGCTGCTGCCCGACACCGCCGGACGCATCCACGTCGAACGGATGATCCGCGGGGTCCTCGACCCGGCGCTCATCGCGATCGGCGCCTTCGTGGCGCTCACCTTCGTGCCCGCCGCCCGCGGCCTCTGGTGGCAGGGGGTCCCGGACGCCTGGGGGATGCCCGGCTGGCTCGAGGCGACCCTCGCCACCGCGTGGAGCATCGTGCTGGTCGGCGGGATCGTGTGGCTCATCGTGGTCCTGGCCCGACGCGGGGTGGACGGTGAGCGGACCGCGAGCACCGGCGCTGGCACCGACCCGACCGCTGCCCCGCGAGGCGACTTCTGGACCAGCCCCGAGGAGCCGCGCCCGGCCCGGAACGCGTGGACCGCGGAGGCGACCGGCGCGCCGGACGCAGGACGGGCCTCCTGGCAGTGGGGTGCACCCGTGAGCCCCGAGGACCGGCGACGGCAGCACGAGGAGCGGATGCGCGCGGAACGCGAGCGCGCGTCCGAACGGCGGGCGGAGCGGGCCGAGCGGCGCCCCGGTGCTGCGTACGTCGCCGTGTCCCTCGGACTCGCACTCGTCGCCGGAGCCGGGGTCGCGTTCTGGGCACAGCAGGCCGGGTGGTCCGTCCCGGTCCTCGGGATCGCCGCGGCGCTCGCCGTGCTGGCGGTCGCCACGATCGTCGCCGGGGTCCGAGGCCGTGACGACGACGTGCTCGGACTGTTCTCCACGGTCGCCGCGGTCGCCCTCGTGGTCACCGGGGTTCTGCCTGCCGGCACCCAGGTCTCGCTGATCGGCGGCACCACGTGGCAGGTGGAACGGGCCGCCCCGGGGACCGAACGGAACTTCGCGATGCTGGCCGGCGGTCCGACGCTGGACCTCCGCGGGCTCGAACCGTCGGCGGTCGGGGGCGACGTGACCCTCTGGCTGGGCGCCGGCGGGGCCGATGTCCTGCTGCCGACCGACCTGCCGGTCCGGGTCCAGGTGAGCGGTGTCGGCTACGGGGTCGACACCGGCGGCGACGGCGACGGCGCCGGTGGGGTGCTCCGGACCACCACGCTCGAGAACCGAGCGGCACGCACCGCCGACGCGGACGAGACGACGACGGTGCACCTGTGGATCCTCGGCGGTGGCGTCGAGGTGCCGCGGGCGATCACGGTCGGCGAGTGAGGAACGGGACGATGACGACGGACAGTACGACCAACGACAGCCCGACGAACGACAGCCCGATGGACGACGGCACGACGAACGACGGGGCGACTGCGCCGGTGGCCGCGGACGGGCCCGCCCGCCGGCCTCGACACGGTGGTGCACGCTTCGGCACGATCCTCTGGGGCGTGCTGCTCCTGGTGTTCGCCGGCGCGATGGCCGTGAGTGCGCTGCCGATGTTCTCAGTGGACACCATGACCCTGCTGTTGGCCGCCTGCATCGCCGCCGGTGTGCTGCTGGTCGTGGCGGGGATCGTGGCCGCTCTGTCCCGCACACGGCGGTAGTCCGCCCGCTCCGTGCACAGGACCGTCGAGGTGTGCACGGGGGCCACCCGGACGGCTTAGCATCATCCACGTGACCGCGACAGACGCCGAGCGGGCCGCCCAGCGCGACGCCACCGAGCAGCCCCTCGACCGCAGCACCCGCCTGCGCCGGTGGATGCTGCACGGGGCCGACCAGGGCGCCTCGCACCAGGGCCCGCACCAGGTCGAGGTCGAGAAGACCCACCCGTGGTGGCGGGTCATGTGCCTGACCGGCGTCGACTACTTCTCCACCCTCGGGTACCAGCCCGCCATCGCCGCGCTCGCCGCGGGTCTGCTGTCGCCGATCGCGACGATCGTCCTCGTGCTCGTCACGCTGTTCGGGGCGCTGCCGGTCTACCGCCGGATCGCCCACGACAGCTTCCGGGGCGCCGGGTCGATCATGATGCTCGAGAAGCTCCTACCGTGGTGGGCGGGCAAGCTCCTCGTGCTGGTGCTGCTCGGGTTCGCCGTGACGGACTTCATGATCACGATGACCCTGTCGGCGGCCGACGCCACGGCGCACATCGCCGAGAACCCGTACACGCCGCACTGGTTCACCGAGATCCCGGTGCCGCTCACCCTGGCGCTGCTGCTCCTGCTCGGCATCGTGTTCCTGCGCGGGTTCAAGGAGGCCATCGGCATCGCGGTCGGGCTCGTCGCGGTGTTCCTCGCCCTGAACGCCGTGGTCATCATCGTCGCCCTCTGGCACGTGTTCGAGAACCCGATGGTGGCGAGCGACTGGTGGTCCGGGCTGACGGCGCAGCACAGCAACCCGCTCGTGATGGTCGGCATCGCCCTGATCGTGTTCCCGAAGCTCGCGTTGGGGCTCTCCGGGTTCGAGACCGGCGTCGCGGTGATGCCCCAGGTCCGCGGTGACGCCAGCGACGACACCAGCGACCGACCCGAGGGCCGGATCCGCGGCACCAAGCGGCTGCTGACCGTCGCGGCGCTCATCATGAGCTCGTTCCTCATCACGTCGTCGATCGTGACGACGTTCCTCATCCCGCAGCGCGAGTTCCAGCCGGGCGGCGGTGCGAACGGGCGTGCCCTGGCGTACCTGGCGCACGAGTACATGGGCGGGGTGTTCGGGTCGATCTACGACTTCTCGACCGTCGCCATCCTGTGGTTCGCCGGCGCGAGCGCGATGGCGGGGCTCCTCAACCTGGTGCCGCGGTTCCTGCCCCGCTACGGCATGGCACCGCAGTGGGCGCGTGCGGTGCGTCCCCTCGTGATCATCTTCACGCTCATCGCGTTCGTCATCACGATCATCTTCCAGGCCGACGTCGACGCCCAGGGCGGTGCCTACGCCACCGGCGTGCTGGTGCTCATCACGAGCGCAGCGGTCGCGGTGACGCTGTCCGCGCGCCGCAAGCAGCAGCGCAAGCGCACCATCGCGTTCGGTGTGATCTCGGTCGTGTTCGTCTACACCACGGTCGCCAACGTCATCGAGCGGCCCGACGGCGTGCGGATCGCGGCGATCTTCATCATCGCGATCGTCGTGGTGTCGCTCATCTCGCGCGTACGGCGTTCGTTCGAGCTCCGGGCGTCGTCGATCGAGCTCGACGCGACCGCCCGCCAGTTCGTCGAGGCCGACGCCGACCAGTTCAGTTCGGTCTGCATCATCGCGAACGAACCCGGTGCCGGCACGGCCGAGGCGTACCGGGCGAAGGGGCGCGAGGAACGCCGCGACTCCGGCATCCCGGCCCGCGTGCCGACGATGTTCCTCGAGGTCCTGCCGGCCGACTCCTCGGACTTCGAAGAGGACCTGGTGGTCGAAGGCCACGTCATCCACGGGTTCCGCGTGCTCAAGGTCCGTTCCGGCAACGTCCCGAACACCATCGCGTCGACGCTCCTCGCCATCCGCGACATCGCCGGGGTGGTGCCGAGCATCTACTTCGAGTGGAACGAGGGCAGTCCGATCCGCAACGCGCTGCGCTTCGTGTTCACCGGCGCCGGCGACGTCGCCCCCGTCACGCGCGAGGTCCTGCGCGAAGCGGAACCCGAGGTCAACCGACGGCCGAGCGTCCACGTCTCGTGAGCCACGGACCGGGCGCGGGGCGTGCCTCCGGGCCCGTCGGCGGCCTGGCGGCGATCGCGGTCGCCGCGGCGGTGTGGGGGACCACCGGGACCGCGACGCACTTCGCCCCCGGTGTGCCGGCGTTCGTGTTCGGTGCGGTGACCTTCGGGCTCGGCGGCCTCGTCCTCGCCGCGACCGCGGGCCGCGGCACACTGCGTGCCGTCACGCAGCGCCGGACCCGCGGCTGGGCGCTGCTCGGGGCCGCATCGCTCGTGGTCTACGCGGTCGCGTTCTACGCGGCCCTCGCCGACGCCGGGGTCGCGCTCGGCACGACCCTGGCCATCGGGTCGTCGCCCGTCTTCGCCGGCCTGGTCGAGTGGGTCGCCGACCGCAGACGCGTCACCCGTCGGTGGGTCCTCGCAACCCTGGTGAGCGTGGTCGGCATGGTCGTCGTCACCCTCGCGCGCTCGGAGCACGACGGCGGCGGGCAGTCACTCGCGGTCGGCGTCGGCAGCGCCCTGGTCGCCGGTCTGACGTACGCGCTGTACTCGTGGGCGGTGGCGCGGGGGATGCACGCCGCGACGAGCCGGATGCCGATCGCCGTCGTCCGCGCGGAGTCCGACAGCATGCGCGTCGGCGGGGACGTCGGGGTCGCGGCGGCACGGGCTGCCCGAGGGCCGAACGAACGCGGGCTCGTCGGAGCGGTGTTCGGGGTGGCCGCGGTGCCGCTCGTCGTGCTCGCCGTGGTGGCGGGCGGGCCGTTCCTGGGCGACGCCGGCAACTGGCCGGTGTTCCTGTACCTGGCGCTGGTACCGACGGTGATCGGGCACTCGCTGTACGCGCTCGGGCTCCGGACGGTGACGGCGTCGGTCGCGACGTTGCTGTCCCTGCTCGAGCCCGTCGTGGCCGCGGTGCTGGCGGTGCTCGTGGTGGGGGAGCGCCTGGGGCTCGGCGGATGGGCCGGCGTCCTGCTGGTGGTGGCCGGGCTGTCCGTGCTGGCGCTGCCCGCGCGGCGCGCCGGATGACCTGCAGCGACCACCCAGCGGTGACGCCCGCGGGTCAGCCGTCCAGGATCTGGTCCCGCACCTTCCGCCGCAGCACCTTGCCGATCATCGAGCGCGGCAGGTCCTCGACCACGACGACCCGGCGCGGCACCTTGTACGCCGCCAGGTGCTCGCGCGACCAGGCCCGGAGCGCGGCGCCGTCGAACGCAGCGGGGTCCTTCGGCACGACCGCGGCGACGACCTGCTCGTTGCCGCCCTGCGTGATGCCGACGACCGCGACCTCCTTGACGCTGGGGTGCTTGAGCAGGGTGTCCTCGACCTCGGACGGCGACACGTTGAAGCCGCCGGTGATGATGAGTTCCTTCAGGCGGTCGACGATCCGGACGTACCCGTCGGCGTCGATCGCCACGATGTCGCCGGTGCGGAACCAGCCGTCGGGCGTGAAGACCTCGTCGGTGGCCTCCGCCTTGCCCCAGTAGCCGCGGAACACCTGCGGGCCACGGACCTGCAGTTCGCCGGGCTCGTCGATACCGAGCACCTTCGTGTCGTCGTCGGGGTCGACCACGCGCGCCTCGGTGGAGGACAGCGGCAGGCCGATCGATCCGAGTCGACGCTCGGGGGAGACCGGGTTGGCCATCAGGACCGGGGAGCACTCGGACAGGCCGTAGCCCTCGACCAGGTAGCCGTCGGTCCGGGCTTCCCACGGCTCGACGATGTCCTGCGACAGCGGCATGGCGCCGGAGATGCCGATCTCGATGCCCTTGAGGGACACCTTCGCCGAGTCCGCCGCGTGCTGCAGTCGGGCGTAGATGGGCGGCACGGCCGGCAGGAACGTCGGTGGGTGGCGCTTGATCGCCGTCAGGACGAGGGCGGGGTCGAACGCGGGGAAGAGCACGAGCCGTGACGCCATGCTCATCGCGAAGGTCAGGCAGAGCGTCAGGCCGTAGGCGTGGAACATCGGCAGCACCGCGTACACGACGTTGTCGCCGCGGCGGATCTGCGGCACCCACGCCCGGGCCTGCGCGGCGTTCGCCAGCAGGTTCCGGTGGCTCAGCACCGCACCCTTCGGGATCCCGGTGGTGCCGGACGTGTACTGGATCAGCGCGACGTCGTCGGTGGCCGGCCGCGGGTGCCGCTTCGACAGCTTGCGGGTGTCCGCGAGGTCGTTCCACTTGACCGTGCCGCGCACCTTCGCCGTCAGCTTCGCGCGGGACTCCCGGGCCTTCGACACCGGCAGCGCCAGGGCGAGCCGGGTGCTCCGGGGCATGGCGCGGGTGATGTCGACCGAGACGATCGCGTCGAGGTGCACGTCGGCCGGGAAGTCCTGCAGCGTCGCGACGGACTTGTCCCACGCGATGGCGACCTTGGCACCGTGGTCCTCGAACTGGTGGCGGAGTTCCCGCGGCGTGTACAGCGGGTTGTGCTCGACCACGATCGCGCCGAGCCGCAGCACCGCGTAGAACGCCACGATGTGCTGCGGGCAGTTCGGCAGGACGATGGCGACCCGGTCACCCGCGCCCACGCCGAGCTTCCGCAAGCCGTTCGCCGCGCGGAGGATCTGCTCCTCGAGGTCGGCGTAGCTCGTGGTGCGCTTGAAGAACTCGAGTGCGACCTGCCTGGGGAACTTCCGGGCCGACTGCTCGACCAGGTCGTACAGGGAACCACTCTGTTCCTCGATGTCGTGCGGGACCCCCGGGGCGTACGAGGCAAGCCAGGGACGAGGCGTGTCGATGCTCACCCGACCCAACCTAGTGGGCGACCCCCGTGCACGCTGGGAGGGCCACTTTGCGCGATGCCACCCCCTACCCAGGCGACGGACGGAACATGACGGCATGTCCACTGTCTCCGACGCCTTCCGGTCCCGCCTCAACCAGACGTTCACGGGTGGTTCGACCGGCACGGAAGCCTGGATGGACGACCTGGAACACGGCACGGACGCGGGCTTCTTCGGTCCGGGCTCCGCCACGTGGGCGGTGCACGGTGGCAGCCACGGCATCGTCGCCGGTGTGCGGGCACTGCTCGTCCAGGCGCTGCACCCCGGCGCGCTCGCCGGCGTCGCCGACCACTCCCGCTACCGCGAGGACCCGTTCGGTCGCCTGGCCGGCACCAGCCGGTGGATCGCGACGGTCACGTACGGCGACCGGCAGACCGCTCGCAGCGGCAGCGACTGGGTGCTCCGGCTGCACGAGCGGGTCCGTGGGCAGTACGTCGACGCGCACGGCACCACCCGCCCCTACGCGGCGAACGACCCGGACCTGGCGCGCTGGGTGCACCTCGCCTTCACCGACGCGTTCCTCCGCGCCGCCCAGCGCTGGGGTGGTCCGATCCCCGGGGGCGCCGACGCGTACGTGCGGGAGTGGGCCGAGGCCGGGCGCCTCATGCGCATCGTCGACCCGCCCGAGTCCGAGGCGGAGCTCCGTGCCCAGATGAACGGGTACCTCGACCGCGGCGAACTCCTGGTCGACTCGCGCACCCGCGACGTCGTCCGGTTCATCAAGGACCCGCCGCTGTCCCGCCTGCTGCGACCCGGCTACCGCGCGGTGTTCCAGGGCGCCGTGTCCACGCTCGATCCGCGGCACCGGTCGCTGCTGGGCCTCCGTGCGCCGATCGTCGGCCCGGTCGAGCTGCCGGTGGTCCGCACCACGAAGCTCGTGCTCGACGGGATCGGGGCGGTGCTCGATGACCAGACCGCTTCCGAACGGGCCGCGCGGCGGCGCATCGCGCGCCTGCAGCGCACCGACGGCGGCGTGGTCGCCTGACCACGGCGGTCACCGCGACCACCTGACGGACGGGAGGCACGGTGCCAGCCGGCTCCGTGCCTCCCGTCCGCTCGTGGGCGCGTCAGAAACCCGACGGCACCCGGGGTGTGTACGCGGACTCGAGTCGCGTGACCTCGTCGTCGGTGAGCCGCAGCGACGCTGCGGCCACCGCGTCGTCGATGTGGTGCTCCTTCGTCGCGCCGACGATGGGCGCGGAGACCGCGGGCTTGCCGGCGACCCAGGCCAGGGCGACCTGCGCCATCGGGACGCCGCGCTCCGTGGCGACGGCCTCGACCGCGTCGACGATCGCGCGGTTGGCGTCCTCGTCCTGCTTGTACAGGGTCTTGCCGAACTCGTCGGTCTGCGCACGCGAACCCGAACCGGAGGCGTCCCAGGGGCGGGTGACACGGCCGCGGGCGAGGGGGCTCCACGGGATCACGCCGACGCCGGTGTGCTCGCAGAACGGGAGCATCTCGCGCTCCTCCTCGCGTTCGAGCAGGTTGTACTGGTCCTGCATGCTCACGAACTTCGTCCAGCCGTGGCGCTCGGCGGTGTGCTGCATCTCGGCGAACTGCCACGTCCACATGCTGCTCGCACCGATGTACCGCGCCTTGCCGGCCTTGACGACGTCGTGGAGGGCCTCCATGGTCTCCTCGATCGGCGTCACCGGGTCGAAGCGGTGGATCTGGTACAGGTCGACGTAGTCGGTGCCCAGCCGGGTCAGGGACGCGTCGATCTCGTGCATGATCGCCGCACGGGACAGCCCGGCGCCGTTCCGGCCGGGACGCATCCGGTTGAAGACCTTCGTGAAGACCTGGACGTCCTCGCGCGGAGCCAGTTCGGCGAGGAGTGTGCCGGTGATCTCCTCGCTGCTGCCGTCGGAGTAGACGTTCGCGGTGTCGAAGGTCGTGATGCCGGCCTCGAACGCGCGACGGACGAACGGGCGGGCGTCGTCGATGCCGACGCTCCAGGCGTGCGAACCCCGGTCCGGGTCGCCGTACGACATCATGCCGAGGACGACGCTGCTGATCTCGAGCCCCGAGTTGCCGAGGCGCTTCGTGTCCGTGGTCATGCTGCTCGTCTCCGCGGCGGTGCCGCTCGTGTCGGTGGTCATGCCGTTACTCTGGCATCGCGGCCTGTGACGGCGAGCAGGCGGACCTGGAGCGGGGAGTCCTCGGTGACGTCGACCGGGGGCGCGTACAGCCCGGTGGCGGCGAGGTCCTCGATCTGGGGCTCGAAGTACTCCCACACCGCGCGGACGAGCTCCTCGGGCAGGGCCTCCTCGGTGCCCGTCGCCCGGGCGAGGTCCCACGTGTGGATCGTGATGTCGCTCGTCTGCTCGGTGAGGTACTGCGCGGCGGGCACGACGTCGGTGCTGAGGTGCACGGGGGTGTCCTGCGGCGCGTTCCGCCAGGCGTCGGTGGCCGCCGTGGCGAACCGGTGCCACTCGGCCACCAGGTCGTCACCGATCGGCTCGAGGTCGGCCTGGGCCTGGGCGTAGTCGCACCCGGTCAGGAGCTTCGGGATCCAGCGCTGCTCGTCGACCACGTGGGCGACGAGGTCGCGGGTGGTCCACTCGGAGTCGGGGGTGGGAGCGTCCCAGTCGGTGACGGCGGCGACGCGGCGGCCGAACTCGGCTGCCGCGAGGGCCTGCATCGCGATCCAGTCGGTGGCCATGGTGGTGCTCCTGTTCGTCGTGCGGGTGTGTGCGCTGGTGCCGGTGCCGGTGCTGGTGCTGGTGCTGGTGCTGGTGCTGGGTGCTTGGTGCTTGGTGCTTGGTGCTTGTCGTGCAACTCGGGGTGCGGAGTGTGGATTCCCCTCTCCTCGTCGCACGTGCCAACGTTACGCGGCGGCAGCGCTCGGCCGCCCGTCCCCGCTGTCTGCCCTGCCCTTGCTCGCCCCGTGACCCGTTTGTGCCCCCGTGTGCCCCGTGTGCCCCCGTGCTCGTCGTTGGGGGTCCTTGCTCGTCGTTGCTCGTTCTCGCGCGTCCTTGCGCGAGCGGGCGAAATGCCGCGCTGCGTCCCCGCCGTGTCCCGGGCATTCCGCCCGCTCGGCCGCGCTTCCGATCTCGGCCGGGGTCGCTCGCGTCCTCCGCTCGCGTCCTCCGCTCGGGTCGTTGCGCGAGCGGGCGGAATGTCCGGCGTGCCACAGGGACCGACGTGGTGTTTCGCCCGCTCGTGGCGTCCGACACGGGCGCCGGCGTGGGCGTGATCGCGGGGACCGGCGTCGACTTCGGTGCCGGCATCGGCGAGCGGGCGGAATGCCCGACGAGCCAGGACGAGGCTCCGTGGTGTTTCGCCCGCTCGTCGTTGGGGGACCGGTGCCGACAACGGAGAACGCCCCGACTCCGTGCGGAGTCGGGGCGTTCTTCTCGGGTTCTGGGAGTGCCGTTCGGTGCCCTCAGTCGGGCAATGCGTCAGAGGTGGGTCAGGCCGCCTGGAGGACGAACTGGACGTCGAGGTTGATCGTGACGTCGTTGCCGAGCGTGAAGCCGCCGGCCTCGAGCGCCGCGTTCCAGTTCACACCGAACTCGGTGCGGTCGATCTTCGTGGTCGCCTCGGCGCCGAACTTGACCTGGCCGTAGCCATCGGTGGTGAAGCCGCCGAGCTCGGCCTTGAGGACGACCGGCTTGGTGACGCCGCGCAGGGTCAGGTCGCCCGCGATGTGCAGGTCGTCGCCCTTCGCCTCGATGCTCGTGGAGCGGAAGGTCAGCTGCGGGTGCTCCTCGGTGAGGAAGAAGTCGCTCGTCTTGAGGTGCTGGTCGCGCTGCTCCTGGCCGGTGTTGATCGACGCGACGTCGATGTTGGCCTCGACGGTCGATTCGAGCGGGTTCTCGGCGGTGACGACGGTGGCGTCGAACGTCTCGAACTTGCCCTTGACCTTGCTGATGGCGAGGTGGCGAACCGAGAAGGTGACCTCGGAGTGGGTCGGGTCGATCTTCCAGGTGCCGGTCTTGTAGCCGGGAACGGTGTCAGCGGTGAGCGTCATGGTGGTCCTTCTTCCGAACGAGAGTCTGCGGTGCGACGCGTTCCATGCGCCTGCATCGAGTTGATACTACGACAGTGTGCACCGTTTTGGTTGAAGCGTCAACCATTGTTCACCCAAGTGTCGCAAACCGCGTGTCGTGGGCTCCTCTGGTTCCGACCTCGAGCAGCCGACGGATGCGGTGCACGAAACGCTCGACACCGTGAGCCAGGTCGTCTGCTGTCGCTCTGACGAGCCACCAGTCCACGTCCTTCAGGTGTTCCCCGCGCGTCAGGTCCTTCCGGAAGGTCGCGGGATCGGTGCGGTGCAGATCGCTCTCGTACTCGATCGCGACCCTGGCAGCGGGGTAGGCAAGGTCCACACATGCGATCCACTGCCCGTCGACGACGACATCGTGGTTGAGCGACGGCTCTGGGAGCCCGCGACGAACGAGTGCCAGCCGTGTCCGGGTCTCTCCGGGAGACCGAGATCCCCGCCGGATCTCGTCGAGCGCGAGGCGGAGCTTCACGATGCCGCGCATCCCTCGTCGTCGACGGACGGCCTGGGCGAGTTCGTCGAGCGTCGCCCAGCCGAGCCACCCCACGAGCGCATCGCCCGCGACGATGAGTTCGTCGAGCGTCAGCATCGAGCCCAGTGCGACGAACGTGTCGGCCGGAGTGGTCAGCGGGACCCCTCGTGCGATCGTCGCGCGGACCGATCCGTACCGCGCCCGGTGGCCGACCGTGCCGCGAACCCGGAGCGCTTGGTCGGTCCCGATCGTCGTGACGTGCAACCGCTGGTCGCGTTCGAGACGACGGGGCAGTGGGATGCCGATGATCGCTGCTGCGGTGACGTGGCTGAACACCTGATCGGGGCGGAGCCGATGAGCGAGTGCTCTCGCACGTTCATCTACGGCCTCAGGCGGGAACGCCGATCGGATGCCGTGGAACGGGCGGACAAGATCGCGAGCATCGAGTCGGCCACGCGACACGCCTCGGTGCAGCGCATCCCGTACTCGGAACGAAGCGTCGCGGAGTGCCATCGGGAGTCGGCGTCTCACGGTCATCTCCACAGCGTGACGGCGAGCCGATCCCGAGGGGGAGAGTCGGGCCTCCGTTGTGGACGGCTTGCCCGCTCTCGCCGCTGTGGAGGGACGGCTGTTCCTGCGAGCGGGCGGAACACCGTGCCTGCCGCCTGGCCGCACGGCGATGTTTCGCCCGTTCGCCGGGTGGAGGCGATCGAAGGGAGCAGGAAGCCACAGCCCGGGGTCGTCCTCCAGGCGAGCGGGCGAAATGTCTGGGTGTGCTGGCGAGGGCACCGTGGCATTTCGCCCGCTCGCGGATCCCCTTCCCGACCCCGCACCCCCGCACCCCCGCACCCCCGCACCGCCGTACCCCGCACCCCGCACCCCGCACCTCCGCACCCCGCACCCCGCACCTCCAGCCCGCGCCACTCCCCCCACCCCCGACAGGCACTCGCGGGACCCCTCACGCCGTGGCAGGAGCCAGTAGCGTCGGGGCCATGGAATTCAGGTACCTGGGCAACTCCGGACTCAAGATCTCCGAGATCACCTACGGCAACTGGCTGACGCACGGCTCGCAGGTCGAGAACGACGTCGCCACCCAGTGCGTGCGGGCAGCGCTCGACGCCGGCATCACCACGTTCGACACCGCGGACACGTACGCCAACACCGCCGCCGAGACCGTCCTCGGCGAGGCGCTCAAGGGCGAGCGGCGCCAGTCCCTCGAGGTCTTCACGAAGGTCTACTGGCCGACCGGCCCGAAGGGGCACAACGACGTCGGCCTCAGCCGCAAGCACATCATGGAGTCGATCGACGGCTCGCTCGAGCGACTGCAGACCGACTACGTCGACCTCTACCAGGCGCACCGCTACGACTACGAGACCCCCCTGGAAGAGACGATGCAGGCCTTCGCCGACGTCGTCCGCCAGGGCAAGGCGCTCTACATCGGCGTCAGCGAGTGGTCCGCCGAGCAGATCCGCGCCGGTGCCGCACTCGCCAAGGAGCTCGGTTTCCAGCTCATCTCGAACCAGCCGCAGTACTCGATGCTGTGGCGGGTCATCGAAGGCGAGGTCGTCCCCGCCTCGAAGCAGCTCGGCCTGTCGCAGATCGTCTGGTCGCCCATCGCGCAGGGCGTCCTGACCGGCAAGTACAAGCCGGGTCAGCCCCTGCCCGAGGGCTCGCGCGCCACGGACGAGAAGGGCGGCGCGGACATGATCAAGCGGTTCATGCGCGACGAGGTCCTCGAAGCCGTGCAGCGCCTGCAGCCCGTCGCCGACCAGGCCGGCCTCACGCTCGCGCAGCTCGCGATCGCGTGGACCCTGCAGAACGAGAACGTCGCGTCGGCCATCGTCGGCGCCTCGCGTCCGCAGCAGGTCACGGACAACGTCAAGGCCGCCGGAGTCAAGCTCGACGCGGACGCCCTCGCGGCGATCGACGAGGCACTCGGCGACATCCCGGAACGGGACGCGTCCAAGAACGTGTCCCCGTCGTCGCGCCCCGCGTAGACGCGACCGACCGACGGACGGGAGGCCCGGTGCCAGCTGGCACCGGGCCTCCCGTCCGTCGTCCCCGCGCCGCTGACCACCGCAGCTGACGGATCGTCAAGATGAACGGCATGTGTCGTGTATCTGGCAGGGGCCTGGCAAAACACGTACCCCACCCAAACCACCCACCCAGGCCCCCCGAATCGGGGGCATGACCCGAACTGATACCCCCGTTCTGGTGTCACCCGACACCGGTGCGGAGCGGACCGTGCGCCCTGGCGCGGTCCCACGCCTGCTCGCCACCGCGAGGCAACTCGCGTCGTTCGGCACCATCGGTGCCGTCTGCTTCGTCATCGACCTGGGCGTCTACAACCTGCTCCGCGCCACCGTCATGTCGGACGGTCCCATCGCCGCGAAGATCGTGTCGGCCATCGTGTCGACCTCGGTCGCGTGGATCGGCAACCGCTTCATCACCTTCCGTGCCCAGCGCCAGACCGGCCGCCGCGAGACCGTCCGCGAGGGGTTGCTCTTCGCTGCCACGAACCTCGTCGGCCTCGGCATCGCCGCTGCCTGCCTGTTCGTCTCGCACTACGTCCTCGGCTTCACGTCCACCCTCGCCGACAACGTCGCCGGCAACGGCGTCGGCCTCGTCCTCGGTACCGCGTTCCGCTTCGCCGCGTACAAGGCCCTCGTCTTCCGGTCCACCGACACTCGCCCGAAGGGGTTCCCCGAATGACCATCCCAGCCGTGTTGCTGACGGCCGCAGGGCCGCTGCTCCAGCCCGACGAACGCCCTGGCACGACCGGGGACGTCCCGAACCGTGGGACCACGGACGTGCCGACGGGCGGCTCGGGGCAGCTCCCACAGACCGCCTGGTCGCTGGGCGAGTGGCTCGGCTACTCGACCCTCATCGCCCTCTCCGTGCTGCTCACGATCATCGCGTTGACCACCCTCTGGTGGATGCTGCACGCCTGGCGGTCCCGGGACGCGCTCAAGTCCACCAGCTTCAGCCAGACCCCGCTCCCGGCGGCGCACCGGTTCACGCTCCTGGTGCCCGGTCGGCACGAGCAGGACGTGATGGGGCAGACACTCGACATGCTCGCGACCCAGGACCACCCCGACTTCGAGATCATCGCGATCGTCGGGGAGGACGACCCGGAGACCGACGCCGTCGTGCGTGCCGCGGCGGCTCGGCACCCCTCGCTGATCAAGGTCGTGGTGGACGACACCCTGCCGAAGAACAAGCCGAAGGCGATGAACCTGGCGCTCCAGCACGCGACGGGTGACATCGTCGGCGTGTTCGACGCCGAGGACGAGGTCTACCCGCGGCTGCTCTCCCTCGTCGACTCGCGGTTCCAGGAAACGGACGCCGACGTGGTGCAGGGCGGCGTCCAGCTGATGAACTTCAAGTCGAGCTGGTGGTCGCTCCGGAACGTCCTGGAGTACTACTTCTGGTTCCGCTCGCGCCTGCACTTCCACGCCGGGTCCAAGTTCATCCCGCTCGGGGGCAACACCGTCTTCGTGACGCGCTCCCGCCTGGAGTGGTCGAACGGCTGGGACGCGCACTGCCTCGCCGAGGACTGCGAACTCGGCGTGCGGCTCTCCGCCGACGGCGCGAAGGTCGTCGTCGCCTACAGTCCCGAGGCCGTGACCCGTGAGGAGACCCCGCCGACCTTCGCCTCGCTGCTCAAGCAGCGCACGCGGTGGAACCAGGGCTTCCTGCAGGTGCTGGGCAAGGGGGAGTGGAAGAAGCTGCCGTCCTTCCGGCAACGGTTCTTCGCCCGCTACATGCTCACCATGCCGTTCATCCAGGCGGCCACCGGACTGCTCATCCCGCTGAGCGTCCTGATGATCCTGTTCGTCAAGGTGCCGACGGCGATCGCCCTCGTGTCGTTCGTGCCGGTGGCACCGACGCTCATGCTGCTCGCCGTCGAGGTCGTCGGGCTGAACGAGTTCGGCCGCCTGTACGGCGAGAAGGTCCGGCTCCGCGATTACGTGCGGCTCGTGCTCGGCCTGGTGCCGTACCAGGTGTTCCTCGCCGCCGCGGCGGTCCGGGCAGTCGTCCGGCACGCGAAGGGACAGAACGGGTGGGAGAAGACCGAGCACACCGGTCAGCACCGCAACGGACAGGTCATCGGCTTCGCCTCGGACCTCGATGGGTCGGGCGCGGCGTCGTCCTCGGTCACCGGATCGGGCGCGGCGTCGTCCTCGGTCACCGGATCGGGCGCGGCGTCGTCCGACCGTGCGTTCGCCGGCACCACCACGGGAGGCACCCGATGACCGCCAGCATCACCGACACCACGGGCATCCCGATCCGCGGTGCCGCCGCAGCACACCGCTCCGGCATCGGGGCGTGGTTCCGACGGCACGCAGCCAGCCTGACGTGGTTGCTGCCCGTCGTCGCGGTCACCGTGCTCGTCCAGGCCTGGAACATGTCGGGCACGCCGCAGCGCATCGACGACGAGGGGACCTACACCGCCCAGGCGTGGGCGATCACGAACCTCGGCGAGCTCACCCACTACACGTACTGGTACGACCACCCGCCGCTCGGATGGATCCAGATCGCCGGCTACACCGGGCTGACCGGGGCGTTCGCGCGGTACCCCTTCGCGGTGGAGGCCGGGCGCGAGGCCATGGTGTTCTTCTCCGCCGTCTCGAGCATCCTGCTGTTCGTGCTGGCCCGACGTCTCGGTGCCGGACGGATCACGGCGGCCGCGGCCGGACTCGTCTTCGCGCTGTCACCGCTCGCGCTGCAGTACCACCGCACCGTGTACATCGACAACGTCGCGACGCCCTGGCTGCTCGCTGCGTTCGTCCTCGTGCTGAGCCGTCGCCAGCAGCTCGCCGGGTTCGCCGGTGCCGCTGCCTGCCTCGGCATCGCCGTGCTGTCCAAGGAGACCTACCTGCTCGCGCTGCCGTTCCTCATCTGGATGGCCGTGCGTCGCGCCGACACGAGCACCCGCCGGTACACGCTCAGCGTCGCCGGGGCAGTGCTCGTGCTGATCGGCGGCGGCTACCTGCTGCTCGCCGCGGTGAAGGGCGAACTCGTGCCGGGCAACGGACGAGTCAGCCTGTGGGAGGGCGTCACCTACCAGCTCGGGTCGCGGACCGCCTCCGGATCGGTGTTCGACGTGGGCAGCCTGGCGAACGAGGCCGCCGCGCAGTGGTGGGCACTCGACCCGGTGTTCATCGTGCTCGGCTCGGTTGCGGCCTTCGTCGGGCTCTTCCTGCGACGGGTCCGACCGATCGCCGCGATGCTCGTGTTCCTGCTCGCGGTGATGTTCCGGCCGAACGGGTACCTGCCGGTGCCCTACGTCATCATGCTCATCCCGTTCGCAGCGCTCCTCGTCGCCTACACCGTCGAGCGTGCCGTCCTGACGATCGCCGGTCGGGTCCACACCCGGGGCCGGTTCGGGCCGAGGGCCCGGCGCGGCCTCGGCATCACCTGGGCCGTCGTCACGGCTGCGGCGCTCGTCGTCGCGGTGCCGCTGTGGGGGACGCAGCTGCGCGGGTTCCTGCTCGGCAACCTCGACCTGCCGATGCAGCAGGCCGAGCAGTGGGTGGGCGACAACGTGCCGAAGTCCTCGCGCCTGCTGGTCGACGACGCCATGTGGGTCGACCTCGTGGAAGACGGCTTCGCCCGGAACAACGTCGTCTGGTACTACAAGCTCGACACCGACGGAGCGGTGGAACGGCAGTCCCCGAACGGCTGGAAGGACTCGGACTACGTCATCACGACGGACTCCATGCGCACCGGCGGCAACTCGTCCACCGACGTGCGGCAGGCGATCGAGAACTCCACGGCCGTCGCGACCTTCGGTACCGGTGACCAGCAGGTCGAGGTCCGCCGGATCCACGCCGAGGGAGCCAGTGCCGCCGAGACCGCGATCACCCGGGCCACCGACGTCCGCAAGACCCTGGGGACCGAGCTCGCCTCGAACCCGGCCCTGCGTGCGGACGACGGCACGAAGTCGCAGTTCCGCGCCGGACAGGTCGACTCGCGGGCGATGATCGCGCTCGGACAGGTGCTCGCCGACCAGGACGTGCGGGTCGACCGGTTCACCCCGCGCACCGGGGAGACCGGCCAGCCGTTCCGGACCGTCGTCCTGCACACGAGCGACGACGCCTCGGCTGCCCGGGTCCTCCGGACCTTCGACGCCATGTCCGAGGCCTTCCGGCCGGACTCGGTCGAGCGCGAGGGAGCACGGCTCACGGTGACGTACGCCCCGGCCGACCCGACGACGACCGCGACGAGCGCCTCGTGACCCGCGATCGCTCGGCCGGGCCGACCGATCGGGCGTTGGCTGAGTTGACGTCCCGCGAGCGGGCGAAATGCGAGCGGGCGGAATGCCCGGAGGCCTCCGGCGCGGACCCCGGTATTCCGCCCGCTCGCCGGATCGGCCGCGATGACCCTCACCGCGAACGCGTCGGGGCGGAACGCCCGTTGGACGAGCGGGCGAAATGCCCGGGCGGCTCCGGCGCTGACCCCGGTATTCCGCCCGCTCGCGCGGCGGCGGCCGCTCGCCCGGGGCGCGCACGAACCGTACGAACCGCACGAACCGCACGGCCGGCACGAACCGCATGGACCAGATGGTCCGCACGAGCCGCACGGCCGGCATGAACCGCACGAGCCGCACGAACCGCACCTCGACACGACGACCGCACGCCAACCGCACCTCGACCCGAAGGAGCACCATCATGACCGCACACACCACGAACCGCCGCCGCACCGTCGTCGTCGGCGCGCTCACCGCCACAATCGTCGCCGCGACCGTCGGGCTCGCCGCCCCGCAGTCCGCCTCCGCCGCGACGACTGACCAGGGCTGGCTCCGCGTCGGACACCTGTCGCCGGACACGAAGGGCGTCGACGTCGAGCTGTCCAGCCTCGCCGGGGGCAAGACCGTCTTCGAGCTCGACGACGTCACGTACGGCCAGGTCAGCCCCTACGAGAAGCTGCCGGTCGGCACCTACGTCCTGTCGATGCGCGCCGCCGACGCCCCGGACTCCACGCCTGTCATCTCCACCGACGTCACCGTGCAGGAGGGCGACGCGAGCACCGTCGTCGCCTACGGCAAGAACGACGGGCTGAAGACGACCGCGTTCACCGACGACCTGCAGCAGCCCGGCGACGGCAAGGCGAAGCTCCGGCTCGTGCAGGCCGCCACCACCGCGAAGCGGGTCGACGTGCAGACCTCCGAGGGGACCCCGATCGCCGAGGACGCCACCTTCGGCACCGCCACGAAGTACGCCACGGTCGACGCCGGCAAGTGGTCGCTCGACGTCTCCGGCAGCGGTCAGCAGGGCACCGCCAAGGTGGACCTCGCCGGCAACACCGTCTCGACCCTGTTCGTCCTCGACGACAGCAAGGGCAACCTGACGGTCGTGCCCGTCACGGACGCCGCGGCGACCGCCGCCACCCCGTCCGGCGGTGTGCAGACCGGCGGTGGCGGCGCAGCCGCCGACCGGCCGGTGACCGAGGCGGTCCACGCGGCCGTCGCGATGCTCCGCTCGCTGTTCCGCTGACACCCCGGACTGGAGGCACGGATCACGTGCGCCGCACGACCCACGTGATCCGCGCCTCCCCTTCGACCCCCACCACCATCCCCGGAGAGGCAGGCCAGCATGACCCGCAGGACCTGGATACCGGTCGCCGCCGCGGCGGCGGTCATCGTCGCCGTCGTGGTCGCGATCGTCGCCGTCCGCCCCTGGTCGTCGAGCACCACGACCGCCGACCCCGGCACGGCGACCCCGACCTCGACCACCGCGCCCGACGCGACGCGCTCGCCGCAGCAGCTGCGGTCCGCGTTCCTGGACCGCTACGTCGAGGGCGGTCGCGTCGTCCGCACCGACCAGGGCGGTGACACCGTCAGCGAGGGGCAGGCGTACGGCTTGCTCATCGCCTACGCGAACGACGACCGTGCGCGCTTCGACGCGATCTGGGAGTGGACGGAAGCGCACCTGCTCACCGACGACGACCTGCTGGCGTGGCGGTGGACGTCCGATCAGGGCGTCGCCGACGAGCAGTCCGCGAGCGACGCCGACCTCGACGCAGCCCGGGCCCTGGTGCTCGCGGGGAAGGCCTGGGACGACGACCGGTACACCGCCGCGGGCAAGCGCATCGCGGCGGCGATCCTCCAGCACGAGACTGCCCGGACCGACCTCGGCACGATCCTGCTGCCCGGACCGTGGGCGGATCAGGAGCCCTACCGGTACAACGCCTCGTACGCCTCGCCCGCGGCCTTCTCGGTGCTGGCGGACGTCACCGGGGACGACCGCTGGAACGCGCTGACCCGGGGTTCGCGTGCCGTGACCGCGGCCGTACTGGACGCCTCCGACCTGCCCAGCGACTGGTCCCAGGTGCACGCCGACGGATCGGTGGACCCGATGCCGGCCGTCGGTGGCGACGGGCGCGTCCTCTACGGCTACGACGCGATGCGGACGCCGCTCCGGTACGCCGAGGCGTGTTCGGCGCCGGACCGGGAGCTCGCGGCGGCACTCGCGCCCACACTCGGACGGACGACCCAGCTCGCCTCGCAGCTCGACCTCGGTGGTGCCCCGGTGACGCGGGACACGAACGCGCTGGCCTACACCGCGCGGGCCGCGGCCGAGCAGGCTGCCGGTTCCTCCGGTGCGGCTGCCGCCGACCTCGCGCGGGCCGACCGGACGGCGGCGACCACGCCGACGTACTACGGGGACGCCTGGCTGGCCATCGGCTCGACCATGCTGACCTCCGACGTGCTCGGGGGTTGTGCCGGCGACGTGGGAGGCGGCTCGTGAGCGGCCGTCGGAGCGCCGGGCGCGTCTCGGCCGTCCGGCGCCGAGGCGTGGTGATCGGTGCCGTGGTCGCCGCAGTCGTGGTGGTCGGGGGTGTGGCCGGGGTGGCGGTCGCGTCGACCGTCGGCGGTGGTGCGTCGTCGGCGCCGTCGCAGTCCTCGTCGTCTCCGTCGCAGTCGTCGTCGTCTTCGTCTCGTTCTTCTTCGTCGTCCTCGGGTACGGGCACCGAAGGGTTCCAGGACCCTGCTGCACCGCAGGCCCGCTCGACGGCCACCCCGGTCAGCGTGTCGATCCCCGCCATCGGGGTGCGGTCCTCACTCGAGGACCTGCACCGCGGCGCGGCCGGGGAACTCGACCCGCCCGTCGACTGGGACAGCGCGGGCTGGTTCAGCGACGGGATCGTCCCCGGCGAGGTCGGCCCCGCCGTCATCGCCGGTCACGTCGACAGTCCCACGAGCGCCGCGGTGTTCTTCCGGCTCGACGAACTGGTCGCCGGCGACGAGGTCCACGTCCGGATGTCCGACGGCAGCACCCGCACCTTCACCGTCGACCGTTCGGAGCGCGCCGCCAAGTCGGCGTTCCCGACGAGCGACGTCTACGGCCCCACCCCCACCCCGCAACTCCGACTCATCACCTGCGACGGCACGTTCGACACCGCCACCGGGCACTACACGGACAATCTGATCGTGTTCGCAGACCTGTCGTCGGATTGACCCAACAAGCCCGCGATACATTCGATGAGGAGCACGAGGAGCACCATGAGCGAGACCCTGGTCATCATCCCGACCTACGACGAAGCCGAGAACGTCCGGCCGATCGTCGAGCGCACGTTGGCCGCGACCGACGACTCCGTGCACGTGCTCGTCGTCGACGACAACTCGCCCGACGGCACCGGCGACATCGCGGAGGCCATCGCCCGCGAGACCGACCGGGTGCACGTCATGCACCGCACCGTCAAGGACGGCCTGGGCGGCGCGTACCTGTCCGGCTTCGCGTGGGGCCTGGAACACGGCTACGCGAAGCTCGTCGAGATGGACGCCGACGGCTCCCACCACCCCGAGTACCTGCCCTGGATGCTCGAGCTCGCCGACTCGAACGACCTGGTGCTGGGCTCCCGGTGGATCAAGGGCGGCAAGGTCGAGAACTGGCCCTGGTACCGGCTCCTGCTCTCCCGCGGCGGCAACCTGTACACGCGTCTCGCCCTGGGCATCGCCGTGCGCGACGCGACCGGTGGGTTCCGGGTGTTCACCTCGCGGGCGTTCGAGCGGATCGACCTCGCCGGCGTCGCGTCGAAGGGGTACTGCTTCCAGGTGGACCTGTGCTGGCGTGCCCTCGAGGCGGGCCTGCGGGTCGTGGAGACGCCGATCACGTTCACCGAGCGGGAGTTCGGCGTCTCGAAGATGAGCGGCAACATCGTGCGCGAGAGCCTGGCACTCGTGACGAAGTGGGGCATCGACCGCCGGATCCGCGAGACCCGCTCCCTGGTCAAGGACCACCGCAAGCTGCCGTCCGTGCGGAAGAACGCGCACGCGGTCGCCGACCACGCGGGCTGAGGCCGAAGACACGCGAACGCCTGCACACACGAACGGCGACGGACCCGGGGGTTCGTCGCCGTTCGTGTGTGCAGCCTGCGGCTCGCTCGCGCAGCCCGCGGTCGGCTAGCGGAGCACGACCACGCCGCGGCCACGGAAGCGGACGACGCCGGCATCGACCTCGATCGCGCCGAAGCCGTAGAGCTCCTCGCCCACGGCGTCGGGCACCGGGACCTCGGCTGCGTCGTCGGCGAGGTTCACCACGACGTGCACCGGTGCCACGTCGGGGCCGAGCAGCCCGCGCGTGAGCACGAGCCAGCGGCGGTCCTCGTCGAAGCGGACGGCGTTCGCCTCGTAGCGGTGGTCGACGAACGCCTGGTCCGTGCGCCGCAGGGCGATGAGCACCCGGTAGGCACGCAGGATCGCCCCACCGCGCTCCGAGCTGACGTCGGCCCAGTCGAGCTTGGAGTTGGTGAACGTCGTCGGGTCCTGCGGGTCCGGCACCGCTGACTCGTCCCACCCGTGCTCCGCGAACTCGGCGATGCGCCCCTCGGCGGTGGCCTTGCCGAGCTCGGGCTCAGGGTGCGAGGTGAAGAACTGCCACGGCGTCGAGGCTGCGAACTCCTCGCCCATGAACAGCATCGGCGTGAACGGCCCGAGCAGCGTCAGGGCCGCGGCGATCACGAGCCCCTCGTCGTCGAGCGTCGCGGCGAGCCGGTCGCCTGCGGCGCGGTTGCCGATCTGGTCGTGGTTCTGGTTCGCGACGACCAGGGCCGTCGCGGGGGAGGTCCCGCGGTCGATCGGCCGGCCGTGCCGCTTGCCGCGGAACGACGACCACGTGCCGTCGTGGAAGAAGCCGTCCTCGAGCACCTTCGCCAGCGCCGACAGCGGAGCGAAGTCGGCGTAGTAGCCGTTCGTCTCGCCGGTGAGCGCCACGTGCACGGCGTGGTGGAAGTCGTCCGACCACTGCCCGGTGAGGCCGTACCCGGCGGCCTCGCGCGGCCGGAACATCACCGGGTCGTTGAGGTCGGACTCCGCGATCAGCGACAACGGACGACCGATGAACGACGAGTAGGCGTCGGTCTCGTCGGCCATCGACGCCAGCACGTGCGGGCGGGTGGTGTCGCGGATCGCGTGCACGGCGTCGAGCCGCAGCCCGTCGACGTGGTGGTCGCGGAACCACATGCGGACGTTGTCGAGCACGTACCGACGGACCTCGGGGTGTTCGACGTTCACCGAGTCACCCCAGGTGTTGCCGAGCCCGGCCAGCAGGTACGGGCCGTACAGCGGCAGGTAGTTGCCGCTCGGTCCGAGGTGGTTGTAGACGACGTCCTGGATGACTCCGAGCCCCAGCGCGTGCGCCGTGTCGACGAACCGGTCGTAGGCGTCCGGGCCGCCGTACGGGGCGTGCACGGAGAACCAGCCGACGCCGTCGTAGCCCCAGTTCCACTCGCCGTTCACGGCGTTGACGGGGAGCAGCTCGACGAACTCGACCCCGAGCTCGACCAGGTGGTCCAGCTTCTGGGCGGCGGCGTCGAGCGTGCCCTCGGGCGTGTAGGTGCCGATGTGCATCTCGTAGATCACGGCGCCGCGGGCCGGGCGTCCGGTCCACGACTCGTCGGTCCACGCGAACCGTGCGGGGTCGACGACCTCGGACGGGCCGTGCACGCCCTCGGGCTGGTACCGGCTGCGCGGGTCCGGTCGGACCGCGTCGTCGTCGCCGACGCGGAACCCGTACCGGGCGCCGACGACCGGCATCACGGCGTCGGTGGACCACCAGTCGTCGTCGCCCTTGGTGAGCGGGTACTCGACGTCGTCGACGACGAGCCGGACCCGGTCCGGCTCGGGCGCCCAGACGGCGTAACGGTCGGGTGCGGTCATGCGTGACCCTCCAGGATGTCGATCTCGGCCTGCGCGTCGGTCTCGGTGGCGTCCGTCGTGCGGTCGGCGGCGGGCCGGGAGGCGCCGCTCGCGTCGGACACGGCGGTCACCGCGTCGGCGTGGCCGGATGCACCGACCGCGTCGGCGGGCACGAGCAGCGCGACCGGGTAGGTGGTGAGCAGGTCGGCCAGCGCGATCCCGCGGTCGGCGGGGACGTGTCGGCCGGTGAGCAGGTCGATGCGCTCGACGGGGACGGCGTGCACCAGTGTGTCGCCCCAGCCGCCGACCCGGTCGAGGCCGATCGGCAGCCGCGTCGCGATCGTCACGGCACCGCCGCGGTCGAACGCGATGACGTGGTCGGCCGCGCTGCCGGTGGCCTCGAGCTCCAGGTACCGGGTGAACAGCTCCGGGTGTTCCCGACGGATGCGCAGTGCGCGGGTCGTGACCAGGAGCTTCGCGGCGCCGTCGATGCCGATGGCCGGCAGGTCCTCGGGCCCGTCGTCGTCCGGGCCGTCGAGCTCGGCGAGCACGTGACGCCGCTCGGCGTAGTCGACCGGACGACGGTTGTCGGGGTCGACGAGCGAGCGGTCCCAGAACTCGGTGCCCTGGTAGACGTCGGGGACGCCCGGTGCGGTGAGCTGGACGAGCTTCTGGGCGAGACCGTTCGACCACCCGGCGGCGTCGATCTGCTCGTCGAGGGCCTCGAGCACGGCGACCACGTCCGGGTTGTCGAACGCGGCGTCGACGATCGCGTGCATCTGCTGCTCGAACGCCTCGTCGGGCTCGGTCCAGGTGGTGCTGTCACCGGCTTCGCGGGATGCCTTCTCGGCGTACGCGTGCAGACGCTCACGGCTGGCGGGCCGGGCACCGACGATCGCCTGCCAGAGCAGGTCGGCGAACACGCCGTCCTGCAACGGCACGAGCGACTGCAGACGCTCGAGCGTGGCGGCCCACTCGTCGCCGAGCTCGGCCAGCACGGCGATGCGGGCGCGGGTGTCCTCGCTGCGCTTCGTGTCGTGCGTGGTGAGCGTCGTCATGGTGTGCGGCCAGCTGCCGAGCCGTTCGCGCTGTGCCTGGTGGAAGTCCGCCACCGAGACCGCGAAGACGCTCGGGTCGCCGCCGACCTCGCTCAGGGACGACAGGCGCGAGGTGCGGTAGAACGCCGTGTCCTCGACGCCCTTCGCCATCACCATGCCGCTGGTCTGCTGCAGTCGGACCGCCGCCGCGTTCGTCGGGTCGACGAGTGCCGGTGCGATCCGGTCGATGACGTCGTCGAGGTCCGGTCGGGCCTCGGCGGCACGCTCGAGCGCGGTGATGAGGTGGTGGGCGCCCTCGGGAAGGTACGTGCGGTACACGTCGAACGAGGCCACGATCTCGGCGACCGCGTCGACGATCCGCTCGTGCGTGATCGTCTCCGTCGCGGCGCTCGGCGCGAGCAGGCGTGCGAGCCGCTCGACCTCGCTGCCGAGGATGCCGTCCGCGATGCCCCGTCGGGTGTCGTGCGTGAGCTGCTGCCAGTCGGTCGGCTCGGCGCCCGATGCCGCGGTCAACGCCTGCTCGCCCGAGGGATCGACGAACACGCGGTCGAGCACCCCGAGGGCGTCGTACCCGGTGGTGCCGTCGACCGGCCACGAGCTCGGCAGCTGCTCGCCGGGCTCGAGGATCTTCTCGACGAGGGTGTAGGCCCCGCCGGTCAGCTCCGCCAGGTCCTGCAGGTAGCCCGCCGGGTCGTACAGCCCGTCCGGGTGGTCGATGCGCAGGCCGTCGACGAGGCCGTCGCGGAACCAGCCGCCGATGACCCCGTGCGAGGCCGCGAACACCTCGGGCTCCTCGACCCGGATCGCCGCGAGGGTGTTCACCGCGAAGAACCGGCGGTAGTTCAGGTCGTGGTCGGCACGCTTCCAGTGCACGAACGCGTAGTGCTGGCGGTCGTGGACGGTCTCGACGGTGTCGCCGTCGTGCACCGTCCCGGGTGCGGTGGGGTAGGCGGTCTCGCCGACGCGGAGCACCGGACGCTCGGCGTCGGACGTGTCGAGCGTGACCGCGTCGAGCAGCCGGTCGTCGAGCACGGGGACGCGGAGCTTGCCGTCGCCGGCTTCCCAGTCCACGTCGAAGGCCCACGCCACGGGGGAGCCCTGCCCGAGTTCGAGCAGGGACCACCACCACGGGTTCGACTCGGGGGTCGCGACGCCGACGTGGTTCGGCACCACGTCGACGATGACCCCGAGGCCGACGGCGTGCGCGGCCTCGGCCACCGCCCGCATCGCCTGGTCACCGCCACGGTCGGTGTCGACCCGCGTGTGGTCGACCACGTCGTAGCCGTGGTTCGACCCGGACTCGGCCTGGAGCACCGGCGACAGGTACAGCCAGTCGGCCCCGAGGTCGTGCACGTAGTCGACCAGGTCGCGGGCGGCGTCGAGGTCGAAGTCGGCCGAGACCTGCAACCGGTACGTCGACGAGGGGACGCGGTTCGCTGCGCCGGGCGTTCCGGCGGTCATCGGGCGGCTCCGCTCGGTGCGGTGGAACCGGCCGGGTTGGACGGGGTGACGGCGTCCTGCGGGGCGACCGGTTCGGGGGCGCCGTCCTGCTCGGCGTCGACCGGGGTGCTCGTGACCTCGTGGTCGGGCTCGGCACGCAGGACGATCATCGACCGCGCGGGGACGTCGAGCGGGGTCCCCGCATCGAGCACCTCGTCGCGTGCGCCGGGGTCGGCGGTGTCGATCCGGACGGTCCAGCCGGGGGAGTACTCCTCTGGTGGGAGCGTGAAGGTCACGACGTCGTCGTGGGCGTTGAAGTACGTGATGAAACCGACGTCGGTGACGCGCTCACCACGGGCGTCGCGCCCGCGGATGCCCTCGCCGTTCAGGTACATGCCGACACTCTTGCCGAAGCCGGAGTCCCAGTCCTCGGGGTCCATCGCGTCGCCCGAGGGGGTCAGCCACACCACGTCGGGCAGCGGCTCGCCCTCGCCACGACGGACCGGACGGCCGTTGAAGTACCTGGTCCGGCGGAACGTGGGGTGGTCGTGCCGGAGCTTCACCACGTCGGCGGTGAACTGGATGAGGTCCTCGTCCGCACTGTCCCAGTCGATCCAGCTGAGCTCGGAGTCCTGCGCGTAGACGTTGTTGTTGCCGGACTGCGACCGGCCGAGCTCGTCGCCGTGCGCGATCATCGGCACGCCCTGGCTCAGGAGCAGGGTGGCCAGGAAGTTCCGGCGACGCTGCAGCCGCAGGGCGTTCACGGCCTCGTCGTCGGTCGGGCCCTCGGCACCGGAGTTCCACGACCGGTTGTGGCTCTCACCGTCGTTGTTGTCCTCGCCGTTGGCCTCGTTGTGCTTCTCGTTGTAGGCCACCAGGTCGTACAGCGTGAAGCCGTCGTGCGCGGTGATGAAGTTGATGCTCGCCTTGGGCGTGCGGCCGTCGTGCTCGTACAGGTCCGCCGAGCCGGAGATCCGCGAGGCGAACTCGCCGAGCGTCGACGACTCACCGCGCCAGAAGTCGCGGACGGTGTCGCGGTACTTGCCGTTCCACTCGGACCACTGGGGCGGGAAGTTGCCGACCTGGTACCCACCGGGGCCGACGTCCCACGGCTCGGCGATCAGCTTGACCTGCGACACGATCGGGTCCTGCTGCACCAGTTCGAAGAAGGCCGACAGCCGGTCGACCTCGTAGAACTCGCGGGCCAGTGCCGACGCGAGGTCGAAGCGGAACCCGTCGACGTGCATCTCGGTCACCCAGTAGCGGAGCGAGTCGAGGATGAGCTGCAGCGAGTGCGGGTGCCCGACGTTGAGCGAGTTCCCCGTGCCCGTGTAGTCCATGTAGAACTTCTTGTCGTCGTCGACCAGGCGGTAGTAGGCCGCGTTGTCGATGCCGCGGAACGACAGCGTCGGGCCGAGGTGGTTGCCCTCGGCGGTGTGGTTGTAGACGACGTCGAGGACGACCTCGATGCCGGCGCGGTGCAGCTCGCGCACCATCGTCTTGAACTCCTGGACCTGCTGGCCCTGGTCGCCCGACGACGAGTACGCCGAGTGCGGCGCGAAGAAGCCGATGGTGTTGTAGCCCCAGTAGTTCGACAGCCCCTTGTCCTGCAGGGTCGAGTCGTTCACGAACTGGTGCACCGGCATGAGCTCGAGCGTGGTGACGCCGAGACGCTGCAGGTGCTCGATGACCGCCGGGTGGGAGACGCCGGCGTACGTTCCGCGCTGCTCTTCCGGCACGTCGGGGTGGGTCTCGGTGAGTCCCTTGACGTGCGCTTCGTAGATGACGGTCTCGCCGTACGGCGTGCGCGGCGGGCGATCCCCCTGCCAGTCGAAGAAGGGGTTGATCACGACGCCCTTCATCATGTGCGACGCGGAGTCCTCGTCGTTGGTCGAGTCCGGGTCGCCGAACGTGTACGAGAAGAGCGACTGGTCCCAGTCGATCTCGCCGCTCGTCGCCTTGGCGTACGGGTCGAGCAGGAGCTTCGACGGGTTGCATCGCGCGCCGGAGTCCGGGTCGTACGGGCCGTGCACGCGGAAGCCGTACTCCTGCCCGGGGCCGATGTTGGGGAGGTACGCGTGCCAGACGTAGGCGTCCACCTCGAGCAGGCGGACGCATTCTTCGTTGCCGTCGGAATCGAACAGACAGAGTTCGACGCGCTCGGCGACCTCGGAGAACAGCGCGAAGTTCGTGCCGCTCCCGTCGTAGGTCGCCCCGAGCGGGTACGGGTTTCCGGGCCAGGTGTGCAAACGGTCCTCCAGGTGTGGGTGCGGCCAACATATCGGCGGCACTCGTCCGCGTCCGCAGACAAGCCCCAGCTGTGGATGCCAGCTGTGCCCCGCGGCCTGTGGAGGAACGGACGAGTAGCGTCGCGCGCATGGCCAACATCGTCTCGAAGATCGCAGACCAGGTCCGCCCGCTCGGGGTCTCCACGAACTACGGAGAACCCGTCGAGGTCGGCGACCAGACCCTGATCCCCGTGTCCGTCAGCTGGTTCGGCTTCGGCGGCGGCGGGGGCGACGACGAGAACGGCGGTGGTGGTGGTGGCGGTGCGTCGGCCCCCGTCGGCGCCTACGTCCGTCGCCCGGGCAAGGACCTCGTGTTCGAACCGAACCCGATCTCGCTGATCGTCGTGGCCATCCCCTTCGTGTGGGTGGCCGGGCGTGTCCTCCGCAAACTGGTGCGCGCGCTCAAGAAGTGACCCCCTGACGCAACGGGAGGCCCGTGGCGACGCCGCCACGGGCCTCCCGTCCGTCACGCGGTCGCGACCGCGTCTAGACTGCTGGCACACACACGGGAGTCCGGGACCGCCGGGCTGAGAGGGAGCGATCGGCGCTCCGACCGTCGAACCTGATCCGGATCATGCCGGCGCAGGGAGGAGTCAGCAGCATGCCTTCAGGCACGTCCACAACCGTCACCACCGCTCCGCGGCGATCGCTGCGTTGGCGGGTCGTCGACATCGTCGTCGCGAGTGTCCTCGCGGTGGCCCTCGGGGTCGTCTTCCGGCTCTGGGAGTTCGGCTACGAACCCATCAGCGCCGTCATGGACCTCGTGCTCCCCGGCACGAAGGCCCTGTTCGGCGGGGTCTGGCTGCTCGCCGGCCCGATCGTCGCGATCGTCGTCCGCAAGCCCGGCGCCGCGCTCTACGGCGAGATGGTCGCCGCCTCGGTCGAGGCGTTGTTCGGCACCCAGTGGGGATGGCTCACGCTCGAGGCCGGGCTCGTCCAGGGCCTCGGCGCGGAGATCGTCCTCGCGTTGTTCCTGTACCGCGTCTACCGCCTGCCGGTCGTCGTGCTCGCCGGTGCCGCGGCCGGACTCGCGCTCGGCATCAACGACACCGTCCTCTGGTACCCGGGGCTCGACGTCGCCTTCAAGGTCGTCTACGTCGTCTGCGCGATCATCTCCGGCGCCGTGATCGCGGGGGCGGGTTCGTGGCTCATCGTCCGGGCACTCGCCCGCACCGGGGTGCTGTCGTCCTTCGCGGCCGGCCGCGAGCACAGCCGTCGCGAACCCCGCGCCCTGGTGTGACCGTGCCCGCTCCGTCGGCGACGTCCCCTTCCACCGGCGGCGACGCCGGCGCAGGTGCCGGCGTCCGCGGGGCACGCATCGTGTTCCGTGGCTGGGGCTGGCGGTACCCGGAGCGGGACGCCTGGGCCGTCCACGACGTCGACCTGACCGTCGAGCCGGGGGAGCGGGTCGCCGTCGTCGGCCCGTCCGGGGCAGGCAAGTCGACGCTCCTGCGAGCGGTCGCGGGCGTGCTGCCCGACGAGCCCGATGCCACCGACGACACCGCTGCTTCGGTGCAGGGAGCACTCCTGGTCGACGAGGCCGACCCCCGCGCGGTCCGCGGGCGAGTCGGGCTCGTCATGCAGGACCCCGAGGCGCACACCGTGATGTCCCGCGTCGGCGACGACGTGGCCTTCGGCTGCGAGAACGCCGGCGTCTCCCGCGACGAGACCTGGGCCCGGGTGCGGACGGCGCTCGACGTCGTCGGCCTCGACCTGCCGCTCGACCGCTCCACCGCGCAGCTGTCCGGCGGGCAGCGGCAGCGGTTGGCGCTCGCGGGCGTGCTCGCGATGCGGCCGGGTGCGCTCGTGCTCGACGAACCCTGCGCGAACCTCGACCCGGACGGCGTGGCGCAGGTGCACGACGCCGTCCGGGCACTGCTCGACGAGACCGGGGCGACGCTGCTCGTGGTGGAGCACCGGATCGGCACCTGGCTGGACCTGGTCGATCGGCTCGTGCTGCTCGAACCGGGCGGCGGCGTGGTCGCGGACGGTCCGCCGGCCCGGGTGCTGGCGGACCACGGCGAGGTGCTCACGGCGGCCGGGGTCTGGGTGCCGGGCGCCGAGCCGGCGCGCGGTTCGGCGCGGGGGCGGCGGCGTGCGCGCGGGCGAGCGGGCGAAGTACCCGGGGCGTCCGGTGGGGCGACCGCGGCATTCCGCCCGCTCGGCGAGGGAGAGGCCGGCGAGGGGGAGCTCGGCGAGAGGGTGCTCGACGAGGGGACGGCGGTGCTGCTCGAAGCCCGGACGCTCGGCACGGCACGGGGGAAGCGAGCGGTGGGGAACGGCATCGACCTCGGGCTCCGGGCCGGGCAGGTCCTCGCCGTCACCGGACCGAACGGCGTCGGCAAGTCGACGCTCGGGCTGACCCTCGCGGGCTTGCTCCCACCGGCAGCCGGTCAGCTCCGGGCCACGGACACCCTCGCCGACGGCATCGGCGCCGCACCGCACGCCTGGACGAGCCGCGAACTCGCCGCCCGGATCGGCACGGTGTTCCAGGACCCGGAGCACCAGTTCGTCGCCCGCTCCGTCCGCGAGGAGGTCGAGGCAGGCCCCCGCGCCCTCGGAGCCGCGGACGCCGCCGAACGAGCCACCCTTCTGCTCGACGAGTTCGGGCTCGCACACCTGGCCGACGCCAACCCCTTCACCCTGTCCGGGGGCGAACAACGCCGACTCGCGATCGCCGCGGTCATCGCGGCCCGGCCGCCGGTCGTCGTGCTCGACGAACCGACCTCCGGGCAGGACCGTGCCACGTGGCAGGCCGTCGTCGGTCGGCTCGGGGCCCTGGCCGACGCCGGCACCGCGGTGGTGGCGGTCACCCACGACCGCGATCTCGTCCGGGCACTCGATGCCGACGAGGTCGTGCTCGGGCCGGACGGTGCCCGGACCGTCGGGCGCGACCAGGGGCCGTCGGTCGCGACCATCCCGGAGACGGGACCGACGGTCGGGATACGCCCCGGGCCTCCAGACCGAACCGACACGGCCGCCCGGCCCGCCGAGACCGCCCGGACCGCCGGGACTGACGCAACCGCCGGAACTGACGCGACCGCCGGGACGAACGCGACCCACCGGACGAACCCCGTGCGACGACCGCTGCCGGCCCGCGCGACCGGCATCCCCGGCGTCCAGCCGGTCGCGTCCCTGATCGGTGTGCTCGCCCTCGGCGTCTGCCTGGTGCTCAGCCTCGACGTCGTCTCCGCCGCCGTCGCCCTGGCGCTCGAACTCGCGCTCCTGCCGCTCCTGCGCCTGCCGGTCCGGACCCTGCTGCTCCGACTCGCACCGGTGCTCCTCGCGGTGCCGCTGACGGCGGTGAGCATCGCGCTGTACGGCAGGCCCTCCGGGCGGGAGTGGTTCGACCTCGGGTTCGCGCACGTCACCGACGGGTCGTTGACGCTCGCGTCGGCGACCGCGCTCCGGGTCCTCGCGGTGGGGGTGCCGGCCATCGCGCTCTTCGTGCGGGTCGACCCGACCGACCTGGCCGACGGGCTCGCGCAGGTCCTCCGGCTGCCCGCGCGCTTCGTGCTCGGGGCGCTCGCCGCCGTCCGGATGATGACGCTGCTCGTCGACGACTGGCGACAACTCGCGATGGCGCGGCGCGCCCGAGGACTGGCCGACTCCGGGCGGTTGCGACGCGGGGCGACCATGGCGTTCGCGCTGCTCGTGCTCGCGTTGCGTCGGGCGACGACGTTGGCGGTGGCGATGGAGTCACGGGGGTTCGGTGCTCCCGGACGGCGGACCTGGGCGAGGGTCGCACGGTTCGCCGGGCCGGAGTGGGCGATGGTGGCGGCGCTGGTCGGCATCGGCGTGGTGTCGATCACGGTCGCGGTGAGCGTGGGGACGTGGCGTGCCTGACACGGAACGCGCGGACGGGACGACGGGCGGCGGGCGCGCGACGGGCGGCGAACACGCGACGGCCGGCGGGCGCGCGACGGGCGGCGAACACGCGACAAGCGGCGGGCGCGCAACGGGCACGACCGCCGCTGACCTCGCCCCCGGCCTGGCCGCCGCTGCTGCCGGTGTCGCCGCTGCCATGGGTCGGCGTGCCGTCGTGCTCGTCGACGGCCGGTCCGGCACGGGCAAGACCACCCTCGGAGCACAGGTCGCGGAGTTGCTCGGCGCGCAGCTCGTGCACCTGGACGACCTGTACCCGGGGTGGGACGGCCTGCGTGCGGCTGCCGATGCCGTGGTGACCGACGTCCTCGGAGCGCCGAGTGGGTACCGACGCTGGGACTGGGTGGCCGATGCACCCGCGGACCGGGCGTCGGTGGACCCCGACCTGCCGATCGTGGTCGAGGGGTGCGGGGCGTTGTCCCGGGCGTCGGCACCGCTGGCGTCCCTGCGGGTGTGGCTCGAGGCCGACGACGCCGTGCGGTGGGGCCGGGCGATCGGCCGCGACGGTGCGGTCTTCGCGCGCGAGTGGGACCGCTGGGCCGCGCAGGAGCAGGCCTTCATCGCCGCCGAAGACCCGGCCGCCCTGGCCGACGTGGTCCTGCGGACGTAGGGCGCCGCAGCACCGCGGCCGGCGGCGAGCATCGAGGTTCCGCGCTCGGCGACACCTCACGGCCTCCGGACGGCGAGAGCTGTCGCTCAGCGCGGAACGTCAGCCCGCCGCGCCCGCGCCTGTGCCCGCACGCGCCCCCGCGCCCGTGCCCGCCTCCCGCCGCGCCACTGCCCGCGGATCCACCGCGAACACCGCCGCCACGATCGTCAGCACGGCGTACACCCCGAGGTACCCGCACAGGATCCACGGCGAGCCACCCCCGAGCTGCACGAACACCGCGGCCAGCAGCGGCGTCAGCCCCACCGAGAAGATCGACCCGATCTGGTACCCGAGCGACATCCCCGAGTACCGCCGCCCGGTCGGGAACTGCTCCGCGAACCACGCCGCCTGCGGCCCGTAGATGCTGTCGTGGAAGACGCACATCCCGATCAGCGCCACGAGCGGCAGCAGCACGAGCGGACCGGCGTCGAGGAACGCGAAGAACGGCCAGATGAGCACCGCGATGCCCGCCGCCGACCAGATCGTGAGCACCCGCCGCCCGACCCGGTCGGACAGCCACCCCCAGAACGGCGTCGACACGAGCGACACCGCCGAGATCACGAGCACGGCCTGCAGCCCCGCGTCCGAGCCCGCCGGCCCGCGCACGTTGCCGAGGTAGGTCAGCGAGTACGTCGTCAGGATCGAGTAGAGCGCCGGCTGCACGAGGCGCAGGCCCGCCGTCACCAGGATCGACCGCGGATGCTGCCGGATCGCCTGCCACACCGGGAACCGCTCGACCCCACCCGCGGCGCGCAGCTCCTGGAACACCGGGGCGTCCTGCACGCCGAGCCGGATGACGAGCCCGACCGCCACGATCACCGCCGAGAACAGGAACGGCAGCCGCCAGCCCCAGGCCAGGAACGCCTCGGTGCCGAGCGTCGACCGCACGAGCGTGAAGACCCCGGTCGCCAGGAGCATCCCACCGGCCGACCCCATCTGCGTGAACGCCCCGAACAGCCCCCGGTGCCGTTCCGGTGCGTGCTCGACGGACAGCAGCGCCGAGCCGCCCCACTCCGCACCGGCCGCGACGCCCTGCAGCAGCCGCAGGAACACGAGCGCCACGACGGCACCGACCCCGATGGTCGCGGCGGACGGGATCACCCCGATCAGTGTGGAGGCGATGCCCATCAGCACCAGCGACGCGACGAGCAGCTTCTTCCGCCCGATCCGGTCACCCAGGTGGCCGGCGATCACCCCGCCGAGCGGCCGCGCCACGAACCCGACGCCGTAGGTCGCGAACGACGCGATGACCCCGACGGCCGGCGTCACCGACGGGAAGAACGTCGGTGCGAACACCAGCGCCGAGGCCGTCGCGTAGAGGTAGAAGTCGTAGTACTCGACGGTCGTGCCGACGAACGACGCGAGGGCGACCCGACGACGGGTTGCGGTGGTCGACGGTGCGGCGGGACGGCCGGGAGGCGCGGTGACGGTGGTCTGGCTCGGCATGCCTCAGGAGCATGGTCGCGTCCAGGGCCGCGGGGAACACCGCGCGTAACGGGAGGTCACGTCGCTGTCGTCGGGCGGTGCCCGCCGACCACGATGGGACGCATGAGCGATGCACCGAACCGCCCGCTGCGCTTCGCGGCCTTCGTCATGAACACGACCTCGCACATCCAGCACGGCCTGTGGCGCCACCCCGACGCCCGGCAGGCGGACTTCGACGACGTGACGCTGTGGACCGACCTGGCGAGGACCCTCGAGCGCGGCAAGTTCGACGCGATGTTCTTCGCCGACGTCGTCGGGACCTACGGCCCCGGTCGCGGCGACTACTCGACCAACCTGCGCGAGGGGCTGCAGATCCCCTCGAACGACCCCTCCGTGCTGCTCTCGGCGCTCGCCGTGTCGACCGAGCACCTCGGGCTCGCGTTCACCTCGAGCGTCATCCAGGCGCACCCGTTCGACTTCGCCCGCAAGGTCTCAACGCTCGACCACATCACCCGGGGCCGCATCGGCTGGAACGTCGTCACGAGCGCCCTCGACAGCGCCGCCCGGAACTTCGGCGCCGACCGGCTCGAGGAGCACGATGAGCGCTACGTCTGGGCCGAGGAGTACCTCGAGGTCTGCGCGAAGCTCTGGGAGGGCTCGTGGGAGGACGGCGCCGTGCTGAAGGACCCCGTCCACGGCTACGCCGACCCCGACAAGGTGCACCGCATCGACCACCACGGCACGCGCTACGACGTGCAGGGCCCGCACCTGTCGGCACCGTCGCCGCAGCGGACGCCGGTGCTGTTCCAGGCCGGGTCGTCGCCGGCCGGCCGTGCCTTCGCCGCGCGGAACGCCGAGGCCCAGTTCATCCTGACCTCGAACCGGGACGCCACCGAACAGCTCATCCGCGAGACCCGCGACCTCGCTTCGACAGCGGGGCGCCGACGGGAGGACATCGCGTTCTTCCTCGGCCTGACCTTCGTCACCGGCTCCACCGAGGCCGAGGCGAAGGCCAAGGAAGCGGAGATCGACGAGTACCTGGCCGCCGACGGGTTCCTGGTGCACTCGAACCTCGGCTTCGACCCGGACACCGGCGAACCCCTCGACCCGGACACCCCCCTGTCCGAGGTCCGCACCCACGCCGGGCAGTCCCATCTGCAGTGGCTCCGCGAGGCCGCAGGCGACCGCGAACCGACCATCGCCGACCTGGCTCGCCTGTCCGCGAAGCTCCGCGCCCGGGTCGTCGGCACGCCGGAGCAGATCGCCGACGAGCTCGCCGATTGGCAGCGGGTGGGTGTCGACGGCGTCAACGTCATCAACTGGACGCTGCCCGGCTCGTACGAGGAGTTCGTCGACCACATCGCGCCGACCCTGCAGGAGCGCGGGCTGATGCAGTCCGAGTACCGCGAGGGCACCCTGCGCGAGAAGCTCTTCGGCCACGCGCAGCTGCCGGACTCGCACCCGGCCAGGCAGTGGCGCGGAGCGTTCACCGGCGGCGCGAGCGGCGTCGCGGACGCGGCACGTGCCGTGGAGGTGACCGCGTGACGGCGGCGACGACGACCGACGGGCGCAGGACGGGCCTCCCGGCCGACCGCCTGACCACCCTGCGGGCGCGCTTCGCACCGCTGTTCGCGACCATCCGCGACGGCGCGGTCGCGCGCGAGCTCGTATCCGGGACGCCGGGGGACCGGCCGCTACCGCACGACGAGGTCCGCGCGCTCGCCGGCGCGGGGTTCGGGCGGCTGCGTGTGCCGGAGGACCGCGGCGGCTTCGGGGTGACCCTCGTCGAACTCGCGCACCTGGTGGCGGACCTGGCCGCCGCGGACTCGAACATCGCCCACCTGTGGCGCGGGCACTTCGGGTACACGGAGCTCGTGCTGCTGCGGCCGGACTCGGCCGGGCGGGACGAGTGGCTCCAGCGCATCGTCGACGGGGCGGTCATCGGGAACGCGACCTCGGAGCGCACCGGTACGACGCTCGCCGACATCTCGACGACGGTCACACCGGCTGGTGATTCCCTGCGTCTCGACGGGCGGAAGTTCTACTCGACCGGCACGCTCTACGCGGACTGGATCTACCTGGCGGCGGATCGCGACGGGGAGCGCGTGACGTTCGCCGTCGACGCCACCGCTCCGGGGGTCAGGAGCATCGACGACTGGGACGGTTTCGGGCAGCGGTTGACCGCGTCCGGCACCACCGTGTTCGACGGGGTGGCGGTCGACCCGTCGGTGGTGTCGGCGTACCGGGACGCTCCGCTGTCGCACATCCAGGCCTTCTACCAGCTGTACCTGCTGGCCGTCCTCGCCGGGATCGGGCAGGCGGTGTCCGACGACGCCGTGGCCTTCGTGCGACCACGGACCCGCACGTACATCCACGCCAACGCGGCCGTGCCGGGGGAGGACCCGCAGGTGCTCGCGGTGCTCGGGCGGCTGTCGGCCGGGGCGTTCACCGCCCGGTCACTCGTCGTCGCCGCCGCTGGGCTGCTCGACGGGGTCGTCGCGACGAACGAGCCCGGGGTCGGTGTCGACCGCGTGCTGCTCGACGCGGCCGAGAACGCCGTGTACCAGGCGCAGGTCGAGGTCGGGCCGCGGGTGCTGCGGTCGGCGTCCGAGCTGTTCGAGGTCGGCGGGGCGTCCGCGGCCGACCGGACGCGTGCGCTGGACCGGCACTGGCGGAACGCGCGGGTGGTGGCGTCGCACAACCCGGCCGTCTACAAGGAACGGATGGTGGGGGAGTACGCGCTGCACGGGCGGGGGCCGGTGGGCGCGTGGGAGAAGTACCACGAGGTGGGGCCGACGCGGTTCTGAGGTGCGGTGCGGTGCGCGGGCGAGTCGCTGGGCCGCTATGCCCAGCCGAGCTCGTGCAGCCGCTCGTCGTCGATGCCGTAGAAGTGTCCGATCTCGTGCACGAGGGTGGTGTGCACCTCGTCCTTGAGCTCCTCGACGGTGTTGCACTCGGCCAGGTGCTGCTTCCGGAACACCACGATGCGGTCAGGCAGTTCGCCGAAGCCGTACTGGCCGCGCTCGGTGGCCGCGATGCCGTCGTACACGCCGAAGAGCTCTTCGCCGTTCTCCGGTTCGTCCTCGACGACGAACACCACGTTGTCGAGCCCGTCGACCATCTCGTCAGGCAGCAGGTCGAGTTCGTCGGTCACGAGCTGCTCGAAGTCGTCGGCGGACATCTCCATCACGAGGGGATCGTCCCACACCGCGCTGACCACCCGCGGTACGACGAAGGCCCCGATCCAACGGACCGGGGCCTTCGTCTGTTCTTGAACACTGGGGTGAATAACGGGTCTCGAACCCGCGACCTCCTAGACCACAACCAGGCGCTCTACCAACTGAGCTATATCCACCATGCACACACCGGCGGACCGGCGCGACCACTCAATAGTAGTACATGCTGCGGGTGGTGCCGACCACCCGTGTCGTCACTCGGCCGCGGGCTGTGCCAGGCGCGGTTCCCACTTCTCGACGACCTCGGCTTGGACGGCGCGGACATCGTCGGTGGTCGGGCCGGGCTCGGCGACGAAGCCGGCGCGGCGGTAGTACTCGAGCTCCCGGATCGACTCGAGGATGTCCGCGAGGGCCCGGTGTCCACCGTGCTTCTCCGGCGCGTTGAAGTACACGCGCGGGAACCAGCGGCGGCACAGCTCCTTGATGCTCGACACGTCGACGCTGCGGTAGTGCAGGTGCCCGTCGACCCGCGGCATGTACTTCGACAGGAACGCTCGGTCGGTGCCGATCGTGTTGCCGGCCAGCGGCGCGGAGCCCTCGGCGGGGACGTGCTGGAGGATGTACTCGAGCACCTGGTACTCGGCGTCCGCCAGGCTGACGCCGTTCGGGATCTCGTCGATGAGCCCCGAGGTGACGTGCATGTTCGTCACGAACTCGTTCATGTTGTCGAGCGCCGACTGGTCCGGCTTGATGACGATGTCGAAGCCGGGGTGCACGGGCTCGAGGTCGAAGTCGGTGATGACCACGGCCACCTCGACGAGTTCGTCGACCTCGAGGTCGAGGCCGGTCATCTCGCAGTCGATCCAGACGAGGCGGTCATTCGCGGTTGCCATGTCCCCGATCCTATTCCCGCCCCGCGATCGTCCCGTACGTGCCGCCGCGCTCGCCCGCGCCGGCCCGACCGTGCCTGCCGCGTCCGCTCGCGCCGGCCCGACCGTGCCTGCCGCGTCCGCTCGCGCCGGCCCGACCGCGCCCGGCCGCGTCCGCCCGTCCCAGCCCGTCCCGCCCGTCCCGCGAGCGGGCGGAATGCCGCGATCGCCCTGCGGACGCACCCGGATGTTCCGCCCGTTCGTCCGGGACGCGAGCCGCATGCGGTGCAGGCGACCGCCGGGAGGCTCGTGGCGACCCCGACGGGCCGCCCCGCGCCTCCAGGCGGTCGCCACCCACCCCGCCTGCCGCACCGATCCGGCCCGGTCCCGCGTCGTCGACGCGAGCGGGCGAAATGGCGCGGTCACCCTTCGAACGGACCGCGGTATTCCGCCCGCTCGCCGACAGCGGCCGCGCCGCGCTCCCGGCTTCGCACGGCTGCGTGCTGCCGAGCGGGCGGAATGCCGCGGTCGTCCTGCTGGCGCACCCGGATGTTCCGCCCGCTCGTCCGCGACGCGAGCCGCGTGCATCGTGAAGCGATCGCCTGGAGGCCCGTGGCGACCCCGGCAGGCCGACCCGCGCCTCCAGGCGGTCGCCCTCCACCCCGCCTGCCGCACGGTTCTCGCCAGCCCGCACGAGCGGGCGGAATGCCGGAGTTGCTCCGCGGTCGGGGCCGGGCATTTCGCCCGCTCGCGGGTGGGGCGCGGAACGAGGGGTGAGCGAGGCCCCGCGCGGACGCACGAACGGGCGGGATGCCGGGGTGCACATGGAGGACACTCCGGCATTTCGCCCGTTCGTGGGGAAGGGGAAGGGGGACGGGGGAAGGGGGAAGGGGGAAGGCCCCCGCACGCCGGCGGCTAGGCCATGTCGCCGGCGGTGATGGCCTCGGCCTCGACACGCTCCGGCTCGGGGCCGTCGTCGACGCGGCGCAGGACCCTGGTGGTGCAGAGGATCACGACGAAGGCGACCGCAACGGATGCACCCGCGAAGACGTAGGCGGCCGAGGGGGAGTACGCGTCGGCGAGCAGGGTCGCGACGGGCGGCGCGATGGCGCCACCGATGAACCGGACCGCGGAGTAGGCGCTCGAGGCGACCGAGCGGGGGAGGTCGGTGGCCTCCATGACGCACTCGGTGAGCACGGTGTTCAGGACACCGAGCACGAGGCCACCGATGACGACGCAGATGATCAGGCCGACCTGGGAGCGGACGACCAGGGCCGCGGCGAACAGGTCGAGGGCGAGCAGCGGCAGTGCGATCTTCAACACCGTCGTCCGCCGGAGACGGGCGGTGAGCATCGGGGCGACCCACACGGACGTGATGGCGAGACCGACACCCCATCCGAAGAACGTGAAGCCGATGCCGAGCGCGCCGAAGCCGAGCGGGAACGGGGTGTACGCCAGCAGGACGAAGAAGCCGATGTTGTAGAACAGTGCGGTCGCGGCCAGGGCGGCGAGTGCCGGACGGGTCAGGGCGCGGAAGGGGGCGGAGAGCTTCGTCGGTGTGGGCTTCTCGAGGCTGCCGGTCTTCAGCAGGGCGACGATGGCGATGAACGCGACGGCCATCAGGGTCGTGACGCCGAAGAACGGGCCGCGCCAGCTCACCGAGCCGAGCAGGCCTCCCACGAGGGGCCCGACGGCGATGCCGAGGCCGAGTGCTGCCTCGTACAGGATGATGGCCGAGGCGGTGCCACCCGACGCTGCCCCGACGATGGTCGCGAGCGCGGTGGAGATGAAGAGCGCGTTGCCGAGGCCCCAGCCGGCGCGGAAGTCGATGATGCTCCACACGCTGTTCGACGTCGCGGCGAGCACCGAGAAGACCACGATCAGGGCGAGTCCGATGAGCAGGGTGCGCTTCGCGCCGATGCGGCTGGAGACCCAACTGGTGAAGAACATCGCGACACCGGTGACGGCGAGGTAGCTCGTGAAGAGCAACTCGGTCTGCGCCGGGGTCGCCTTGAGGGACGCCGCGATCGCCGGGAGGATCGGGTCGACGAGGCCGATGCCCATGAACGCGACGACGCAGGCGAAGGCGATCGCCCAGACCGCAGACGACTGCTTGAGGATGGAGCCGGACTGGCCGGCGGGTGCGTGGGCGTTCACGCGGGAATCTCCGTTCCGTTGGGGGTTGTCCGGGTGCGCTGGGCGATCAGGTTCGCCGCGTGGTGCAGGACGTCCCAGTCGTCGTCGGTCAGGTCGGCGAACAACGGACCGACCGTGCTGGTGAGGGTGGAGCGCCAGGAAGCGAGCCGCTCGCGTCCGGCCTCGGTGAGTTCGATGAGCTGGCCGCGGGAGTCGTCCGGGTCGACGCTGCGACTGATCAGGCCGTCGGCGAGCATGCCGGCGACGAGTCGGGTCATCGTGGGCTGTGCCACGCGCGATGCTGTCGCCAGCTCACCGAGTCGCAGGGGTTCGTCGGTCTCGAGGATGCCGAGTGTGCGCCAGACCGCGGTGGACGTGGTGTTGCCCGTCGACTGGACGGCGCTGCGGATCAGGCGGTTGACGGAGACGAGGAGGGTCTCGATCGTCTGCTCACGCGGTGTTTCCATAGCTGAACTATATAGCTGTGCTATGAATACCGCAACGCGGGCCGGACAGACTGCACCAGCCGCCGCCTGGTAGAAGGGAGGCATGAGCGACATCACCATCCACGAAGGCGACGAGTACACCGCGATCTTCCACGGCGGCCCCTTCGACGGCACGACCGACACCCGCACCGCCACGAGCGACGCGCTGGACGACGAGGTCACGGTGTTCGCCGACGTCGAGGGCCTGCAGACGGCCTTCACCTACCGCGCCACGAAGTCCCGCCAGGTCCTCGACCAGATCTCGGTCGAGTTCACCTACGAGCCCAGCGAGTCCGACCCGGTCGACGACCTGCAGGACCGCGGCGACCGCAGCGGCGAGTTCGACCGGGAGTAGAACCCGCTCCCGCCGCGTTGCAGGACCAGATGCAGCTCGACCTCTGGACGTCCGCCTTCTGTGCGCCGTGTGCCGCCGCCCGCCGGGTGTCGGCCGAGGCCTCGGCGCTCGTCCCCGGGCTCACCGTGACCGAACGCGACGTGGCGGCACACCCCGACGACGCGGAGGACCTCGGTATCCGGTCCACGCCCACGATCATCGTGCGGCAGGACGACGGCACCGAGGTCTTCCGGTCACCCGGCGTCCCGACCCGCGACCAACTCCTGCTCGCGGTGGCCAAGGCGCTCTGAGCGAGCGTCCGCCGCAGCGGCAGCCGCGGGCCTCGCGGCCGTGCCAGCGGCGGCCCCCGGCGCAGGCACAGCGGCGCGAGTCCCCGCGCGCTGCGACGTCGGCGCCGCCACCACGACGGGTTCCGGCGGATCGACCAGCGCCCGCACGCGTCGTGCCAGACGCTTGGTGCCCCGGATCGGTGCCCCGATGCCCAGCGCCACCAACCCGAGCGGACTGCGATCGGCCGCGCCGAGGGCGTTCTTCCGCTCCCACGCACGCCGCAGCAGCCCACCGCGACTCCGCCGAGCCGGCGCCCGGTCCATCAAGTTCCCGGCGTCCCGTCGGGCCATGAGCTCCACCAGCCGGTGCTGCCAGTCGTCCTCCGAGGCCGGGTGGAAGTAGTTGTCCCGCATCCACTCCGGCCGGACGACGCCGAACCGTCCGTCGACCAGGTCGACGGCGTCACCCTCGAGGCCGCTCCCCACGAACACCTCGTTGATCAGGTGCCGCCCGATGCCGAAGTCGGTCAGCGTGAGCGCGGGGACGCCCCGGGCCGCAGCCTCGAGCACCGCGGTCGAGCTGATCGTCACGAGTGCCACCGCCCGGTCGAGGTGTTCGGCCATCGGCCCGCTCTCCACCACGAGGTTGGTCGGCGCGTCCGCGGGCACCAGGTCCGGGTACGGGTGCTCCTCGCGGTGCGTCTGGTGCTCGCCGGCCGCAGCGCGCGTCTTGATGACGACGCGCCACTCCGGGTGCGCCCGCGCCGTACCGACGAGCCACCGCACGACGAGGGCCCGGTCGGCCCGCTCGAACGGCACGCTCGGCTGCGCCGCGAAGACGACGGAGTCGCGGACGGTCGCGCCCGCCGAGCCGACACCGCCCGCGCCGCGTGCGAACGGCAGCGTGGCGAGTGCGAAGTGCGGCTCGACGCCGCCATCGCGAGCCATCTCCTCGTACGCGCGGACCTCACGGTGGCTGTGCAGCACGAACAGGTCGGCCCGGGCACGGAAGAAGATGCCCTTCCACTTCGACGGGAACGAGATCCCCGGCAGCCCCGACACCAGCACCGGCCGATCCGGGATCCGCCGGTGCACCTCGTCGATCACGAGTTCGGCCACCGGGCCGATCAACGACACCAGGACGGCGTCCGGCGGGTCCCGTCGGAGTTCCTCGACGACGGCGTCGACGTCCTTCGGAGCGGGTGGGTCGCGGTGCAGGTGGGCGAGCCGCCCGTCCAGCCCGCGGAACGCCGACCGCAGCTGCTCCGGACTCGCCGACCGCGGAGTCGCCACGGTGCGGAGCTCCAGATCCCAGTCCGCCGGGGCGCTCGACAGCAGGTGGGCGCCCCACTTGGCGAACGAGTCGGTGTCGACCAGGCCGACCACGCGTCGGACGCGTGGTGACGCGTCGGACGGGAGGCGCGCCTCCAGTCCGTCTGTCGACCCGCCGCCGTCACCCGGCCCGTCCAGGGCACCGGTCCCGTCGACCGGGCCGCTCAGGTGCGCTCCGCTCGGGTGCGCTCCGCGCACGTGCGCTCCGCTCACGCGCCGACGCGACGCAGCTTCGCGAGCGGTGCCTGCTCGCCGGCGGTCGGATGGGGACTGCATCCGCTCACGCGCCGACGCGACGCAGCTTCGCGAGCGGTGCCTGCTCGCCGGGGAAGATCCTCTTGACGCCGTCGCCGAGCGCGGTCTCGATGATGCGGATGTCGCGGGCGAGCGTCTTCAGGCCGTGCGGTTCGAGCGACGCGGCGTGGTCGGAGCCCCACATCGTGCGGTCGAGCGTGATGTGCCGTTCGACGGCCGTTGCACCGAGGGCGACGGCGGCGATGGAGATCTGCAGGCCGGGCTCGTGGCCGGAGTAGCCGACGGGGACGCCCGCGTAGCGGTGGGCGAGGGTGTCGATCATGCGGAGGTTCGCCTCCTCGGCCGGCAGCGGGTAGGTCGACGTCGCGTGCATGAGGACGAGGCGGTCGGTGCCGAGGGCCTCGACGGCGGCGTCGATCTGCTCGAGCGTGGACATGCCGGTCGACAGGATGACGGGCTTGCCGGTCGCGGCGACGGCGGCGAGCATGCCGAGGTCGGTGACGGACGCCGAGGCGATCTTGTAGGCGACGACGTTGAGGTCCTCGAGGAAGTCGACGGACGGCTCGTCCCACGGCGACGCGAACCAGTCGAGGCCGCGGAGGGTCGCGTGGTCACCGATCTCGATGTACTGGTCGCGGTCGAACTCGACGCGGTAGCGGTACTCCAGGTAGGTCATGTCGCCCCACGGGGTGCTGCGCGGGGTGTTCTTCATGTGCTCCGGCGTGGAGATCGCGGGGGTGCGCTTCTGGAACTTCACGGCCTGCAGGCCCGCGTCGGCGGCGACGTCGATGAGCTGCTTCGCGATGTCGACGTCGCCGTTGTGGTTGAGGCCGATCTCGCCGATGAGGTATGCGGGGTGGCCCGCGCCGATCGTGGACGTACCGATGGTGACGGTCATGGTGCTCCGTTCGGTGCGGGCGTGGCCCGCGTCGGGGATGGGTCTCGAGTCGTGGTGGGTGCTGGTGCCGGGGCGCCGACGCGTGCGTCGGTCGGCGCGCCGGGCGCTTCGCCGGGCGCTTCGGCGAGGGCTTCGGCGAGGGCCAGGTCGGCCTCGTCGTCGATGTCGATCGCGCCGGCACCGTCGACGACGGCCAACTCGACGCGGCCGTGGAACCGGTGTCGGTTCTCGAGGAACCCCGCCGTCCGCATCACGTAGAAGGCGCCGGTCTCGCGGTACTCGGGCTCGCGGTCCTGCCGACGGGGCCTGGTCGCCGCGTCGTGGTTCACCGCGACCGCCGTGCCGTCCGGGGCGGTCCGCCACAGGAACGCGTGCGACGGAGCGGCCGCGAACACCGTGTCGGCGTGCCCGTCGACCACGCGCGCGACGGCGGCGTCGAGGTCGGCCGGGTCGATGAACGGCGAGGTCGCCTGCAGGAAGACGAGGACCTCGGGCAGCGGGGTGCTCATCGCGTCGAGGACGTGCAGCAGGGCGGACTCCGATGACGCCTCGTCGCCGGCGAGCTCGGGCGGACGGCGGACCACGGCGGCACCGGCAGCGACCGCCTCGGCGGCGATGGCGTCGCTGTCGGTCGTGACGACCACCTGGTCGATGCGCGTGGCACGTCGTGCCGACTCGACCGCCCGACGAACCAGCGAACGACCCGCGACCGTGCGGAGGTTCTTGCCGGGGATCCCCTTCGATCCGGCACGTGCGGGCACGACGGCGAGGACGGAACCGGTGGTGCGCATGCTCCGGACGCTACGAAGCGCGGGTGTCCCGGAGGAGAACGGACGGCAGACGGCGGCCGACCGTTGAGCGACCGCCGAGCCCCGTCACCGCGACGCGGCGGGGCGTGCATCGAGCGTCCGATGGCCGCTCGCCGCTACAATCGACGCTGCTCGCCTCCGTAGCTCAGTGGATAGAGCAGGTGGTTTCTACCCACCGTGCCGCGGGTTCGATTCCTGCCGGGGGCGCCGAAGACGAACGGGGCCGCCATCCTCTCCGGATGGCGGCCCCGTTCTCGTCGTGGGGTGGTTACTCGTCGTCGTCCGCGGCGCGGCGTCGGAGTTCGGCGGCGCTGATCGGCTGCGTGTACGGCGCCTCGGAGGTCTCGTTCGCGTCGGTCGGCTCGGCGGGGGCCTGGTTGAGCCGCGTCGGGACGGACGTGGTGGTCGTCGTGCCGGGGGAGTCGATCCGCGGTGCCGATGCGGGCGGGACGTCGTTCGCGGGCGCGCGGTTGACGTGCGCGTCGGCTGCGGTGGGCGTCGCGACGGGGCGATCGGACGAGGACGGACGGTCGTTCCGCGGTCCGCGGTCGGTGTCACCGAAGGCGCGGGTGGCGCCGGCGTCGCCGGACGCGCGAGTGGCGCTCGCGTCGCCGAAGGCCCGCGTGGGGCTGTCGTCGCCCACGACCTCGGTGTCGTCCGTGCCGCGGCCCTGGACGGAGCGGGCGGGCGAGGTCGGGGTGCCGAGCGCCGGACGGACCGGGGGTGCAGCCTCGTCGTCGCCGTAGACGCGGGTGGTGTTGTCACCGAAGGAGCGCGTGGCGTTCGGGTCGGCGCTGCCGCGGTTCGGGTTCGTGCCCGCGCCACGGTTCACGGAGAACGACGGGGTCGTCCCGCCGGCAGGACCGGCTGACGCAGCACCGGCTGACGCAGCACCGGGTGCAGCAGCGGCTGGCGCCGGAGGAGTCGAGGGTGCGGACGCGGGGCGCTGGGCCGGACGCAGCGAGGTCGTGGTCGGGGTGGGACGCTCGGCGGGAGCAGCCGGCGCCGGTGTCGGCGTCTTTGCCTGCGCCTGCGCCTGCGCACGAGTGGGTTCGGCCTGGTCGGCGTTCCAGTCCTGCTGACGCTTGATCAGGTCGGCGTCGGGATCCGGGGACTCGAACTTCCAGCGCTCGAGGTCGGCCTTGAAGAGCTTGCGCGCACGGCTCGGTCGTGCCTGCCAGTCGAGCAGGCGGTCACGGAACTCGGCGAGGGACTGGTCTGCCTGGAAGCTGAACGTCGACGAGTTCTTCTTGATGTCGGCGATCTCGTGCTGGGCCCAGTTGGCGGCCAGCGGCGAACCCTGCACGGGGAGCAGGCGCAGCCGGATGTCGGCATCCTCGGCGAGGTGGTCCGCGTAGGCCCGCTCGTCGTGCCCGAGCGATCCCCACGCCGCTGCCTTGCGCGCAGCCGTCAGGATCGCGGCAACCGCCGCGTTCTTCGATTCCCGCTCCTGCAGCGCCACGACCCGCTTGGTCGCGCTGCGCCCGATGAGCGCTGCGATGACACCCGCCACGACGATGGCGACGAAGGGGATCACAGCGCCCGAGAGCACCCGCCACCCCGTGTCGGACGAAGTCCAGTCGGTCAGGTCGTTCCACCAGTCCATGCGCGCACCATACCCACGGAACGGTCAGGCGTCGGGGAGGCCGGGCGGCGTTCCGTGCATCCCGGTGCAGATGATTGCAATGTGGAACATCAAGACCAGCGCAGGGTGTCCACGGCGTCGTCGGCGGACCACACGCTCGGCAGCTCGACGAACCGGCGCTCGGTCGCGACGTACCGGCGGGCACGGTAGGCGGTGTCACCGGCGACGTCGATGCGGTCGACGTACCCGACGATCTCGCCGTTGGCCCGGGTGACCCTGCTCAGGTCGTCGCGGACGTCGAGGATGCGGTAGTCGCCCCGGGCGCGGGCCAGCGGGACGGTGCGGATCCGCAGGGCGGGTTCGGTCGTGGTCTGCATCGCTGGCCTCCTGGTCGGTGTGGTTCCGACGCTACGGGGGACCACCGACACGCCGAGGGGCGCCGTCCGGCCTGGGGAACAGGGTCTCCGCGCACACTGTTGTGGAGGAACGAGGGGCTGCACCAGCAGCCCGCAGAGAGGTTGTGGCCATGACCACGTTCGTGCTCGCAGGTGGATGTTTCTGGTGTCTCGACGCCGTGTACCGCACACTCCAGGGTGTGCAGGACGTGGTGTCCGGCTACGTCGGCGGACAGGTCGAGGACCCCTCCTACGAACTGGTGTGCACCGGGACGACCGGGCACGCCGAGGCAGTCGCGGTGACGTTCGACGAGTCGGTGATCCCGGCCGACGTGATCCTCGACGTCTTCTTCACGCTGCACGACCCCCGCCAGCTGAACCGCCAGGGGGCCGACGTCGGCACGCAGTACCGCTCGGCGATGTTCCCGGCCGACGACGCGCAACGCGAGCTGTTCGAGCGCGCCATCGAGCGGGCGTCGGAGATCTGGGACGGCGGCATCGTCACCACGATCGAGCCACTCTCGACCTTCTACACGGCCGAGGAGTACCACCAGGACTTCTTCGCGAAGAACCCCGGGCAGGGCTACTGCCTCGCAGTCGCGCTGCCCAAGGTGAACAAGGTCCGGAAGGCCTACAGTCAGTACATCCTGGCGTCCTGACCCCGGGGCGGCAGGGCCACGAGGAGGTGGTTCGAACATGACGGACAACACGGGAACCTGGGTCGCGATCGGTCCGGCCGGAGCGGTGGGCAGCATCCACCGCGCGGCGGACGGGTTCCAGGTCGAGCTGTACGGACGACGACGGGCGGGCGGGCCGTACCCGTCCCTCGAGTCCGCGAAGGGCGCGGTCCACGCCGCGCTCGGACCGTTGGCCGCCCGGCCCGAGTTCCGAGCGCACTGACCGGGTCCGGACAGGAGGCCCGGGGGACTCGTCCTCCACAGGTCGCCTGATCGGGTCCGCCCGCCACAGATCGAGCCCGGGGCCGCTGACGCGGCCCCGGGCTCCGTGACGATCGACGCATGAACGACATCATCACCGTCTGCGGAATCGTCGCCACCGAGCCCCGGCACCTCGTCACCGAGACCGGCATCGCCATCACGAGTCTCCGACTCGCGTCACCCTCGCGCCGCTGGGACCGGGCCAGCGCCGCCTGGGTCAACGGCGCGACCAACTGGTACACCGTCACGGCGTTCCGGTCGCTCGCGTCGAACGTGTACAAGTCCCTGAAGAAGGGCGACCGGATCGTCGTCGCCGGCCGGGTCCGCATCCGCACGTGGGAACGGGACGGTCGCGGCGGGACCTCGGTCGAGATCGACGCCGACGGCATCGGCCACGACCTGGCGTGGGGGATCAGCAACTGGCTGCGGGTGCCGCGGCAGGTCGGCGACGGAGCCTCGGGGCAGGGTGGCCTGCGCGGTGTGGACCCCCGCACCGGCGAGGTCCGCGACCCGGCGGGGCACGGCGCCGGACACGGGTCCGACCACGGCGCGGAGCCGGACGGTTCGCACGACCACCCACCGGCGACCGAGCACGGTCCGGACGGCGTCGGCGTCGGCGTCGGCGACGGTGACGGTGACGGGCTGCACGGCGCGCCGGCCCTCGGTGACGGCGAGGAGCCGGCGGGGCCGTCCGAGCACGTCCTCGAACAGGACGCCGCCCCCTGGGACCCTTCGCCGCCCCTCGAGGACCACGCACCCGACGCCGAAGCGGCCTGATCCGCACGCCGACCGGAGTCGGGGTGCGCGGGTCAGGCCGCAGGGTGTGCAGACGGTTCACCGCGTCGCGTCGGTCACCACTTCTGGGCGATCATCGCGATGCCGGAGACCTGGGTCGTGTCCCAGTTGCCGCCGCGTGGCAGACCGGTCACGCGGCCGTCGATCTTGAAGCTGGCGCCCTGCACCCGCGGACTGTTCGTCTGCTTCGCCTTCAGCCCGTGGAACGAGAAGCTCGTGTCCCACTTGCCGTTCAGGCCGGTGTTCGACTTGCGGTCACCCACCGTGATGCGGGTGTTCTGCACCGTGGAGTGCACGACGTCACCGTTCAGGCGTGCGTTGGCCTCGGCGTTGAAGAACAGGCGGCCGTCGAGGTTGAGCTTGAGGGTGCCGATCGTCTTGTGGTTCACGATCATCGTCGCGACGTCGTTCTTGTACCAGCGCATGCCGATGGGCGTGAGCTTGTTGGTGGCCGGACCGAGGTAGCCGTAGGTGAACTTGCCGTTCTGCACGCGCTCCCAGATGTAGCGCGGCTTGCCCTTGCTCTCGGGGGAGCCCTTGTCCGACTGGATCCCGAAGGCGTACGCGTTGTTGTGGGCGTCGTGCACGTTGATGTACGACGAGTAGCCGGTCCCCGTGCCGTTGGCGCTGATGCTCGCCGTGTACAGCAGGTACGGGCTGCCCTTCGGCACGGCACCGGCGGCGGACGCCGGCGACACCGGGGCGATGAGTGCGACGGTGAGTGCGATCGCTCCGACGAAGGGGAGCGCGAGGCGGCGGAGCCGCGACGGGGTCGTGGTCGTGTGCGTGGTCATGGTCCTCGTCCTGTCCGTGGTCCTGATCCTGGTCCTCGTCGTGGTGGGCGACGGGCCCGAGGCAGCGGGGTGAGCCAAAGCTACGTCGTCGTTGCCGCGAACAACAGGCCTGTTCGTACAGGTGCGGGAAGCGGCGATCCGGCGTCGGGCGAGCGGTGCTCCGGTGGTGTCACTACACTTGGGGCCGATATGGCTGAGTACATCTACCAGATGGTCCGCGCCCGCAAGGCGGTCGGCGACAAGCTGATCCTCGACGACGTCACGATGTCGTTCCTCCCCGGTGCCAAGATCGGCGTCGTCGGACCGAACGGTGCTGGTAAGTCGACGATCCTGAAGATCATGGCGGGTCTCGACCAGCCGTCCAACGGCGAGGCGAAGCTCACGCCGGGCTTCAGCGTCGGCATCCTCATGCAGGAGCCGGAGCTCGACGAGAGCAAGACCGTGCTCGAGAACGTGCAGGAAGGCGTGGGCGAGATCCACGGCAAGCTCGCACGCTTCAACGAGATCTCGGCGCTCATGGCCGAGCCGGACGCCGACTTCGACGCGCTCCTGGCCGAGATGGGCACGCTGCAGGAGGACATCGACGCCGCCGACGCGTGGGACCTCGACTCCCAGCTCGAGCAGGCCATGGCCGCGCTGCAGTGCCCCCCGGGGGACGAACTCGTCACCCACCTGTCCGGAGGTGAGAAGCGCCGCGTCGCGCTCTGCAAGCTGCTGCTCCAGAAGCCCGACCTGCTCCTCCTCGACGAGCCCACCAACCACCTCGACGCCGAGAGCGTGCTCTGGCTCGAGCAGCACCTGCAGCAGTACCACGGTGCTGTCCTCGCCGTGACCCACGACCGGTACTTCCTGGACCACGTCGCCCAGTGGATCGCCGAGGTCGACCGTGGCCGCCTGTACCCGTACGAGGGCAACTACTCGACCTACCTCGAGAAGAAGCGTGCTCGCCTCGAGGTCCAGGGCAAGAAGGACGCCAAGCTGGCGAAGCGCCTGTCCTCGGAGCTCGACTGGGTCCGGAGCAACACCAAGGGCCGTCAGGCGAAGTCGAAGGCCCGTCTCGCCCGGTACGAGGAGATGGTCACCGAGGCCGAGCGCACGCGCAAGCTCGACTTCGAGGAGATCGTGATCCCGGTCGGCCCGCGTCTGGGCTCGCAGGTCATCGACGCGGAGCACCTGCGCAAGCAGTTCGGTGAGCGCGTCATCATCGGCGACCTGTCGTTCACGCTGCCCCGCAACGGCATCGTCGGTGTCATCGGCCCGAACGGTGTCGGCAAGACCACGCTCTTCAAGACGATCGTCGGCCTCGAGCCCCTCGACGGCGGCACGCTGAAGATCGGCGACACCGTCCAGATCTCCTACGTCGACCAGACCCGTGGCGGCATCGACCCGAACAAGAACCTGTGGGAGGTCGTGTCCGACGGGCTCGACTACATCCAGGTCGGCAAGACCGAGATCCCGTCCCGCGCCTACGTGTCGCAGTTCGGCTTCAAGGGCCCGGACCAGCAGAAGCGTGCCGGCATCCTGTCCGGTGGTGAGCGCAACCGTCTGAACCTGGCGCTGACGCTCAAGCAGGGCGGCAACCTGCTGCTCCTCGACGAGCCGACCAACGACCTGGACGTCGAGACGCTCGGCAGCCTGGAGAACGCCCTGCTCGAGTACCCCGGTTGCGCCGTGGTCATCACCCACGACCGGTGGTTCCTCGACCGCATCGCCACGCACATCCTGGCGTGGGAGGGCCTCAACGAGGACGGCACGCCGAACTGGTACTGGTTCGAGGGCAACTTCGAGGCGTACGAGGAGAACAAGATCGAGCGCCTCGGCGCCGACGCCGCGAAGCCGGGGCGCGCGACGTACCGCAAGCTCACCCGCGACTGACCCGCGTGGCGAGACTGCACGCTCCCATCCGCATGCGGTGGAGCGACATCGACGCCTACGGTCACGTCAACAACTCCGCGATGCTGCGCCTCCTCGAGGAGGCGCGCATCGTGGGGTTCTGGGGTGCCGACCCTGGCGAGGACCCCGACGGCGACCTGCCCGAGCCGATCATCGACGGTCGGCCCGGTTCCGGCACCATGACGGTGATCGCCGGCCAGCGCCTCGAGTACCTGGAATCGATCCCGTACCTCCGTCAGCCGCTGGACATCCAGATGTGGATCGGGCGGCTCGGGGGTGCGAGCATCGACGTCTCGTACGAGGTCTGGTCGCCGGTGGGACAGCACCCCGCCGTGCTGTACACCCGGGCGACGACGGCACTCGTGATGGTCGACGCGGCGACGAACCGTCCTCGTCGGCTGACCGACACCGAGCGTGCCGCGTGCGAGCGCTACCTCGAGGAACCGGTGCAGTTCAGCCGGCCGTAGGCACCCGCATCATGCCCTCCTGGGCGACGGTGGCCAGCAGCGTGCCGTCACGGGAGAACATCCGCCCGAACGCGAGTCCCCGTCCGCCCTGTGCGCTCGGGGACTCCTGCGTGTACAGGATCCACTCGTCCGCGCGACCGTCGCGGTGCCACCACATGGCGTGGTCGAGGCTCGCGCTCTTGACCCCCGGGGTGCCCCAGGCGACGCCGTGCCGCCGCATGATCGGCTCGAGGATCGACAGGTCGCTCGCGTACCCGAGCACGGCTCGGTGGAGCGCCGGGTCCTCGGGCAGGTCGCCCTGCACCCGGAACCAGACCGCCTGGTGCGGCACGTGTTCGCCCTGCACGTCGACGAACACCGGGCCCTCGACGTGTCGCAGGTCGATGGACCGCGCGGCCCAGGCACGTGCGACCGGGTGGTCGATCGCGGACAGGATCGACGCGGCCGACGGCAGGGACTCGGGGTCCGGGGTGTCCACCGGGTACGGGTCCTGGTGCTCGATGCCGGTGTCCGGCACCTGGAACGACGCGATCATCGAGAAGATCGGGACACCGCGCTGGTACGCCTGCACGCGACGGGCCGCGAACGACCGGCCGTCGTGGATGCGCTCCACGCCGAAGGTGATCGGCACGTCGATGTCGCCGGGCCGCAGGAAGTAGCCGTGCATCGAGTGGACGTCGCGTCCCTCGATCGTGCGCTGCGCGGCGACGATGCACTGCGCCAACACCTGGCCGCCGAACACCCGTCCACCGGGTGACCAGTGGCTGGCGCCCGTGAGGATCGTCTCGCCCGTGCTCGCGCCGGTGTCCTCGAGTCGCAGGGTCCGCAGGAAGTCGGGTTCGCCGTTCACGCTGTGCAGTCTACGAACGGCTGCCCGCCGCCGTCGCAGGTCGCCGCGCCCAGGCTGCGCGGTCCCGATGGCCGGTAGGATCGGGCACGACATGGGCAACTCGTTCACGCTTCCCGACGCCGCCTCACTCGGTGACCTCCGCACGTACCTCGGACGTGCCGCTCGGATCGAGGACGGCTCGGTCCGGCTCATCGCCGATTCCGGCGTCCTGGCCGTCTACACGGCGATCCTCTACCCGCTCGGGCTGCTCGACGAACTGCCGACGGTGCTCGGGCTGCGCACGTTCTCGCTCACCGAGCCCGCGTCGATCGACACCGTGGTCCCGCTGCAGTCGCTCCTCGAGCGCCTCCGCCTGCTGGCCGAGGCACAGGACGCCGAACACGCCGAGGGCGCCGACCCGACGCGGGCCACCCCGATCGAGGTCGAGCTGCCGCACGAGGTGCACACCGTGACGTGGGCGGCCATCTCCCCGCCCCGCGGCGGCTGGGTCCCGCTGCCGGACGTCTCACCGGAACTCCTCCGCCGGGCCACCCGTGACGGCATCGCCGAGGTCGCCGACGCCGTGCCGTCCAACGCGGGCGAGGCCATCGTCCGGCGGATCCGTGCCGAGGTCTGGGGCCGACCGGTCCCCGGCGTCGAGCACCTGCCCGCAGGTGCGGGTTTCGCGGGCGAGAGTCTCGGGTTCCTCGGGCACGACCCGGTCCGCCTGTTCGAGACGGGCCCGTGGAGCCGACTCACGACCTCGCGCGGCCACGTGCTCGTGAAGCGCCGCGCCTGGACCCTGAGCTCGTAGCGACGACGGCTGCGGCGACGACGGGGCGCCGACCGCGACGCCGCCCGGTCGCCGTGGTTGGCTGGCGGCATGCACGTCTTCCTCACCGGTGCGTCCGGCTACATCGGATCCTCCGTCCTCCGCTCCCTCGTGGCCCACGGCGACGAGGTCACCGCGCTCGTCCGCTCCGACGAGAAGGCCAAGCAGGTCCGTGACGCCGGTGGCCGGGCCCTGGTCGGCGACGTCGCCGACACCGACGTCGTCGAACGCCTGCTGCACGAGAGCGACGGCGTGGTCCACACGGCATCGGCGCCGGGCGTCGACCCGGACTTCATCCGCACCGCGATCGGTGCCCTGGCTGGCACACCGAAGCCGTTCGTGCACACCGGCGGGATCTTCACCTTCGGCGACTCGACGGACATCTCCGAGCAGTCGCCGATCGACCCGCCGGCCTTGACCGCCTGGCGCGGGCCGAACGAGGCCCTGCTGCGGGGGAGCGACGTGCGGAGCACCATCGTCGCCCCTGGCATCGTCTACGGGCGCGGCGCCGGCATCCCGGCGATGTTCGTCAGCGACGGCGAGCAGCCGGTGCGGCTGGTGGGCGACGGCTCGCAGCGGTGGACGACGGTGCACGTCGACGACCTCGGCGAGCTCTACGTCCTCGCGCTGCACCGCGGCCAGGCCGACGGGTACATCGTCGCCGCGACCGGCGACAACCCGACCGTCCGCCAGATCGCCGAGGCCGGGGCCCACGGTGCACCGGTCGTCGCCGAGAGCGTCGACGCGAGCCGCGAACGGCTCGGGCGGGAATTCGCCGACGCCCTGCTGCTGCACCAGGAGGCGTCCGGCGCACACGCCCGGTCAGCCTTCGGCTGGCGGCCGTCGCGGCCGTCCCTGGTCGAGGACCTCGCCTCTGGCTCGTCCGTGCGCTGAGACGCGCCGCCAGAAGACGCCGGCGTCCCGGGGCACGAGGACGCGGGGACCGGCGGATGGGAGGCCCGTGGCGGCGCCGCCACGGGCCTCCCGTCCGCCACGTGCGGGGTCCACCGCGCCGGCGACGCGCCCGGAGCGCGTCAGTCGAAGGTGTTCGTCATCGCGTGGGCAGCGCGGTCGAGGTAGCCCCAGAGCTCGGCTTCGTCGAGGGGAGGGAGCTCGAGCGACTCGACCGCCTCGTGCATGTGGTGGAGCCAGCGTTCCCGGGCCTCGGACGTGATGCGGAACGGGTTGTGCCGCATCCGCAGGCGAGGGTGGCCGCGCTGCTCGCTGTAGGTGCCGGGGCCGCCCCAGTACTGCTGCAGGAAGGCGGAGAGGCGCCAGATCGCACCCTCGAGGTCGTCCGCCGGGTACATCGGCCAGATGACCTCGTCCTGCTGCACGCCCTCGTAGAAGCGCCGGACGAGCCGGTCGAAGGTGGGGGCGCCGCCGATCCGCTCGTACAGCGACCCCGTGGCCGAGGCGCCGTGCTCCCCGACGCGCAGGGAGATCGGCTGCGCCGGGACGCCGACCGAGCCGGGCATGCCGGGGGCGCCGGGCATGCCGAGCGAGCCGCGTGCTCCGGGCCCGCCCGTGCCGCTCGGGGGTGTGGGGTCGGTCATCGGGGGTCCTTCCCGCTGTCGGGGTCGTCCGTGCGGATCGGCTGCCCGAGGATGTTGCGCTTGGTGCGCCGGGGCTTCGTGGGTGCCGGCGTCGGCTGGGTGCGGACGGTGCGCAGGCCGTTGATCGAGGTGGCGTTCTCCCAGCCCTCGGGCATGATCATCGCCATCGCCGGCAGGGTGATGCCGAGTTCGTCGACGGCGTGCTTCAGGCGGGTGCGCAGCTCCCGACCGACCACGTCGAGCTCCGACGCGCGGGTCTTCACCACCAAGCGGAAGACCATGCCGGCGTCGGTGATCGACTGCAGGCCCCAGATCTCCGGCTTCTCGACGATCCGCTGCCGCCAGCGGGACTCCTGCGACATCGTGACGGCCGCCTTGAGCAGGGCGTCCTGCACGGCGTCGATGTCGGTGTCGTAGGGGACGGTGATGTCGACGAGCACGCGCGACCAGCCCTGCGACAGGTTGCCGACGCGCAGGATCTGGCCGTTCGGCACGAACCACAGGATCCCGTTCACGTCGCGGATCTGCATGACGCGCAGCCCGACGTTCTCGACGACACCGGTGGCCTGCCCGGTGTCGACGACGTCACCGACGCCGGCCTGGTCCTCGAGGATCATGAAGACGCCGGACAGCAGGTCCTTCACGATGGACTGGGCGCCGACGGCGAGACCGGCGGCGACGAGGGACGCACCGCCGACGATGCCGACCGCGGCACCCTTCCACACGGCAGTGGCGATGATGACGAGAGCGATCGCGACGACGACGACCGTGGCGAGGTTCTCGAGCACGCTGCCGAGCGTCCGGGTGCGCTGGACGACCCGAGCCGTCTGCACCGGCGACGCGATGAGGGCCTGTGTGTCAGCGGCACCCTGGCGCTTCTTGACGCCGTTGACGATCCGGTCGACGACCTGCTTGATCATTCGGCGCAAGATCAACCGGAGGATGATCGCCGCGATGATCGTGATGACGATCGTGATCGGCGCCTGCCAGGTCTCGACGAAGTCCGTGAACGCGTTCGAGAGCAGTTTGGACGTGTCTTCGGTGGTAGCAGCCAAGTTCATATCCGGTCGATGCTAAGCGGCGGGGCCTCGGCGTCCCTGGAGGAACACCAAGACCCCGCCGGATCAGAGCGGGGGTCAGGCGTCGGCGGCCTGGACCCGGAGCGCGCGCTCGGTGCCCGCGAGGCTCTCGGACACGATGCGGCGCAGCGCCGGCGTCTCCGGGTGCTCCTCGAGCCACGCGGCGGCGGCGTCACGGAGCTCGGCCGACGCGAGCGGCGCCGGGTAGAGCCCCGAGACGATGGTGTCCGCCATGTGGTAGCTGCGCTCGGCCCAGATGCGCGTGAGGACCTCGAAGTACTTCGGCACGAGGCCCTCCAGCAGCACCGGGCTGTTCACGTGCTGGAACCCGACCGTGGTCTGGCGCACGATGGCGTTCGGCAGCTCGGACGAGTCGACCAGCGACGAGAACGCTGCCAGCTTGCCCTCGGCCGTGGGGATCGTCGCCCGTGCGCGGGCTGCGGCCTGCTCACCCGACGCGGTCTTGTCCGCGGCGAGCTCGGCGTCGATCTCGGCGTTGTCCGCAGCGCCCGTGAGCACGAGGCCCTCGAGCAGCTCCCAGCGCAGGTCGGTGTCGATCTCGAGGCCCTGCAGCGTGACCGATCCGTCGCGGAGACCCTGCAGGGTCGCGACGTGCTCGGGCGTGGAGGGGATCTGCGCGAAGAACTTCACGAACTGGAACTGCGCGTCCGAACCGGCCTCGGCCGAGGACGCGAGCTGCCAGAGCGTGTCGCCGACGGTGCGGACCGTGGCCTCGACCGAGCCCGGTGCCACGTAGTTGCGTGCGGTGAGCAGCAGCTGCGAGAGCGTCGTGCGGATGGTCGTCGACTCGGTCTCGGTCGCGATGTTGCCGAGCACGAGGCGCACGTAGTCGCTGGCCGGGGACTCGGCGTCGCGCGTGGCGTCCCACACGGAACCCCAGACGATCGAGCGGGCGAGCGGGTTCGCGATCGACGCGAGGTGCTCGATCGCGGTGCGCCGCGAGTGCTCGTCGAGACGGATCTTGGCGTAGGCCAGGTCGTCGTCGTTCAGCAGCACGAGGTCGCCGCGCTGGACGCCGACGAGCTCGGGTACCTCGGTGCGGGCGCCGTCGACGTCGATCTCGACGCGGTGGACCCGCTCGAGCTTGCCGCCGGCGGAGGCAGTGTCGGCGCCGAACGGCGCGGACTCGTCGTTCCGGAAGGCGTACACGCCGATCGCCAGACGGTGCGGGCGCAGCGTCGGGTGGTCGGCGGGGGCTTCCTGCAGGACGGTGAACGACGTGATGACGCCGGACTCGTCGGTCTCGATCTCGGGCCGCAGGGTGTTGACGCCCGCGGTCTCGAGCCAGAGCTTCGACCACTCGGTCAGCTCACGGCCGCTCGTCGCCTCGAGCTCGACGAGCAGGTCGCGGAGCTCGGTGTTCGAGTGGTGGTGCTTCTTGAAGTAGGCGGAGACACCGGCGAAGAACGCGTCGATGCCCACCCATGCGACGAGCTGCTTGAGGACCGAGCCGCCCTTCGCGTAGGTGATGCCGTCGAAGTTGACCTGGACGTCCTCGAGGTCGTTGATCGTCGCGACGATCGGGTGCGTCGAGGGGAGCTGGTCCTGGCGGTAGGCCCAGGACTTCTCCATCGCCTGGAACGTGGTCCAGGCCTCGGTCCACTCGGTGGCCTCGGCCGTGGCGATCGTGGAGGCCCACTCGGCGAAGGACTCGTTGAGCCACAGGTCGTTCCACCACTTCATGGTGACCAGGTCGCCGAACCACATGTGGGCGAGCTCGTGCAGGATCGTGACGACCCGGCGCTCCTTGATGGCGTCGGTGACCTTCGACCGGAACACGTAGGTCTCGGTGAACGTGACCGCGCCGGCGTTCTCCATCGCACCGGCGTTGAACTCCGGCACGAACAGCTGGTCGTACTTGTCGAAGGGGTAAGCGACGTCGAACTTCTCCTCGAAGTACGCGAAGCCCTTCTTCGTGATGTCGAACACGTACTCGGGGTCGAGGTAGGAGGCGAGCGACTTGCGCGCGAACACACCGAGCGGGATCGTCCGGCCGTCGCGGCTGGTCAGCTCGTCGCGCACGACCTCGTACGGGCCGGCGACGAGCGCGGTGATGTAGCTCGAGATGCGCGCGGTGGGCGGGAAGGCCCAGGTCGCGACGTCGCCGTCGACGTGCGGCTCCGGCGTGGGGGAGTTCGAGACGACCTGCCACCGCGACGGCGCCGTCACGGTGAAGGAGAACTCGGCCTTCAGGTCGGGCTGCTCGAACACCGCGAACATGCGGCGGGAGTCCGGGACCTCGAACTGGGAGTACAGGTACACCTCGTCGTCCACCGGGTCGACGAAGCGGTGCAGGCCTTCACCGGTGTTCGTGTAGAGCGCGTCGCTGACGACCACGAGCTCGTTCTGCTCCTGCAGGTCGTCGAGCCGGATGCGCACGCCGTCGTTCACCGCGGCGACGTCGAGCGCCGTGCCGTTCAGCGTGATCGAGTGCACGGTCTTCGTGATGGCGTCGATGAAGGTCGATGCGCCGGCGGTGGCGGTGAAGCGCACCCGCGTGGTGCTGCCGAAGCTGTCGGCGCCGCGGGTCAGGTCGAGCTCGACGTCGTACGTCTGCACGGCGACGACGGCCGCGCGCTCCTGGGCTTCGATTCGGGTGAGGTTCTCTCCGGGCACGCAACGCTCCATCTTCGCTGGGGACGCGGACGATCGGCGTCCGCGTACGGGGCCCCGGACGGCGTCGTGCGCCGGCGGGACGATGGGTTCCAGCCTAGCGACGCCGCGTACCCTCGGATCGTGACCGAGACGACTGTGGACAACCCGACCGACCCCACCACCGAGCGCACCGCCGTGGAGTTCTGGTTCGACCCGAACTGCCCCTGGGCCTGGATGACGAGCCGCTGGGTGGGTGAGGTCGCCGAGCACCGCGACCTCGACGTGACCTGGAACGTGATGAGCCTGTTCGTCCTCAACGAGGACCAGGACGTGCCGGAGAGCTACAAGGAGCGCCTGCACGCCGGTCAGGTCTACCCGCGCATCGTCACGGCGGCGCGGCTCCGGCTCGGGCAGGACGTCGTGAAGCCGCTCTACGACGCGCTCGGCGAGCACATCCACCACCGCCAGGAGTCCGACCCGGAGCAGGTCGTCCCCGCCGTGCTCGCGGAGCTCGGCCTCGACGCCGACCTGCTCGAGGACGCATGGACGGACGAGGTCGACGCCGCCGTGCGCGTCAGCCACCAGGACGGCATCGACCGCGTCGGACAGGACGTCGGGACGCCGGTCATCGCCGTCGAGGGCACCGCGTTCTTCGGACCGGTCATCTCCCCGGCGCCCAAGGGCCAGGAGGCGCTCGACCTGTGGGACGGCGTCGTCGCCGTCGCGAAGTACCCCGGTTTCTTCGAGCTCAAGCGCTCGCGCACCGTCGGCCCGGTCTTCGACACCACCGACTGACGCTCCGGAACCGGGTTCCGTTCGTCGACGGGCGGCCGGGAGGCCCGTGGTGCGTCCGCCCCGCCCGTCGCGTCAGACGAGCGGCAGGCGCATGAGCGTCAGGTCGAGCCAGCGGTCGAACTTGCGTCCGACCTCGGGCACGACCGCGACCGTGGTGAACCCCAGGCGCTCGTGCAGGGCGATCGACCCCGTGTTGGTGCTGCAGATCCCGGCCATCATGACGTGTCGCCCCTCGGCGGTGGCGCGCGCGACCAACTCGGCCATCAGAGTGGTCGCGATGCCCCGGCCGCGGAACGCCTCGACCACGTAGACGCTGTGCTCGACGGTCAGCCGGTACCCCTGGTGCGGCCGCCACTGGGAGTACGTGGCGTAGCCGGCCACGACGCCGTCGACCTCGGCCACGACCACCGGGTACCCGCCGCCCTGCCGCTCGGCGAGCCACCCGTCGAAGTACGCACGCGGGTGCGGGGTGTCCTGCCAGATGGCGGTGGAGTGCAGCACGGCATCGACGTGCAGGGCGTGCACGACGTCGAGGTCGCTCGGGGAGCAGTCGCGGATCACGACCCCGTTCGTCGCATATGCTGTCGTCATGTCTCACATCGTAGACGACGAGCGCACCGATCCCGCAACCGGCGCCGACGACACCTCGGTCGCCGAGCAGCGGGCGCTCGGTGAACGCCTCCAGCGCCTCCGCACCGAGCGAAGGTGGAGCCTCACCGAGCTCGCCGAGGAGTCCGGCGTCTCCCGCGCGATGATCAACCGCGTCGAACGCGGGGTCTCCAGCCCCACCGCGACGATCCTCGGTCGCCTGTCCGGTGCCTTCGGCCTGACGATCTCGCAGCTCCTCGACGATGCCCTGGAGCACGAGGTGCCCAGAGTGACGGACCCCGACGAGGCGCGCGGGGTCCAGCGCGGCGCGACCGCCGATTCCTGGACCGATCCCGACACCGGGTACCGCCGCCGCCCGGTCTCGAGCGCGGCGTTCCCAGCTGACGTCACCGAGGTGCGCCTCCCGGCCGGCCGCGAAGTGGCCTACCCGGCGTCCGCCTACGCGTTCCTGCGGCACTGCATCTGGGTCGTCGACGGCGTGCTCGAGGTCGCCGTCGGCGGCGAGCCGACGCGTCTGGCGGCGGGGGACCGGATCGAGCTCGGCGACCCCGCCGACGTCGTCTACCGCAACCCGGGCGAGGACCCCACCCGGTACCTCGTCGTGGTGGTCCGCGCGCCGTAGTCCGTGGTGGTCCGGGCCCCGGAGCCGCGGGAATAGGATCGGTCCCATGCGCATCCACCTCGGAACGGACCACGCCGGCCTCGAGTTCAACAAGACCCTCGCAACCCACCTGACCGAAGCCGGGCACGAGGTGGTGGACCACGGTCCGACCGAGTACGACGCGCTCGACGACTACCCCTCGTTCTGCATCAACGCCGCGCACGCCGTGGTGCGGGACCAGCGCGCCGGTGTCCAGGCCCTCGGTGTCGTCTTCGGCGGTTCCGGCAACGGCGAGCAGATCGCCGCCAACAAGGTCGAGGGCATCCGTGCCGCGCTCGTCTGGAACGAGTCGACCGCGCTGCTCGCCCGGCAGCACAACGACGCCAACGTCATCTCCATCGGCGCGCGCCAGCACACCGAGGACGAGGCGATCCGGTTCGTCGACCTGTTCATCGCCGAGCCGTTCTCCGGCGAGGAGCGCCACGCCCGCCGCATCGCGCAGCTCGCCGAGTACGAGACCACTGGGCTGATCGCCGGCCGCCAGATCGACGCGTAGTCCGGCTCGTCAGGGGTACCGGGTAGAACGGTAGTCATGCCCGAGGGTCACTCCGTCCACCGCATCGCCAACCAGTTCACCCGGCACTTCGTCGGCAAGCGCTGCGAGGTGTCGAGCCCCCAGGGTCGCTTCGCCGCCGGGGCCGCGCAGCTCGACGGCAAGCGCATGATCGCCGCCCGTGCCGTCGCGAAGCAGATGTTCCTGGAGTTCGAGGGCGACCTGTTCCTCCGCGTCCACCTCGGGCTGTACGGAGCGTGGGACTTCGCCGGCGTGATCTCCACGGCCGAGGCGCTGTCGGACGACGACGACCGCGAGGAGTCGCTCAGCTCGATCGGCGCACCGCGGCTCGCCCGGTACCGGATGGCTGAGCAGGAGAAGGCGGAGGACCCGATCGAGTCCTTCCCGCCGGACCCGGTGGGCCAGGTCCGGGTGCGGATCCTCACCGAGGACACCGTCGCCGACCTGCGCGGCCCGACCGCGTGCGTCGTGGAGACCCCGGCCGAGGTGCAGCGCGCGCTCGACAAGCTCGGCCCCGACCCGATGAACGACGACGGGCCCGAGGCCGAGAAGACCTTCGTGGACAACGTCCGCCGTCGGAACGTCGCCATCGGGCAGCTGCTCATGGATCAGTCTGTCGTGGCCGGCATCGGCAACATCTACCGCGCCGAGCTGCTGTTCCGGCAGCGCATCGACCCGTACAAGCCGGGCAAGAAGATCACCGTCAAGCAGGCGAAGGCGCTCTGGGCCGACTGGTCGAAGCTGCTGCACGACGGCGTCCGCGACGGCCTGATGATGACGATGGACGACCTGTCCGAGGCCGACCACAAGAAGGCCCTGCGCTCCCGCAAGGACCGCCACTGGGTCTACCACCGCCAGGGCGAGCCGTGCCGGGTGTGCGGCACCGAGATCCGGATGGCCGACATGGCCGGCCGGAAGCTCTACTGGTGCCCGAAGGACCAGAAGTAGCCCACGGGCGCGGGCACACCCGTCCGCTCACAGCTCCCGGTACGTGAAGCGTCCCGCGACGGCCGTCCCGAGCACCTGCGTGCCACGGAGTGCGGCGGACGAGGACGCGGCGAGCGGGTCGGACTCGACGAGCACCAGGTCCGCCACGTCGCCGACGGACACGCCGACGCGCCCGTCGGTCGACCCCTGCCACGCGACGAGTGCCGAGAGCCGTTCGGCCGGGTGCCACGGGTCCCGCCCGTCACGGTCCCGCCCGACGGCTGCCGCCATCGACACCCACGGGTCGAGTGGCGCCACCGGGGCGTCCGACCCGAGCAGCAGGCGTGCTCCGGCCCGGGCGAGCGAGGCGAAGGCGAAGGCCCGGTCGGTGTGCCCCGCCCAGTGCCGGTCGGCGATGTCCCGGTCGTCCATGGCGTGCTCGGGTTGCACGGATGCGGCCACCCCGAGCCGGGCGAACCGGTCGACGTCGGTGTCGACGAGCAACTGTGCGTGCTCGATCGTGCCGCGGGCACCGACGGTCTCGAAGACGTCGAGCGCCAGGGTGTTCGCACGGTCGCCGATCGCGTGGATCGCGGGGACGAGCCCGGCGTCGACGGCGCGGCGGGTGATCGCGACGAGCTCCTCGAACGGCCAGGCGAGCACGCCGGAGCCGTCGGTCATGGCGGCGGTCCGGGTGCCGAGCGACCCGTCCGTGACCACCTTGAACGGTCCCATCGTGAGCAGGCCCCGCGTGCCCTCGACCACGTCGCCGGTGCGCAGCCCCCGGGCGATGGCCTGGTCGAGCTCGGCCGGGTACACCCCGGACGCGACTCGGATCGCGTCGGTGCCGGCGTGGATCCGGCGGCGCCAGCGGTCGAGCCCGAAGCGCATCTCGAGGTCGACCACGCCCGTCACCCCGCGGGCCGCCGCGGCCTCGGCGGCATCCGTCACGTAGGCGTCGAGCAGGTCGTCCGGCACCTGCGACAGCGCACCGGTCACGTCGAACGCGTCCTGCTCGCGCAGGACCCCGTCCTCGCCCGCCTCGAGCGGTCGGCCGACAGCAGCCGAGAAGTGCGCGAGTGCGAGCGCGTTGCACCACACCGCGTGCAGGTCCGCGCTGATGACGACGACCGGGAGGCCCGGTGCGGCTCGGTCGAGCAGCTCGCGTCGTGCGGGGCGCGGCCACATCCCGTCGCGGTAGCCGTGTCCGACCACGACGCGGTCCGCCACGCCCGCCCGCGCGACGGCGGCGAGCAGGTCGGCGGTCGCCTCGGCGGAGTCGCAGCCGGTGACGTCGACACGGCGGCGGACGAGTGCCCACTGGTCGAAGTGCGTGTGGTGGTCGCGGAGCCCCGGGCCGAGCCAGGCGCCGGCCGCCTCGACCACGTCGGTGTCGACGCCCGTGGGGTCGAGCGTGCCGGTCGGCGCGATCTCGGTGACCCGGCCGTCGACGACGCGGACGTCGGCAGGGGCCCCGGAGGTGCCCACCCTGCGGACGGTGCGCAGCAGGATCTCGCTCATCGCGCCTCCCGGCTGTCCGTCGTGGACCCTCCGGACCGGACCCGTTCCATCTCGGCGGCGAGCGCCGGCGACGCGTAGGGGCCGTCGCCCCGCAGCCCGGCGACGATGCGGTCGATCACCTCGGGAGCCTTGTTCTGGGAGAGCTTCGCGCGGGCGTCGAACCGGGTGACGCGGATCCGGATGCCGACGGTGCCCTTCGCCATCCGGCGTGCGGTCTGCTCGTCGATCTCGAGCGAGACCGGCTCCGGCATGACCTGCTCGAAGTGGTCGACGAGCTCGCCGAGCACCCGGAAGTTCTCGTCGTCGGACAGGAGCTCGGGGGTGCCCCAGACATGGGCGGTGACGTGGTTCCAGGTCGGCACGAACTGCTCCGGCGGGTACCAGGCGGGGGAGACGTAGCCGTGCGGGCCCTGGAACACGACGAGGACCTCGTGCCGTCCGAGTTCGTGCGCGAGCTCGTCGGGGCGGCCGACGTGGGACACCAGGACGAGGGCGTCCGGGTCGTCGTCGGGGCCGGGGGCCTCGAGCAGCACCGGGTAGTGCGAGGCGACCAGCCCGGCCGCGGTGTGCGACACGATCGTCGCCCACGGGTTCCCGGTGATGAGGCGTCGGACCTCGTCGACGTCGGTCATCAGGAAGTGCGGTGTGTGGCGCATGCTCCGAGCGTTGCACAACGGGCTCGGTCGCGCGACGGGTGTCGTTTCTTCTGTGTTTCTGCGCGGTAAAACTCTCAGAGCGCATTGAAAGAAGTCTTGTGGTCGGGATTCGAACCGTCCTAGCTTTCCCACCACGACGACCGGGCAGGGATCCGGCCGCACCCGATCGAGGAGAGATCATGCGACGCAGGACGATCGCCGCGCTGGCCGCGGCGGCAACCTTGGCACTGGTGGCGACCGGCTGTTCGGCGGGCGGCGCGGCCGACGACGCTCCCTCGAGCCTGGTCTACGCGACCGGCGAACCCGACCACCTGACCCCGGGCCGGCAGACCGTGGCCTTCGACCAGGTGATGAGCGTCTTCGCGCCGCTCACCCAGACCGACGCCGACGGTGATCTGCAGGACGTCGCCGCGAAGAGCGTCGAGAGCGACGACGCCACCACCTGGACGATCACGCTGCGGGACGGCTGGACGTTCCAGAACGGCGAGGCCGTCACGCCGGAGAGCTACGTGAAGGCCTGGAACCACGTCGCCTACGGCCCGAACGCGTGGGAGAACAGCGGTCAGCTCGCCGGGATCGTCGGGTACACGGACCTCAACCCGGCGAAGGGCACCCCGAAGACCAAGGAGATGTCGGGGCTGGAGGTCACCGGCAAGGACACCTTCACGGTCACGCTCACCCACGCGGACAGCCAGTTCCCCCTGCAGCTCAGCCAGGCCCAGACGGCGTTCTACCCGATGCCCGAGGCCGCCTACGACGACCTGAAGGCGTACGACAGGAAGCCGATCGGCAACGGCCCCTACGAGATGACGAAGGCGTGGAAGGCGGACCAGGAGTTCACCGTCACGGCGTGGAAGGACTACGAGGGCACGAAGCCCGCCACCGACGAGGTGACCTTCCGCAGCTACTCCGACATGAACACCGCCTACACGGACGTCCTGGCCGGCAACGCCGACGTGCTGTTCCTGCCGACCGACAAGATGACGAGCGCGAAGGCCGACTTCGGTGACCGCCTGCACTCGTTCGACGCCCCCGGCATCGACTACCTCGGGTTCCCGCTGTGGGACGACCGGTACTCCGACCCCGACGTGCGCCGCGCGATCTCGATGTCGATCGACCGTGACGAGGTCAACGACGCGATCTACGGCGGCCTGTACGACCCGGCCACCGCGTTGACCCCACCGTCGATGTCCGGCACCGAGGAGGGCATCTGCGGCGACGCCTGCGAGTTCGACCCGGCAGCGGCGAAGAAGCTCCTCGCGAGCGCCGGCGGGTTCGACGGCACCCTGACGCTCGTCTACCCGGGCGGCACCGGCCTCGACTCCCTGTACGAGGCGTACGCCAACCAGATCCGGCAGAACCTGGGCGTCGACGCCGAGGCGAAGGCCACCACCGACTGGGCGTCGTACTACTCGGAGCTCACCGACAAGACCGTCGCCGGTCCGCACTTCGGCCACTGGGGCGCGCTGTACATCAGCCAGCAGAACACGCTCCGCGCGCTGTTCACCACGGCCGGCGGCTGCTCCCCGTGCACCGGCTACTACCAGTCCGACGACGTCGACTCGCTGCTCGCGAAGGCCGACTCCGCCGGGTCCCAGGACGAGGCGAACGGGTACTACACGAAGACGCAGGAGGCCGTGCTGGAGGACTTCCCGATCGTCCCGACCTTCTTCGACAAGTACTCGTACGTCACGAGCGACAAGATCGCGAAGCTGCCGGCGGTGGCGGGCAGTCCGGTCATCGCGCAGATCACCGTGAAGTAGGGCGGGGCATGGAGCAGCACACCGTCCTCGACCTGGTCCGCGACGTCCCCGACCGCGACGGCTTCCCGCTCGTCGACGACCTGCACGCCCGGTTCGCCGCGCTCGCCGCGTCGCACCCGGACCGGGTCACGGTGACCCGGATCGGCACGAGCCGCCTCGGCGAACCCCTGCACAGCTACCGCATCGGCACCGGGTCGCACGCGGCCGTCGTGGTCGGCGGGGTGCACCCGAACGAGCCGATCGGTTCGTGGACGGCGCTGCACCTCGCCGAGACGGCCCTGGGCGACGAGCGTGTGCGAACGCTCGACGTCACCTGGCACATCGTCCCGACGATCGACCCGGACGGCATGCGGCTCAACGAGGCGTGGTTCCACGACCCGCACGACCGCGTCTTCTACGCGCGGAACTTCTACCGGCCCGCCCCGGACAGCCAGGTCGAGTGGACGTTCCCGAACAGCTACAAGTCGGTGTACTTCGACCAGGTGCTGCCCGAGACGCTCGCGTTCATGCGGCTCATCGACGACACCGAGCCGGACCTGCTCGTGAGCCTGCACAACGGCGAGATGGGCGGGGTCTACTACTACCTGTCCGAGGACCTGCCCGACGTCGTCGACACCCTGCACGCGGTGCCGGCCGCACTCGGGCTGCCGCTCGACACCGGGGAGCCGGAGTCACCGTACCTGCGGGAGCTCGCCCCGGCGGTGTTCGCGATGGACGGCATCGAGACGGCGTACACCTACCTCGAGGAGCTCGGTGTCGACCCCGGCGAGCACATCCACGGCGGGTCGAGCGCAGCGTGGGCGATGCGGCACGGGGCCCTCTGCATGGTGGCCGAGCTGCCGTACTGGAGCCATCCCGACGCCGACGACCAGGCCCCGACCGACGAGTCGTACGCCGACCTGCTCCGCCGGTGCGCAGACGAGCTCGGTGCCTCGGGTGCGGAACTGCAGGCGTTCCTCGACGAGGCGTCGCCGATGCTCTCGATCCCGTCCCCGTTCGTCGAGGCCTCCCGGGCGTTCGTGCCGATGCTCGTCGGGATCGCGGACACCGACCGTCGCCGGGCCGAGCGGGAACCGGCCGACCGGACGGCCACCGTCGCGGAGCGCTTCGGCTGCGAGGACCTCGTCCGCTGCTTCCGTCTGCGCTACGGCGGCATGCTCCTGCGTGCCGTCGAGGCGGAGACGACCGCCGGCACGGCGTCCGCGCCGCTCCGGCGGCTCCGCGACCGCCTGGCCGAGCGGTACGCGCACTGGCAGGCGGACGCGTCGACGGGTGCGCAGCCGATCCCGGTGGGCAAGCTGGTGGGGGTGCAGTACGGGGCGATCCTCGCCTGCGCGGCGCACGTGGCGGACCCGACCCGCGCCTCCCGTCCGCCCCTGGTCACCACGGGACAGGCGGGAGGCGCGTGATGCGTCCGACGCTCGCCGCCGGTCGCCGACTCGGCGGCCTGGTGATCGTGTTCCTCGGGGTGACCTTCCTGATCTACGCGATGACGTTCGCGCTGCCGGGCGACCCGATCAAGGCGCTCGGCGGTGAGCGACCGCTCACCGACACCGTCGTGCGGACGCTGCGGGCGGAGTACCACCTGGACCAGCCCCTGTGGCTGCAGTACGTGCAGTACCTGGGCGGCCTGTTCCGGGGTGACTTCGGCACCGACTTCAACGGGCAGTCGGTCGGCGAGCAGATGGCCTCGCGCTGGCCAGTGACGATCACGCTGGCGCTGAGCGCGTGGGCACTCGAGATCGTCCTCGGCATCGGGCTCGGCGTGGTCTCGGCGCTCCGGCGCGGCACCGTGCTCGACAAGACGGTGCTCGTCGGGACCATCGTCGTCGGAGCCGTACCCGTGTTCGTGCTCGGCGTGGCCCTGCAGCTGGTGTTCTCGGTGCGGCTGCACTGGTTCCCGGTCGCGGGCGTCACCGCCGGGTGGCCGACCGCGTACGTGTTGCCGGCGTTCGTGATCGCCCTGTTCGGCCTGGCCGCGGTGTCCCGGCTCACCCGGACCTCGATGATCGAGACGCTCGACGCCGACTACGTGCGGACGGCCCGCGCCAAGGGGCTCGCGCCGGGCCGGATCGTCGGCGTGCACGTGCTGCGGAACTCGCTCATCCCCACCGCCACCTACCTGGCGACCGACCTCGGGTACCTGATGGGCGGCACCGTCATCATCGAGGGCATCTTCAACCTGCCGGGCGTGGGGAACCTGCTGTTCCAGGGCATCCGCTCGCACGAGGGCGCCGTCGTCGTGGGTATCTCGACCGCCCTCATCCTGGTGTTCCTCGTCACGAGCGTGCTCGTCGACCTGCTGCACGCCGCCCTCGACCCGCGCGTCCGGACAGGAGCCTCCCGATGACCACCGAAGCCCTCGGCGCCACCGTCGAACCCGCCGTCGGGGTCCGGCGTCGGCCACTGCTCGCCGCCGCACGGACGCCGGGGTTCTGGGTGCCCGCGTCGGTGCTCGTGGTGGTCCTGCTCATCGCGGCGTTCCCGCAGCTCTTCGCCGGCCTGTTCGGCCACGGCGACCCCCGGGTGTGCGACCTCGGCCGGAGCGGGGCGTCGGCGAGCGCCGGGCACCCGTTCGGCTTCGACCTGCAGGGCTGCGACGTGTACGCGAACGTCATCTGGGGCACCCGGTCGTCGATCGCCGTCGCGGTGCTCACGACCCTGCTCGCCGGCATGGTCGCGGTCGTCGTCGGGACCGTCGCGGGCATGGTCGGCGGGTGGGTCGACGCGGTCCTCGCCCGGCTCACCGACGTGTTCCTCGGGTTCCCGTTCCTGCTCGGCGCCGTCGTCGTGCTGAACAGCGTGGGGGAGCGGTCGGTGCTCACCGTGTCGCTCGTGCTCGCCCTGTTCGGGTGGCCGACGATGGCCCGGCTCGTGCGGTCGAGCGTCCGCAGCGTCCGGGGCGCCGAGTTCGTGCTCGCCGCCCGCACGATGGGGTTGTCGACGTGGCGGATCACCACCCGGTACGTGCTGCCGTCGTCGATCTCGCCGCTGCTCGTGCTCGCCACCATCACCGTCGGCGGGGTCATCGTGTCCGAGTCGTCGCTGACCTACCTCGGCATCGGGCTGGAGCGTCCGGCGATCTCGTGGGGGCTGCAGCTGTCCGCGGCGACGTCGCAGTTCCTCCGGGCCCCGCACATGCTCATCGCGCCGGCGGCGTTCCTCGCCGTGACCGTGCTCGCCGTCATCGCGCTCGGCGACACGCTGCGCGCCGCACTCGACCCACGTCGGCGCTGACCATGATCGACACTGACCACGATCGACACCGACCCTGATCGACACCGACGCGTCAGACTCGCTGCAGAACCGCTCTCGAAAGGACCACCGTGACCGACACCCTCTCCGCGTACCGGAAGACCCTGCCCTACATCCGCGAGTGGGTGTCGTACAAGGTGTGGCAGCTGCGGGTGCCCGGCGTGCAGGTCGCCGTCGGGTACGGCGGCGAGGTCCTGTTCGACGAGGCCTGGGGCTACGCCGACGTCGAGGCCGGGCGTCGGCTGACCACCACCGACCTGTTCCGCATCGCCTCGCACTCGAAGACCTTCACCGCGACGGCCCTGCTGCAGCTCGCCGAGCGCGGGTCGCTCCGGCTCGACGACACCGTCGGCACGTACGTCCCCGCACTGGTCGACGGCGGCTCCCCGCTCGCCGACGCCACCCTGCGCGAGCTCATGGAGATGGGTGCCGGCGTCATCCGCGACGGACACGACGGCGACTACTGGTCCCTGCTCCGCCCGTTCCCCGACGAGCAGGAACTCCTGGCGCTCGTGCTCGACCGCGGCCAGAAGGTGCCGACCGGCTCGTCGTTCAACTACTCGAACCTCGGCTACTCGCTGCTCGGCCTGGTCATCGCGGCGGTGTCCGGGCAGTCGTACAACGACTTCGTGCGCGAGTCGATCACCGAACCCCTGGGCTTGCGGAACACCGGCCCCGACTGGGACCCCGCGCGCGCCGACGACTTCGTGGTCGGCTACACCGGCTTCCACACCGCGCGGCACCGGCAGCGCATCGACCACGTCGACACCCGCGCGATGGCCGCCGCCACCGGGTTCCACGGCACCGCGTCCGACCTGGTCCGCTACTTCTCGCAGCACGTGATCGGGCAGGGCACCCTGCTCGACGACCACTCCAAGCGCCTCGCGCAGCGGAAGGCCTGGAGCGCCACCGACGACCCCGCGGCGCGCGGCTACGGCGCCGGGTTCATCGTCGACCGGATCGGCGGACGGGAGATCCGAGGGCACTCGGGCGGGTTCCCGGGACACATCACCCAGTCGATGTTCGACCCCGCGTCCGGGCTCGTCGTCTCCGTGCTGACCAGTGCCGCCGCCGGACCGGCCACGCTCATCGCCACCGCGGTCATTGCCATGCTCGACGCCGCAGCCGACGCCGACGCCCCGGGGACCCCGGTGCCGGACGACGTCGACACCGCCGCCTTCACCGGACGCTTCGCCAACCCGTGGGGTGTCACCGACGTCGCCCGGATCGGTGACCGGCTCGTCGAGGTCGACCCGTCCGGCCCCGAGCCGATGGACACCCCCACCCGACTCGAGGTCGTCGACGCCGACACCCTGCGGATGACCCACGGCAACCGGTTCGGCTCGGTCGACGAGGACATCACCTACACCCGCGACGACGACGGCACCGTGCGGGCGATCCGTGGCGGTGGCGGCATGTCGCAGGAGCCGTGGTCGATCCCGGACGAACGACCCGAGGTGGCCGCCGGGCTGGCCTCGTGACCGACGACCGGGGAGCCGCCGGTACCACCGGCACCGGCACCGGCATCGCCCCCGACGACGACCGGCTGCTCGGACCGGAGCGCCAGGCGTTCGTCGAGGAGTTCGCCCTGATGCTCAACGACGGCGCGGGCATGCCGCTCACCGACGCCCGGGTGCTCGGCTACCTGATGATGACCCGCGCACCGCACTCGTCGTCGTCCGACCTGCAGGCAGCGCTCGGCGCCAGCTCGGGGTCGGTGTCGATGGCCACCCGGCGGCTCGTCGACTCCGGGTTCGTGAAGCGCCACATCGTCCCCGGCGAGCGCAGCCACTACTTCCGGGCCGAGGCCGACGTCTGGGGCTCCTGGCTCGCCAGCGAACGGAAGTACCTCGACCGGCAGCGCGACATCATCGGCCGCGGGCTCGCCGTCGTCGAGGGCGCCGGCCGCACCGGCACGGGCGACGTGGACGCCGAGGTCCGCGAGCGTCTGCTCAACGGCCGCGACTACATGCAGTGGCTGCAGGGCTACCACCGCAAGATGCTCGAGGAGTGGGAGGCCTTCAAGGCTGCCCGCGACGACACCGACCCCCCGGAGACCCCATGAGCGGCACCAGCGACGTCCTGACCGTCGAGCACCTCACCGTCACCTTCGACGTCGACGGCGAGGTGGTCCGCGCCGTCGACGACGCCTCGTTCACCGTGGCCCAGGGCGAGGTCGTCGCGGTCGTGGGGGAGTCCGGCTCCGGCAAGAGCATGACCGCGATGACCGCGATGGGCATCGCTCCCGACGGTGCGCACGCCTCGGGGAGCATCCGGCTCGGCGACCTCGAGGTCATCGGCACCGACGAGCGCACGCTCCGGTCGGTCCGGGGCCGCAGCGTGTCGATGATCTTCCAGGACCCGTCCGCGGCCCTGAACCCGGTGTTCACCATCGGGTTCCAGCTCGCCGAGGCCGTCCGACGCACCGACGGCCCGCACGACCGCGCCGGCGTCCGGGAGCGCTCGCTCGAGCTGCTCCGCGCCGTGGAGGTCCCGGAACCCGAACGCCGCCTGGGCCAGTACCCGCACGAGCTCTCCGGCGGGCAGGCCCAGCGCGTGATGATCGCGATGGCGCTCGCCGCCGACCCGGACCTGCTCATCGCGGACGAGCCGACGACCGCCCTCGACGTCACGGTGCAGGCCGAGGTGCTCGACGTCCTCCGCGCGCTGCGCGAGCGCACCGGCACCGCGATCCTGCTCATCACCCACGACATGGGTGTCGTCGCGGACCTCGCCGACCGCGTGGTCGTGATGCGCCGCGGACGCGTCGTCGAGACCGGGACCGCCGCGGCGGTCTTCGCCGCACCGTCCGCCGAGTACACGCGGGAACTCCTCGCTGCGGTCCCGCGGATGGGCACCGGCTCCGGCCAGGAGGCCCGTCTCGGTTCCGCCACGGAGCCCCCGGCCGCCGTGTTGGACGTCCGGCACCTCGTGGTCGAGTACGGCGGTGCCCTGCGCGGGCGCTTCCGCGCCGTCGACGACGTGTCGTTCACCGTCGGCCGTGGCGAGATCGTCGGCCTCGTGGGGGAGTCCGGCAGCGGCAAGACCACCATCGGCCGGGCCGCGGTCGGCCTCGCGCCGATCACCTCCGGCTCGGTGGTCGTCGACGGCACCGACGTCGCCGGCGCACGACGAGCCGCCCGCCGGCAGATGCGCCAGCACGTCGGCGTGGTGTTCCAGAACCCGCTCCGGTCGCTCAACCCCCGGTACACCGTCGGGCAGACCGTCGCCGAGCCGCTCCGCCAGATCCTCCGGCTGCCGGCGGCCCAGGTCGAGGAGCGTGTCGAGCGGCTCCTCGCCGACGTCGGCCTCGACGGCGGGTACGCCGAGCGCTACCCGCACGAACTCTCCGGGGGCCAACGGCAACGCGTCGCGATCGCCCGCGCGGTGGCGCTCGACCCCGCGCTCCTGATCGCCGACGAGCCGACGAGTGCGCTCGACGTGTCGGTGCAGGCCCGCGTGCTCGACGTGTTCCGCGAGCTGCAGGAGCGCCTCGGGTTCGCGTGCCTGTTCGTCACGCACGACCTCGCCGTGGTCGACACCCTGTGCGACCGGGTCGTCGTGCTGCACGGCGGCCGGGTCGCCGAACACGGGACGCGCGACGCCATCCTCCGGTCTCCGCAGGACCCGTACACGCGACGGCTCATCCAGGCCGCCCCCGTGCCGGACCCCGGGGAGCAGGCACGCCGACGCTCCGAGCGCCTGGCCGCTCGCGCGGGCTGAGGCGGGCGGGAGGCCGGCTCAGCGCACCTCGGCCGAGGCCCACAGCACGCCGGCCCCGCGGCCCACCGGGCGCAGCAGCGGCACCGCGACGAGCACGGCCGCGGCCAGGTAGGCGACGGTCTGCAGCAGGCCCGGGACCGCGAAGGCGACGCCGAGCGACTCCTGCGGGAGCGCCGTGAGGAGCACGGTCCCCGACAGCAGTGCGGTGACGAACCACGCCGCAGCCGTCACCGTGACGATCCAGCCGAAGGCCCGCTGCACGCCCGGTTCACTCCGGACGGTGACGACGCCGAAGGCCACGAGCGCCGCCTGCGCGACGACGAGGAACACGTCGATCAACAGTCCGGGAACCAGCGAAACGAGCGCGAACCCGAGCACGGACACCGCGAACGTGAGCGCCCGGCGGTCTCGAGCACGTACCGCGGCGACGAGCACGACGACGGCAGCGATGCCCCCGAGGACCGTGGCTCCGAGGAGCAGCCCGCGGGGGAGGTCCCAGGGCGCCAACCAGACCGTCCCGACCAGTCCGGCCGCTCCGAACACCAGCGCCGCCACCACCGCGGCCGCCGACACGACCCGTACCCCCGTGCTGCTCTGCATGCCCGCACCCTATGCCCCGGGACCCCGCCAGAGGAACCCGCTCCCCACCGTTCGGCGCCCCGACGACACGCCCGTCCGGCCCCGGGTGCTCGTCCAGACGGCGCGGTCGACTTGACTGCTGTTCGAACACACGTTCGAATACCGTCGTGGGACGGCGTCGCGAGAACCGGTGGCAGCCCCCGGAACACCCGGAGGTCGAGCGTCCGCGCGCGTACTCCCTGTCCGAGGATGCCCGCGGCGGTGACGTCTGCCACGCCGTCACCCCGAAGCCGGTCTGGGCGTGGATCCAGTTCCCGACCTTCCATGTCCGGGTGAAGGCCTTCGCGAAGAGCTGGACCCGCGATGCCGTGCTGGTGGAGTGGGCGCAGTTCGGACAGCAGGCCGAGGCGTGGGTGTGGCGCTCCGCGGTGAAGCACCGCACGCTCCGTGCCGATCGGGACAGCGCGAACCGGAGTCCGCAGAACGCACTGCGTTGACTTCCGTCTTCACCCCGAGGATGGTTTAGCGAACGCGGGTTCAGCAAGTAACTCACTGATCGAGGCATCCGGTCCGGACCCCGTGCTCACGAAGGAGGCACCATGAAGAACGCAGCGGTGCCGTCCTGGGTCGCCCACGTGCTCACCCCGCCCGAGGTCATCAGCGCCTACGTCGAGCGTCGGATCAACGATCCGGCCCTCCTGTCGGGTGAGCAGTCGGAACCCACGTACGCAGACTTCCTGCGCGACGAGTAGACGGTCTTCTCAGGAGGCCCGGATCACGCACCGCCGTCGGCGGACGTGATCCGGGCCTCCTCTTCGTTCACCCCACCGGTCCGCCGCGTCGGCGACGGGCCGACAGCGTCACACCGACGCTCGCGGCGGTGACGCACGCCAGGGCGACCGTCTCGAGTACCGACAGCCCCTCGGCCAGCACGACGAGGCCGGCCAGGGCGGCGATCGCCGGGCCGAGGCTCTGCAGCACCCCGAACACCCGTGTCGGCATCCGGCGGAGCGCGAGCATCTCGAGGGCGTACGGCAGCACGCTCGACAGCACGGCGACGGCGCCGAAGACGACCAGGAGCGTCGGTTCCCGCACGACGCCGTCGACGGCGGACCGGAGCCCGAACGGCAACGACACGAGCATCGCGACCACCATCGACACGACGAGCCCGTCGACACCGGGGATCGCGGCGCCGACGCGCCGGTTCATGACGATGTAGCCCGCCCAGCACCCGGCCGCGAGGACCGCCCAGACGACACCACCCACCTCGGTCACTGCGGTCGGGCCGACACCGAGCAGCACGACCCCGGCGAGCGCCAGCACGGCCCACAGGGCATCACGCCAGCGCCGGGTGTGCACGAGCGACAGGGCGAGTGGCCCGAGGAACTCGATCGTCACGGCGACCCCGATCGGGATGCTCGCGAACGACAGGTAGATGCAGACGTTCATGCCGCCGAGCGCCAGACCGAGGCCGACCGCACCGAGCCACTGTGCCCGCGTCCAGTGCCGGACGCGGGGACGGACCACGAGGGCGAGCACGACGGCGCCGATGACGAGCCGGAGCGTGGCGGCCCCGACCGCGCCGACGTCGTCGAAGTGGGTCTTCGCGATCGCGGCGCCGAGCTGGACGGACACCATCGCGGTGAGGGCCAGCAGGGGCGCGGGGACCCGGTTCATCCCAGGTACGCGAGGACGGCGAGGACGCGGCGGTGGTCCTCTCCGGTGTCCTCGAGTGCGAGCTTGCCGAAGATGCTCGACACGTGCTTCTCGACGGCACCGGTACCGATCACCAGGGCGCGGGCGATGGCGGCGTTCGTGCGGCCCTCGGCCATCAGCCCGAGCACGTCACGTTCGCGCGGGGTCAGGGCTGCGAGCGGGTCGCGACGGCGGCTCATCAGCTGCGTGACGACCTCGGGGTCGAGCACGGTGCCCCCGGCGGCGATCCGGCGAACGGCGTCGTCGATCTCCTCGAGCCGGGTGACACGGTCCTTGAGCAGGTACCCGATGCCGGTCGCACCGGCGGCGAGGACGTCCTCGGCGTAGGTGGCCTCGACGTACTGGGAGAGCAGGAGCACGCCCGTCCGTGGAGCGATCCGGCGGGTCTCGACGGCGGCGCGGACACCCTCGTCGGTGAAGGTCGGCGGCATCCGCACGTCCATCACCACGACGTCGGGCGCACCCTCGGGCAGCGTCGCCAGGAAGGCCCGGGCGTCGGAGTACTGCCCGATGACGTCGATGCCGGCCTCGTCGAGCACGCGGGCCAGGCCCTCGCGCAGCAGGACGGCGTCGTCGACGACGACGGCCCGGATGCGTGCTGCATCCGGGCCGTCTGTCATGCCGACCAGCCTAGTGGGAGCGCGGACGCCCCGGTGGGGTCACGGCCGCTGGTTCGCCGCCGTCGGGACGCCGTTCAGGGCGCCGAGGGGGATCCGGGCGGTGGCCTCGGTCGGGCCGCCCTCGGGGCTCGAGACGACCAGGTCGCCGTCGAGGGCCCGCATGCGGCCGATCAGGCCCTCGATCCCGTGGCCCTGCTGCGGTCGGGCACCACCCCGGCCGTCATCGGTGACGCTGACGGTGAGGTACCAGAGGCCTGAGGCGTCGACGACCAAGCCGAGGTACACCCCGGCGGTGGTTGCGCCGGCGTGCTTCATGGTGTTCGTCAGGAGCTCGCTCACCGTGAAGTACACGTTGCGCTGGATCTCCGTGGCGAGTTCCAGGCCCTCGGGCAGTCGGACGTCCAGGCCCACCGGGATCGGGGTGCGGGCGACCAGTGCCTCGAGCGCCGCGACGAGTCCGCGGTCGAGCAGGATCGGCGGAGCGAAGCCGCGTGACAGGGCGCGCAGTTCGTCGAGGGCGTCCTGGGCGTGCTCGGACGCCTCACCGATGAGCTGCTTGGCCTTCTCGGGGTCCTTCTCGAAGGCGCGCTCGGCGGCGGACAGGTCCATGCGGAGTCGCACCAGCCGCTGCTGCGGGCCGTCGTGCAGGTCGCGCTCGATCTGGCGGAGTGCCTGCCCCTCGGCGGTGACGGCACCGGCGCGGGAGGCCTGCAGGCCGGCGACGCGCTGCTCGAGCTGCTCGGCACGGAAGCCACCCAGCAGGCCGAAGTCGACCCAGTAGTGCGCGAGGACGGACCCGCGGGCCCAGAGCGGGAAGAGCACGACCGAGGCGGCCATCGACAGCAGCCCGAGGGCGCCGAACCCGACGGCGGCCGTCATGTCCCACCCGAAGTACTGCGCGCTCAACCCGTTGGCGAACGCGACCACCGCGAGCGCGACCGGCCAGAGGAAGCCGACGATCAGCAGGGCTCCGGCGCCCACGGTGAAGACCGCGACGAGCGGGTACACGACCGCTGCGTGCAGCAGGTAGAGCCAGTGGTGCGGGTTGGCGACGGCCGACCCCGTGCGGGTCCACCAGTTCTGCTGCCAGCGGGGCGTCCAGTCCACCGGCCGGATCGGCCTCGGGTCGGCCCAGCTCATGCGGAGCTTCTCGAACTGTCCGAGCCACCGCGCCACGAACAGCGCGATGAAGAACATGAGCAGGACGAAGGGGTTGAACAGGTCCCGGAAGCCGCCACCGAAGATCGCGGTCGGGAAGGCGAAGTACAGCGTGCAGAGCAGCACGGCGGTGAGCGCCATGTAGCCGAAGTCCCGCGGCAGGCGCTTCCACGCGTCGCGGTAGAACTGCCCGGCGGTCATGCCGGACCCGCGACCGGAACCACCGACCGGGCCGGACCCGACCCGCGGGGTGGCGCTCCACGACGCCGGCGGGGACTGCGGGGCGTCCTGGGCGTCCTGGGGGTCCTGGTGGTGCTGGCGCGGGTACTGGGGCATCGGCTTGGTGGCTCCAGGGGGCACGGAGTCGCCCAGCGGGACGGTCTGGGCCTGGTCGGGCGAAGGCGTGACGTCGTCCAGCGGGACGGTTCGCGCCTGGTCGAGGCGGTCGGTGTCGGTCATGCATCCAGCCTCGCGATCGCGGAGCCGTTCCCCCATCCTGCCCTCTCCCCACCCCGGGTGGGGTTATCCCCCCTCTTCCACAGTCCGCCCGATCCACGCCCCCGCGTCCTGCCCGTGGATCACGCTCGTCGGATGGGTGATGCGCTCCGAGCACTGATCGACGCCGTCGGGCTCCAGGTGGGGCCGGGCGCCGAGGTCCGGTCCGACGACGAGGCGTGGACGCTCGACGTCGAACCGACGGGCACCCACGCCTGGGTGGCGACGCGATCCCGCTCCGTGTGGGTCCGGCGCGGACACGACCTCGCGCTCGTCGACGCCGGAACCGCTGCCCTGGTCGAAGGGCACGCGACGATCACGATCAGCTCGGGCCCGGAGCGCTCCGGCCCACCCCGGGCCGCGGAGACGTACGCGCTCCCGCACGAGGCACTCTTCGCGCTCACCGGTGTCCTCGTCGGCGCCGCAACGCTCGGACCCCTCGCCGACCGGTCCGCCCGGGGCTCCCTCGCCCGATGTCGGCCTCGCGCTCCGCCACGTCGGGCACCTCGACGGCGGGAGGTGGCACGGCGCCCAGCAGCAGGCCCTCGCCCGAATCGTCGTCACGACCGTGCTCCGCGACAACCCGCCCCCGATGCTCGGCGACAACGGTCTCGCGCGGGTCCTCGACCGACTGTTCGATCCCGCCGGTCGACCATCCTTGCGGGAGCTCCTCGTCGGCATCGACATGTCGGCGCGCACCCTCGAGCGCCGGTGCGTCGCAGCGACGGGATGCTCGGCCGCGCAGCTCGGCCGCTGGTACCGCAGTCTCGCCGTCCGGAGCGCGCTCAGTCATGGAGACCGCCCGTCCGACGTCGCGACCCGCTTCGGCTTCAGCACGACGTCGTCCATGCGGCGGGCCCTCGAGCGGGTCCGACCCCCGGCGAACCGTCGGTGACCGTCGACCGCGGGGTACGGAGGTTCCGCTCCACATCGATGACGGTTCTGGTTCACGATCCTCGGGTTTCGTGAACCAGAACCGTCACGGCGCGGAGAAGACCACGTCGTCCCGTGCCGGCGCAGGTGCGGTGCGGCGCGCCGGTCGCGGCGGCAGCACGAGTGGGCGGGAGCGGGGAGCGAGTCGTCGGGGCCGACCTCCGGAGCGGGTCAGACGGGGGCGCGGCCGGTGGACTCGCGGACGCTCAGGGTGAGCGACGGGCCCGGGCGTGACGGCAGCGGGGCGCTGGCGTCGATCTGCGCGCGCAGCAGGGTCGCCGCGCGCTGCCCGAGCTCGACGGTGTCGCGGGTGAGCGAGGTGATCGCCGGGCGGACGAGCCGGATCATCGCCGAGTCGTCGAAGGACACGATCGAGACGTCGCCGGGCACCGCGACGCCCATCTCGCTCGCCACGCCCAGCCCGGCGACGGCGAGCACGTCGTTGTCGTAGACGATCGCGGTCGGTCGGACGCTCCGGGACAACAGGGTGCGGGTGACGCTCGCGCCGGCCTCGGCCGAGTAGTCCGTCGGCACCGAGACCGCGTCGTCGAGCCCCTCGTCGGCAGCGAACGCCCGGAGCCGGTCCATGCGCATGGCGGTGTGTTCGAACTCGGGCCGCCCGGCGACGTGGGCGATGCGTCGGTGCCCGAGGGCGTGCAGGTACCGCAGAACGGTGTCGGTGGCGTCCGAGTCGTCGATCCAGACCGTGGGAGCGGCACCGTCGGGGGAGGGGTGCGAGCCGACGACGACGGTCGGCATGCCGAGGTCGGCGAGCAGGGCGAGCCGGGCATCGTCGCGACGGGGGTCGATCACGATCACGCCGTCGACACGGTGTCCGCGCCACCAGTCCCGGTAGGTCTCGAGTTCTTCCTCGGCATCGCGCGCGACGAGCAGGTTCATGCCGACGTGGGTGCCGGCGAGCCCGAGCTGGATACCGGAGATCAGGTCGCCGAAGAACGACTCCGTGCCCAGGGTCCGGGCCGGGCGGTTCAGCACGAACCCGATGGAACCGGCCTTCGCGCCGCCGAGCGCCCGGGCCGCGGTGTGCGGTTGCCAGTCGAGCTCGCGGGCGATCTCGCGCACGCGGCGACGGGTCTCGTCGGAGACGCCGGGGCGATCGTTCAACGCGAACGACACCGCGCTGATGGACACACCGGCCCGCGCGGCGATGTCGGCGATCGTCGTTCGACGCTTGGTGGCCACGGGGTTGACTATAGCGCTTTAGTCATCCACAGTGGCTGCCACACCCGGGTTCGGTGATTGCTGCTGAATCGGTTCAGCTATGACGAGGGAGTCAGACGCCATGAGGACCACCACACGCATGACGAGGGGCCGCGCCACCGCGCTGCTCGCGACGGCCGCCGCCACGGCGCTCGTCCTGACCGGCTGCTCGAGCGGCGGGAACGCGGCCGACAACGGCGGCGGCGAGATCAGCGGCACCATCACCCTGCAGACCTGGGCGCTCACGCCGACCTACACGGGCTACCTCAACGGGGTCATCAAGGACTTCGAGCAGGCCCACCCGGACGCGAAGGTCAAGCTGCAGGACCAGCCCGGCGACGGGTACGCCGACAAGGTGCTCAGCCAGGCCTCGTCGAACAGCCTGCCCGACGTGATCAACCTGCCGCCGGACATCGCCCTGCCGCTCGCGAAGCGCGGGTTCCTGCAGGACGTCGCGAAGGACGACTCGAAGCTCGCCAGCACGTACGTCGCCGGCGCGGTGGACTCTTACAAGTACAAGGGAGTGGACGGCACGTTCGGGTACCCCTGGTACCTCAACACGGACGTGAACTACTGGAACTCGACGATGTTCGCCAAGTGCGGCCTCGACGCGGAGAACCCGCCGAAGACCACCGACGAGCTGTTCACGCAGGCGAAGACCATGCACGACAACTGCCCGACCGACTACCTGATGAGCCGGAAGCCCGGCCTCGGCGACTTCACGCTCGCCGGCGTCAAGGTGCTCAACGCCGACGGCACGAAGTTCACCTTCGCCGACTCGTCGAAGGCCGCCGACCTGATCGAGCGCTACAAGGACGCGTACCAGGACGGTTACATGCCCTCCAACGTGCTGAACAGCGACTACCTCGGCAACTCCACCCTCTTCACGCAGGCCAAGGTCGCCTGGACCACCGGTGGGGCCACCTCGCTCGCCGACTTCGAGAAGAACAACCCGTCGCTCAAGGGCAAGGTCACCGTCAGCCCCGCACTCGACACCCCGCCGCTCTACGTGCAGGGCCTGTCGGTCTCGAGCAAGTCGAAGCACCTCGCCACCGCCGAGGCCTTCGCGGAGTTCATGACGAACGCGAAGAACCAGGAGGCGTTCGCCCACAAGGTGAACATCTTCCCGTCCACCACGTCGTCGCAGTCCGACCCGTACTTCTCGAAGGACGACGGCACCGTGAACGGCGAGGCCCGGGTCCTGGCGAACGAGGCCCTGAAGACGGCGAAGGTCATCAACCCGGTCGAGGCGAACTCCGCGATGACGGACTTCCTCGACCAGCAGATCGCCCTCGCGATGAAGGGCCAGGTGTCGCCCGAGAAGGCGCTGCAGACCGCCCAGACCAAGATGAACAGCCTGCTGGCCAACGGCTGATCCGGTCCCGGAGAAGGAAGAGGGAGGATCGTCATGCGTGCGAACCGCTGGTACACGCCCTGGTTGCTCGTCCTGCCGGCACTGATCTGGCTCGTCGCGTTCAGCCTGTGGCCCTCGATCAACACGGTCCGGTTGTCGTTCACGAACGCCAGCCCGCTCGGCGGCGTCAGCCAATGGGTCGGGGTCCAGAACTTCCAGACCCTGCTCGCCGACCCCCAGGTGTGGGAGGCGCTGCTCAACAGCGTCATCTACATGGCGGTGTGCCTGCCGCTGCTGACGGTCCTCCCGCTCCTCATCGCGGTGCTCGTGCAGCAGAAGCTGCCCGGGATCGCGTTCTTCCGCACCGCGTTCTACACGCCGGTCATCGCGTCCGCGGTGGTCGTCGGGCTCATCTGGACGTGGATCCTCGACGACCGCGGTGTCATCAACGAGATGGCGCAGGCCCTCGGCGTCGTGCAGGGCAGCGTCCCGTTCCTGACCGACCGCTGGCTGTTGCTCCTCAGCGCCATCAGCCTGACGGTGTGGAAGGGGCTCGGCTACTACATGATCATCTTCCTGGCCGCCCTCGGGAACGTCGGCAAGGACCTGCACGAGGCCGCCGCGCTCGACGGCGCGGGCGCGGTCCGACGCTTCTGGTCGGTCACGATGCCCGGGGTCCGCGGCACCATGACGCTCGTCGGGATCCTGGTGTGCGTCTCTGCCCTCCGGGTGTTCAGCGAGCTCTACATCCTCACGAACGGCACCGGTGGGCCCGGCGGGCAGGACAACTCGCTCGTCATGCTCATCCAGCAGTACGCCCGCGGCTTCACCGGCAACCTCGGCTACGCGTCCGCCCTGAGCCTCCTGCTCTTCGTCGTGACGCTCGTCCCGATGCTGGCCCTCGCCCGGATGAACAGCAAGGCGGACAAGTGACGAACACGACCAGCACGACCGAACCCGTCGTCGGCGGCGCGCAGGGTGCTGCCAGCCCGACGCCGGACGTGACCGGCGCGACCGACGCGGGACGGGCCTCCAGGCAGAACGGACGCGGGCGGCGCCGCGCGGTCTGGGGCGTCATGTCCACGCGCGAGAAGGTCGTCCGCTACGTCCTGCTCATCGTGGTGCTCTTCATCACGATCGGCCCGTTCCTGTGGCAGCTGTCCACGTCGCTCAAGGGTGCCGGTGAGGACATCTACACCGCGAACCCGTCCTTCATCCCGACGGAGCCGACCTTCGAGAACTACCTCAAGGTCGCCGCCGCGATCCCGGTGTGGCGGTACATCGGCAACTCGTTGCTCGTCGCCGCGATCGACGTGCTCGGCAACATCGTGTTCGCGACCCTGGCCGGCTTCGCCCTCGCCCGTCTGCAGTGGCGGCACCGGAAGCTCGTGCTCGGCCTGTTCCTCGGCACCCTGGTGCTGCCCGGCGAGGCGACGATCATCTCGCAGTTCGTCACCGTGAAGGACCTCGGCCTGGCCGACAACCTGGTCGGCGTCGCCCTGCCCGGCATGATCGCGGCACTCAACGTCCTGCTGATGTTCAACGCGTTCCGGCAGATCCCCGAGGAGATCGACCAGGCGGCGGTGATGGACGGTGCGAACGCCCTGCAACGCCTGCGGTACATCTCGCTGCCCGCCGTGCAGGGGACCATCGCGGTCATCGCGATCTTCTCGTTCATCGGCGCGTGGGACGACTTCCTCTGGCCGCTCATCGTGCTGCAGTCGCCCGAGAACCTCACCCTGACCGTCGGGTTGCAGTACCTGCAGGGCACGTTCGCCACCGACCAGCGGATGATCGCGGCCGGCACCATGATCGCCTTCATCCCGATCGCCGTGATCTTCGCCGTCCTGCAGCGCTTCTTCTTCAAGGGCGTCGAAGAGGGCGGTGTGAAGGGCTGATGCGCTTCGGGGTCAACTACACGCCCTCGGTCGGCTGGTTCCACTCGTGGCTCGACTTCTCGCGGTCGGACACCGCCAGGGACCTCGAGGCGATCGCGTCGATCGGCGCAGACCACGTGCGGATATTCCCGCTCTGGCCGGTCGTCCAGCCGAACCGGACGCTCATCCGGCAGCAGGCCCTCGACGACGTCGCGACGGTCGTCGACCTCGCCGGGTCGTTCGGGCTCGACGTCAACGTGGACGCGCTGCAGGGGCACCTGTCGAGCTTCGACTTCGTGCCGTCCTGGCTGGACAGCTGGCACCGCCGCAACATGTTCACCGACCCGGACGTGGTCGCCTCGACCGCCGCGTACGTCCGGGCGCTCGCCGGAGCGGTCGCCGACAGGCCGAACCTGCTCGGCATCACCATCGGCAACGAGGTCAACCAGTTCGCGCACGCGCCGCACCCCGCACCGCACGCGATCACGGCGGAGCAGGGGCACGCGTGGGCGGCGGCGATGGTCGCGGCGGCGCGAGCGGGGCTGTCGGACGGATCATCGGCGTTGCCTGCGTCGTCCGTGTCGGTCGGCCTGGAGGCGCGGCTCGACCCCGCCTCGTCGGTCCCGCCCGCCAACGGGTCGCGTCCCGGGCCGCTGGTCACCGTCGCGCAGTACGACGCGGCCTGGTACGACGACGCCCAGCCCTTCGGCCCGGAGCACGCGGCGGACCACGGCGACGCCACGGTCACGCACTCGTGGGTGTTCAACGGCTCCGCGGCACTGCACGGCGCACTCGGGGCCGGGTCGGTGCGGCACGGGGAGTACCTGCTCCAGCTCGCCGCCGCCTGGAACCACGACGCCGCCCGGCCGAACTGGCTGCAGGAGGTCGGCGCCCCCACCAACGTCGTCGACCCCGCCGACGCCGCCGCGTTCACCGAGCAGACCATCCGGCACGTGCTCGACGCGCAGCAGGTGCTCGGGGTGACCTGGTGGTGCTCCCACGACGTCGCCCGGTCGCTCGCCGACTTCCCCGAGCTCGAGTACGACCTCGGGCTGTTCACGAACGACGGACGACTGAAGCCCGCCGGCGAGGCGTTCGCCGCCCTCGCCCGCGGCGAGCACACCCGCGACGCCCGTGCCGCACCGACGACCACCGCGCTCGTCCTCGACGACGTGCTCTCCGACGGCACCGTCCGGCACGGCACCCGCGCCGACTGCGCCCCCGGGGGTCGGTTCGCCGCCGCCTGGCTCGCCCTGGCCGAGGCCGCACCGGACGGCCGCGGCCCGCAGGTCGTCCTGCGCTCCCGACTGTCGGACACCGCGCTGCTGGCCGCCCGAGGCATCGACCGCTGCGTCGACGTGCCGTCCGACCTCGACACCACCACCGTCCGCGTCGCCCACCCGGCGACGACGCCCTGACCCCGGAAGGCCCCATGCACGACGACATCCCCCTCACCACCGGACGCGCCCGACGGGTGCTCGACGAGCGGATCACCCCCGCGGTGCACGCGACCACGACGGCACTCCAGGCCGCCTGGCACGAGCTGCCGGGGGAGCCGGTCCCGCCGGCCGAGGGGCTCGCGCTCACGTTCGAGCCCTACGAGGTCGGCACCCCGTGGGGCGCGGCCTGGGGCACGACGTGGTTCCGGCTGACGGGGACGGTCCCGACCGAGTGGGCCGGACGCCGGGTCGAGGCCGTGATCGACCTCGGCTTCGACAAGAACATGCCCGGGTTCCAGTGCGAGGGGCTCGTGTACCTGGCCGACGGCACCCCCGTGAAGTCGATCAACCCACGCAACCAGTGGGTCCTGGTCACCGAGCGGGCCGAGGGTGGCGAGACCGTCGAGCTCTTCGTCGAGGCCGCGTCGAACCCCGTCCTGCTCGACTACCACCCCTTCCTGCCGACGCAGGAGGGCGACGTGCAGACCTCGTCCTCGAAGCGCCTCTACGCCACCCGCCGGATGGAGCTCGCCGTCTTCGAGTCCGAGGTGCACGAGCTCGCCCTGGACATCGACGTCCTGCTCGAGCTGCAGGCCGAGCTGCCCGCCGGGCCCCGACGCATGCGGATCCTGCAGGCCCTCGACGACGCCCTCGACGCGCTCGACCTGCAGCACATCCCGGAGACCGCCGGGGACGCCCGCGCGGCGCTCGCCGAGGTGCTCGCCGCTCCCGCCGAGGCCTCCGCGCACACGATCTCGGCCGTCGGGCACGCCCACATCGACTCCGCCTGGCTCTGGCCCGTGCGCGAGACCGTCCGCAAGGTCGCCCGCACCACGTCGACCATGACCGAGCTCATCGACCAGACCGACGACTTCCTGTACGGCATGTCGAGCGCGCAGCAGTACGCGTGGATCAAGGAACACCGCCCCGAGGTCTACGCCCGGGTCAAGGCGGCGGTCGAGGCCGGCCGGTTCCTGCCGATCGGAGGCATGTGGGTCGAGTCCGACACCGTGATGCCCACCGGCGAGAGCATCGTCCGGCAGTTCTCGCAGGGGCAGCGGTTCTTCGAGCGCGAGTTCGGCATCCGACCGAAGGGCGTCTGGCTGCCCGACAGCTTCGGGTACTCGCCGGCGCTGCCGCAGCTCATGCGCCGCGCGGGCTTCGAGTGGTTCTTCACGCAGAAGATCTCGTGGAACCAGGTGAACAAGTTCCCGCACCACACGTTCCTGTGGGAGGGCATCGACGGGTCGCGGGTGTTCTCGCACTTCCCGTCGATGGACACCTACAACTCGCGGTTGTCGGGCAGCGAGGTCGCGAAGGCCTCCCGCCAGTTCCGCGAGAACCGGCTCGCCACCGGATCGATCGCCCCGGTCGGCTGGGGCGACGGCGGTGGCGGTACGACCCGCGAGATGACCGGCACCGCCGCGCGGTTGGCGGACCTCGAGGGCAGCGCGAAGGTCCGGTGGGAGCACCCGGACACGTTCTTCGACCGCGCAAGGGCCGAGCTGACCGACCCGCCCGTGTGGGTGGGGGAGCTGTACCTCGAACTGCACCGGGCCACGCTCACGTCGCAGCACGGCACGAAGCAGGGCAACCGCCGGTGCGAGCAGCTGCTCATCGAGGCCGAGCTCTGGGCCGCGACCGCCGCCGCCCGCACCGACTTCACCTACCCGTACGACGAGCTCGACGCCCTGTGGCAGCAGGTCCTGCTCCAGCAGTTCCACGACATCCTGCCGGGCACCTCGATCGCGTGGGTGCACCGCGAAGCGGTCGAACGCTACGCCGAGACGGCCGCGGCGCTGACCGCGATCATCGACCAGGCGCTCTCGGCGCTCGCCGGTGCCGGGGACACGGCCGTCGTCGTGAACCCGGCCCCGTTCCTCCAGGCCGGTGCACCCGCGCAGGGCGCCGTCGTGGCGACCGACGTGCCGGCGGCGACCGCCGTGTCCCTGACCGAGCAGGACGGCGGGTACGTGCTGGCGAACGACCTGGTGCGGGTCATCGTCGACGCGCAGGGGCTCGTGACGAGCGCCGTCGACCTGGCGAGCGGGCGCGAGGCGATCGCGGCCGGCCAGGCGGCGAACCTGCTGCAGCTGCACCAGGACTTCCCGAACATGTGGGACGCGTGGGACGTCGACCGGTACTACCGCAACCGCGTCGAGGACCTCGTGTCGACCACCGGGCTGACCGCGTCGGTCGACGACGCCGGGGTCGCCCGCGTGGTCGTCGAGCGGGCGTTCGGTGACTCGACGGTCCGCCAGGAGATCGTCCTGGCACCCGGCTCGCGCACGCTGGAGTTCGACCAGGTGACCGACTGGCACGAGACCGAGAAGTTCCTCAAGGTCGCGTTCCCGCTCGACGTCCGCGCCGAGCACACCGTCGCCGAGACGCAGTTCGGCGCGCAGAAGCGGGTGACGCACACGAACACCTCGTGGGAGGCCGCGAAGTTCGAGACCTCGATGCACCGCTACGTGCTGGTGTCCGAGCCGGGCTTCGGCGTCGCGCTCGTGAACGACTCGATCCACGGGTTCGACACCACGCGCGACGCCGTCGACGGGCACGTCACCACCACCGTGCGGCTGTCGCTGCTGCGGGCACCGCGGTTCCCGGACCCCGAGACCGACCAGGGCGTGCAGACGCACCGGTACGGCATCGTCATCGGCACCGACCAGCTCGGAGCCACATCGGCCGGCGTGCGGATGAACGCGGGCGCACGCACGATCACCGGAGCGCACGGCTTCGACCCGCTGGTGCAGGTCTCCGGCGACGTCGTGCTGTCGAGCGTCAAGCTCGCCGACGACCGGTCGGGTGACCTGGTCGTGCGCGTGTACGAGCCGTCCGGGCAGCGGGGGACGGCGGCCATCGCCCTGTCCGAGGCCGACGGTGCTGCGTTCGGGCCGGCTGCCGAGGTGACCCTGCTCGAAGAGGCGCTGGCCTCGGCCGGCACCGTCGACGCGTCCTCGTTCGCCGTCGACGCCTACGAGGTCCGCACCTTCCGCTTCCCACGCAAGTGATCCATCCATCCACGCAAGGAGGAACGCCATGAAGAAGTCCACGAAGTTCGGCATCGCGACCGCACTGGTCGCCATGCTCGCGGCACCACTGGTACCCGCTGCAGCATCCGCGGCGCCGTCCTCGTCCGGGGCCAGCCACGGGCAGGGCACGTCACACGGCGGACGCCACGGACACGGACACGGGCACCACGCCGTCCCCACGAAGTCGGGGCCGACGAGCATCGCCTACGTCGAGGTCAACAACGACGAGCTCGCCAACGTCGGGCGGTACACGCTGGAGAACGGTGCGAACGCCTTCGATGTGGCGATCATCTTCGCCGCGAACATCAACCGGGACGCGGACGGCAAGGCGGTCCTGTACGCCAACGAGAACGTGCAGCGAACCCTCGACCAGGCCGCCACGCAGATCCGCCCGCTGCAGGCCAAGGGCATCAAGGTGACGCTCTCGGTGCTCGGCAACCACCAGGGCACCGGGCTGGCGAACTTCACCTCGAAGGCAGCCGCACGGGACTTCGCGGCGCAGGTGTCGGCGACCGTCGAGAAGTACGGACTCGACGGCGTCGACCTGGACGACGAGTACTCCGACTACGGCGTGGGCGGCACCCCGCAGCCGAACCAGCAGTCGATCGGCTGGCTCATCAGTGCCCTGCGTGCGGACATGCCGGGCAAGATCATCTCGTTCTACGACATCGGCCCGTCGTCCGACGCCCTGAAGACGGCGAACCCGTCGATCGGCGGCAAGCTCGACTACGCCTGGAACCCGTACTACGGCACCTACACGGCGCCGACGATCCCGGGCCTGCCGAAGTCGAAGCTGTCCGCCGCCGCGGTCGACATCCAGAACACCCCCGAGGCCACCGCCGTCTCGCTCGCGCAGCGCACGAAGGCCGACGGGTACGGCGTGTTCATGACGTACAACCTGCCGGGAGGCGACGAGTCCGCCTACGTCTCGTCGTTCACGAAGGTGCTGTACGGACAGGCCGCGTCGTACCGCTGATGCTTCCGTCCTGACGGCGGCTCGCGCCCTGTGCTCCCCGGCTCCGGCCTGGAGGCGCGGGGCGCGTCCGTCGTCCGGGTCCCGCCGGTCTGGCTCCCGCGGCGCGGTGCGAGGGGTCCCGCGTTCGGCGCTTGGCGTGGTGCGAGGTTGGGGACCCAGGGTTCGCCCTGGTGCGAGGTTGCGCACTCGGTGCGAGCACGCGGCCATCGCACCGAGTGCGGAACCTCGCACGGAGTTCGGCGGACCTCGCACCGTGCGAGGTGCGCGGCCGTACGATCGCCGCATGGAGCTCGAGTTCCGCGGCGAGGTGATCGAGTGGCGCGGCCCGTCACCGTTCTTCTTCGCCGTCGTGCCACCGGACGCCGCCGAGGTCATCGCGGACCTCGCACCGGTGCTCACCTACGGGTGGGGTGTGATCCCGGCACGCGTGACGATCGGCTCGGCGACGTGGACGACGTCGCTCTTCCCGAAGGACGGTGGGTACCTCGTGCCGTTGCGTGCGGCGGAGCGGAAGCGTGCCCGGGTGGAACTCGGCGACTCCCCGGAGATCACCCTCGAGTTCGCCGGCCCCTGACGGAGAGCCACCGACCGCCAGTCCTCCACAGGTCCGTCGATCGCGATACCTCCGCACAGCCATCGACGTCGGGCCCCGGTGTCGCGGTCCTGCTCCCTACCGTCGAAGGTGTGGAGGGGAGGTGGCGATGGTCGAACGACCACGACATCCCAAGAAGGACATCGAACGGGTCATGCGCGGGGCAGAGGCGAGGGGATGGCGCTTCGCGAAGGGGAGGAAGTACTACAAGGCGTACTGCCCGTGCGGCGAACACCTGCACACGGTCCACTTGACGCCGTCGAACCCCTGGTACGTTGTGCATCTGAAGTATCGGCTCGCGCGAACGGGCTGTGAGGACGGGAGAACGTGATGACGAACTACCTCGTGCGGCTCGAGTGCGTGGCGCAACTCGGGGCAGCGGACGATCCGCGCGCAGCCCTCTCGGCGGACTTCGACGCCATCGCGGAAGCACTCTTCGACCTCGACGACGTGCGCGACCAGGACCTGACCGCTGACCTGTCGACCGGCACGCTCACCTTCTCGATCGGTGTCGACGCGGACGACGAGTCCGGTGCGCTCGACCGTGCGCTCGGTGCCGTCCGGACCGCGCTGCACGTCGCTGGACGCGGCACTCCCGGTTGGGAGCAGCACTACCGGATGCTGCGGCAGGAAGTCGGAGAAGCGCCGCTCGGAGCGCTCTAGGGGAGGCTGGGGAGCGAGCGACCGTTCGTCGTCTCAGCTGTCGTGCGTCACAACCAGGTGGCGACGCCGCCGTGCCCGGAGCAGGTCCCTCGCCGTGACTGGCTGTAGCTGTAGGCACCGTCGACGCACGAGGTTGATCCCTCGGTGCACCGGAAGAACCTCGCACCGAGCGTGCAACCGTGCATCAGCCGACGAAGCGCGGGGCAGGAGGAAGAAGAGAGGGGATGACGGGAATCGAACCCGCGTGGCCAGTTTGGAAGACTGGGGCTCTACCATTGAGCTACATCCCCGCGCCTGCGCACCAGGCGCAGCCCGACCATCGTAGCGGACGAACGAGCACCGACATGCCGACGCGCGTCATCCCGAAGCCGGACGCCGGTGCCGAGCGCACCATCCGCTGGTCGCGGGTGGTCTCGTACGTGCTGGTGGTCCTCGCCGCCGCGGTGCTGTCCCTGCGCCCCGACCTGTTCGGCGATCCGCAGTCGCAGCCCGCGCACGCACTGCTGCACGTCTGGCGGATCGTCGTCGGGCTGCTGCTCGCGGTCGCCGCCCTCGGGGTCCAGGTGGCCGTCGGGATCCGGTGGCGGCGGGGTCTGCGACGCGCCGCGGAGGACGACTGAGCAACCCCCGGGAACAGCGCGCCGTCGGACCGCTAGACTCACCGGGGTCGCATGCGCCCTGCGCGTGCGCGGCCGATCCCTGGCACAGACCAACGGGGCGTAGCTCAGCTTGGTAGAGCGCCCGCTTTGGGAGCGGGAGGTCGCAGGTTCAAATCCTGTCGCCCCGACCAGGTCCTTCGAGCACCACCGACCACACGAACGTCAACCAACAGGAGAACATCCCTTGGCCACCAGCACCGTCGACAAGGTGAGCGACACCCGCGTCAAGCTCACCGTGAACGTGACGCCGGACGATCTCAAGCCGAGCATCGACCACGCCTACAAGCACATCGCCGAGCAGATCAACATCCCCGGCTTCCGCAAGGGCAAGGTCCCGCCGGCGATCGTCGACCAGCGCGTCGGCCGCGGCGAGGTCCTGAACCACGCCGTCGGTGACGCCATCGACAACTTCTACCGCCAGGCGGTCGAAGAGCAGGAGCTGCGTATCCTCGGTCGCGCCGAGGCCGACGTCGCCGAGCTGCCGAACGTCGCGGACTTCACCGGTGACCTCGTCCTCACCTTCGAGGTCGACGTCCGCCCCGAGTTCGACCTGCCGGACTACTCCTCGTACGAGCTCACCGTCGACGCCGTCGAGGTGTCGGACGACGAGATCGAAGAGGAACTGCAGAACCTCCGCACCCGCTTCGGCACGCTCGTGACGGTCGACCGTCCGGCGAAGACCGGCGACTTCGCGCAGATCGACCTCACCGCCACCATCGGTGACGACGAGGTCGACTCGGCCACCGGCGTCTCCTACGAGATCGGCTCCGGCGACCTGCTCGAGGGCATCGACGAGGCGCTCGAGTCCCTGACCGCCGGTGAGTCGACGACCTTCGAGTCGAAGCTCGTCGGCGGCGACCGCGAGGGCGAGACCGCCCAGATCGCCGTCACCGTCACCGCCGTCAAGGAGCGCGAGCTCCCCGAGGCCGACGACGAGTTCGCCCAGATCGCCAGCCAGTTCGACACCATCGACGAGCTCAAGGCGGACCTCAAGGAGCAGATCGCGAAGTCCAAGACCTTCGGACAGGGTGCCGCGGCTCGCGACAAGCTCGTCGAGAAGCTCACCGAGGACGTCAACATCCCGATCTCGGAGCAGCTCATCGCGGACGAGGTGCACCGTCACCTCGAGCAGGAGAACCGCCTCGAGGACGAGGAGCACCGCAAGGAGGTCTCCGAGTCCAGCGAGACCGCCTTCCGCTCGCAGATCCTCCTCGACGCGATCGCCGAGAAGGAAGAGATCCAGGTCTCGCAGGAGGAACTGACCCAGTACCTCATCCAGGCCGCCGCGCAGTACGGCATGGAGCCGGCCGAGTTCATCAAGGTCATCGACCAGAACGGCCAGATCCCCGGCATGGTCGGCGAGGTCGCTCGTTCGAAGGCGGTCGCGACCGTCCTGTCCAAGGTGACCGTCAAGGACACCAACGGCGACGCCGTCGACCTGTCCGCCTTCACGGCGGGCGTCGCGCAGGAGCCGGCAGGCGACGCCGAGTAACGATCTCGACGCCACCAGCACGAAGGACGGGAGGCACGGTGCCAGCTGGCACCGTGCCTCCCGTCCGTTGTTTCCGCACCTTCGCATTGCCGACAGCGAACAGACGAGAACTGGTGCGTTGCACCCGATAAGTTCGACAACAAGCGACAACTGAACGGGAGCTTTTCCATGGCCGAAGCAACACTGAACCCCAGTGTTTTTGACCGCCTTCTGAGAGACCGGATCGTGTGGCTCGGCTCCGAGGTCCGCGACGACAACTCGAACGAGATCGCAGCCAAGCTGCTGCTGCTCGCCGCCGAGGACCCTGAGAAGGACATCTACCTCTACATCAACTCGCCCGGTGGTTCGATCACCGCCGGCATGGCGATCTACGACACGATGCAGTTCGTCCCGAACGACATCGTCACCGTGGGCATCGGCCTCGCCGCGTCGATGGGACAGTTCCTGCTGTCCTCCGGCACGCCCGGCAAGCGCTACATCACGCCGAACGCGCGCGTGCTGCTCCACCAGCCGTCCGGTGGCTTCGGCGGCACCGCGGCCGACATCCAGACGCAGGCCAAGGTCATCCTCGACATGAAGCAGCGCATGGCGGAGCTCACGGCCGAGCAGACCGGCAAGTCGATCGAGCAGATCCTCAAGGACAACGACCGCGACAACTGGTTCACGGCGCAGGAAGCGCTCGAGTACGGCTTCGTCGACCACCTCCGCGCTTCGAGCGCCGAGGTCATCGGCGGTGGTGGCACCGTCGGCGACGGCGAGACGCCCACCAGCGCAGCCGAGCCCGACGCCCAGTCCTGATCACCACCGAAGAAAAGGAAACGAGAATGCATCTCCCCATGCTCGGTGGCGCGCAGAACGTCCCGGCTCCGTCCAATCGGTACATCCTGCCGAGCTTCGAAGAGCGCACGGCCTACGGCTACAAGCGCCAGGACCCGTACGCCAAGCTGTTCGAGGACCGCATCGTGTTCCTCGGCGTGCAGGTCGACGACGCGTCGGCTGACGACGTCATGGCCCAGCTGCTCGTGCTCGAGTCGATGGACCCCGACCGCGACATCGTGATGTACATCAACTCGCCCGGTGGCTCGTTCACCGCGATGACGGCGATCTACGACACGATGCAGTACATCCGTCCGCAGATCCAGACGGTCTGCCTCGGCCAGGCTGCCTCGGCCGCGTCGGTGCTCCTCGCCGGTGGCACGCCCGGCAAGCGCCTCGCACTGCCGAACGCCCGTGTGCTGATCCACCAGCCCGCGACCCAGCAGGGTGGCGGTCAGGCGTCCGACATCGAGATCCAGGCGGCGGAGATCCTCCGCATGCGCACCTGGCTCGAGGAGACGCTGTCGAAGCACTCCAACAAGACGCCGGAGGAGATCAACCACGACATCGAGCGCGACAAGATCATGTCCGCGCAGGAAGCCGTGGAGTACGGCCTGATCGACCAGGTCCTCACCAGCCGCAAGAACCTGCCGGCGCTCGTCAAGTAGCACCAGCAGAACGACGAAGGCCCCGCACCGGACGGTGCGGGGCCTTCGTCGTCGTGCGGTGGTCAGTCGTCGGTGTCGTCGGTGTCGTCGGACTCGGGGGCCGGCTTGCGGCGCAAGAGCAGCAGCACCGCTACGACGACGCCGACCAGCACGACGCCACCGGCGCCGATCCAGATCGCGTCGGACGCGGCCGAGTCGCTCGACCCCGAGGCCGTGCCGGTCGTGGTGTCCGAGCCGGCGTCGTCGTCACCCGCGGTGGCGCAGGTCGGGGGCTTCGCCGCGCCCGAGGCCGGCGTGAAGCCCGACGGCGCCTTCCACGTGAAGGGGTACTCGTCGGACACGGTGTGCCCGTCGGCGGAGACGATCTGCCACTCGACGGTGTACTTGCCCGAGTCGCCGAGTGCGGCGGCCGTGGTCATCGACGGCCCCTCGACGTCGACGCAGCCGTCCTCGTAGTACCTGCCGTCGGGGCCGACGATGCGGAACGCGAAACCCGACCCCGAGTCGCCGATGTCGAGCAGCCTGTCGTTCGTCGTGATGTCGAACGTCTCCGGCAGCTCGGTCAGGGTGCCGCCGACCTCCGGGTCCGACGAGATCAGGTAGTTGTGCGCGCTGGCGGGGCCGGCGAGCCCGAGGACCGCACCACCGGCGATCGCGACGGCCGCGGCGGTCCCGGCCACGAGCCTCCGGGCAGAGGACCACGGCCGGGACCGACGCGAACCGCGCTGCGTCACTTGGCGGAGCTCCGACGACGCGTGCCGGCGACGGCGACGACCAGGGCGACGGCGCCGAGCACCAGGCCGCCGAGGCCGAGGAACCGACCGACCAGGTCGGGGTCGCTCGAGGTGGTCGTTCCGGCGGCCTCGGCCGTCGGGGTCGCGGCGATCGGGTCACCGTCGTCGTCCGTCGCCTCGGCGGCGGTCAGCGTGATCGAGGGTGCCGGGTGCTCGGGCTCGGCTTCGCCGGCCTGCTGCTCCTGGTTCCACTCGACGCTGCCCTTCTCGCAGGTCTGGATCGCGGGGAACTCGACGAGGTCACCGGCCTTGCCGTCCGGCAGCGAGAACGAGAGGGCGAAGGTGTCGCGCTCGTCGGCGGGCAGGGGGGTCTTCGCGGTGTACGTGACGCTGGTGACGCGCTCGGCGGCGGCCTCGTGCTCGTCGTCGGCGGCGGACGGGTCGGTGTAGGGCTCGGTCGCCTTCGTGATCTTCCAGTTCGGGTTCACGGTGGGCGTGACCTCGATGACGGACTCCGGCACCTGGAACTCGATCTTCGTCGTGGGGGAGCCGTCGCAGCCGTGCGGGACCGAGAAGGTCGCCGTGGTGTACGAGTTCGCTGCGGTCGACGTGGCCGTGGCGGACACGTGCGCGCTGGCCGCCGTGGCGCTGCCGAGGACGATGACGGCTGCGACACCGAAGGTGACGGCGCCGCCGGTGGCGAGACGCTTCTGCATGGGGTTCCTTCCGGGGTGGTCCTGCACTGCTGTTCTACAAGATGTAGAGAAGTCCGGATCACCGTAGCAGGCTCGCACGCCCTGGGCGAACGCGCGGGCGGATCCCGGAGGGGCATCGCGGTCGGTGTCACCGGTTGCGGTTAGGCTCGTGTCCACGACGAGGTGCCCACCAGCAGCGGTGCACCAGCGGTGGTGCGACAGCGCGGCCGGCATGTCCAATCAGGGAGGCACGGGAATGGCACGCATCGGAGAGAGCGGCGATCTCCTCAAGTGCTCGTTCTGCGGCAAGAGCCAGAAGCAGGTCCAGCAGCTCATCGCCGGACCGGGCGTCTACATCTGCGACGAGTGCGTCGAGCTCTGCAACGAGATCATCGAGGAACGTCTGGCCGAGGCGGGCGAGGACACCGCGAGCGGGGACTTCGAACTGCCCAAGCCGCGGGAGATCTTCGACTTCCTGCAGGAGTACGTCATCGGGCAGGACCCGGCCAAGCGTGCCCTCGCGGTGGCCGTGTACAACCACTACAAGCGCGTCCGCGCCCAGGGCCAGATCACCGCCGCCGAAGACCGCGACGACATCGAGATCGCCAAGTCGAACATCCTGCTCATCGGCCCGACCGGCTGCGGCAAGACGTACCTGGCGCAGACCCTCGCCAAGCGCCTCAACGTGCCGTTCGCTGTCGCAGACGCCACCGCCCTGACCGAGGCCGGCTACGTCGGCGAGGACGTCGAGAACATCCTCCTCAAGCTCATCCAGGCCGCCGACTACGACGTGAAGCGCGCCGAGACCGGCATCATCTACATCGACGAGGTCGACAAGATCGCGCGCAAGGCCGAGAACCCGTCGATCACCCGCGACGTCTCGGGCGAGGGCGTGCAGCAGGCGCTGCTCAAGATCCTCGAGGGCACGGTCGCCTCGGTCCCGCCGCAGGGCGGCCGCAAGCACCCGCACCAGGAGTTCATCCAGATCGACACGACGAACGTGCTGTTCATCGTGGCGGGTGCGTTCGCCGGGCTCGAGGACATCGTGTCCTCACGCGTCGGCAAGCGCGGGATCGGCTTCGGGGCACCCCTGCACAGCGCCACCGACCACCAGGACCTGTACTCCGAGGTGCTGCCGGAAGACCTGCACAAGTTCGGTCTGATCCCCGAGTTCATCGGTCGTCTGCCCGTCGTCACCACGGTGTCGCAGCTCGACCAGGCGGCGCTCATGCAGATCCTGACCGAGCCGAAGAACGCGCTCGTCAAGCAGTACCAGCGGATGTTCCAGATCGACGGCGTCGAGCTCGAGTTCGACCAGGGTGCGCTCGAGGCCATCGCGGACCTCGCGGTGCTGCGCCAGACGGGTGCCCGTGGCCTCCGGGCGATCCTCGAAGAGGTCCTCGGCCCGGTGATGTTCGACGTCCCGTCCGACGACGACGTCGCCCGCGTGGTGATCACCCGCGAGTCCGTGCTCGAGAACGCCGCGCCGACGATCGTGCCGCGACCCCGGGCCAAGCGCGTCGAGAAGTCGGCGTAGCGCGCCGCCCCTTCGCCGTCCACGACGGACACGACCAGAACGACAGAACACCTCGAGATCTCGAGGTGTTCTGTCGTTCTGGTCGTGTCCCGCCGAGGGGCCGGCTACTCCAGCCCGCGGCGCCGCAGCAGCGGACCGACCTCGGCATCACGGCCGCGGAAGTCCCGGTACGCCTCGAGCGGGTCCTTCGCCCCGCCGACCCCGAGCAGACGCTCAGCGAACCGCTTGCCGGCCGCACGGTCCAGCCCGCCGTTGTCGCGGAACCACTCCACCGTGTCGGCGTCGAGCACCTCGGACCAGATGTACCCGTAGTACCCGGCGTCGTACCCGCCCGAGAACGTGTGCGCGAAGTACGTCGACGAGTACCGCGGCGGCACGGCCTCGACGGCGATGCCGGCGGCTGTGAGGGCGTCTCGTTCGAAGTCCTCGACGGACGTCACCGCGGCCGCCTCAGCGGCCGACAGCCGGTGCCACGCCTGGTCGAGCAGCGCTGCGGCGAGGTACTCGGTCGTACCGAAGCCCTCGTTGAACCCCTCGGACTCGCTGAGCCCCAGGACGAGCTCGGGCGGCAGGGGCGCCCCGGTCTCGTGGTGCTTCGCGTAGTTCGCCAGCACGGACGGCCACGACAGCCACATCTCGTTCACCTGGCTCGGGAACTCGACGAAGTCGCGCTCGACGTTCGTGCCCGAGAACCGCGGGTAGGTGGTGCGGGCGATGAGGCCGTGCAGGGCGTGCCCGAACTCGTGGAAGAGCGTCTCGACCTCGTCCTGGATGAGCAGGGTGGGGGAGCCGGCAGCGGGCTTCGCGACGTTGAGGTTGTTGACCACGACGGGCAGGGTGCCGAGCAGCTCGGACTGCTCGACGACCGGGTTCATCCACGCGCCGCCGCGCTTGCCGTCGCGCGTGTAGAGGTCGAGCAGGTACAACCCGACGGGCTCGCCGTCGTCGCCGGTGACCTCGAAGACCCGGACCTCGTCGTTGTAGCCGTGCAGGTCCGGGCGCTCGGTGAAGGTCAGGCCGTACAGGGCGCCGGCGGCGTGGAAGACCCCGTCGTGCAGGACCCGGTCGGCCTCGAAGTACGGGCGGAGCGCGGTGCTGTCCGCGGCGAACTGCTCGCCGCGCAGGATCTCGGTGGCGTACGCCCAGTCCCACGACTCGATGTCGAACCCGACCGTGCGCGACCGGACCGCGCGTTCGTCGTCGGCGTTCCGTGCGGCGGCGCCGACGAGCGAGGACAGCAGTCCGTCGACGGCCTCGGGGGTCTTCGCCGTCTCGTCGGCGGTGACCACGGCCGCGTGGTTCGGGAACCCGAGCAGCTCGGCCCGCTCGGCCCGGAGCCGGACGATGCGGAGCAGCACCTCGCGGTTGTCGTACTCGTTGCCGCGACGACCGCGGGCGAGCGAGGCGCGCATGATCCGCTCGCGCAGGGCACGGTTCGCCAGCGAGGACAGCCACGGGTGTCCGGTGTAGAGCGGCAGTGTGATGAGCCAGCCGTCGAGGCCCCGGTCGGCGGCAGCGGCGGCGGCGGCGGACTTCGCCCCGTCGTCGAGCCCCTCGAGTTCGTCCTCGCTGGTCACGTGCACGGCGGAGTCGTTGGTGTCCTCGAGCAGGTTCCGCTCGAAGGTCGTCGTGCGGGTCGAGAGCTCCTGGTTGATCGCCGTCAGACGCTCCTTGCCCTCGTCGTCGAGACCGGCGCCGGCCAGGGTCATCTCGGCGTGGGTCCGCTCGACCAGCCGCAGTGCCTCACCGGTCAGTCCGGCGGCCTCGGCGCCGTCGAGCACCTCCTGCACGCGGGCGTACAGCCGGGAGTCGAGCGTGATCGCGTCGCGGTGTGCGGCGAGGAGCGGGGAGACCTCGGCCTCGAGGTCGTGCAGCTCCGGGGTGGAGTCGGCCGACGACAGCGTGAAGAACACGTGGCTGACGCGGGTGAGCAGCTGCCCGGACCGCTCGAGTGCGACCAGGGTGTTCTCGACCGTCGGGGCGTGTGGATCGGTGGCGATGGCCTCGACCTCGGCGCGCTGCTCGGCCATGCCGGCTTCGAACGCCGGTCGGTAGTGCTCGAGTCGCACGTCGCCGAAGGGCGGCAGGGCGTAGGGGAGGGTGCTCGGGACGTCGAACGGGGTTGCCATCTGCCCACCCTATGCACGGGTGCTGGAGTCCGTTCCTTCCCATGACGCCCGGACTGGGAAGCGGGAACGGGCGTCCCTGGTCGAAAGAACCGACCAGGTACGCCCGGAACGACCAGGTACGCCCGGAACGACCAGGTACGCCCGGATCGGCCCGGCGAGCGCACTAGCGCCCGGCGCGACCAGCGAGCGGACTGGAGGCCCGTGCGGCGCCGCCACGGGCCTCCAGTCCGTCGTCGGTCGCGTGTCAGCGCATCGCTGCGTCGATCAGGGTCACCGCAGCACGGCGCGCGTGCGCGGCAGGCGCCGTGGTGCCGGCGATGGCCGCGGTGGTCTGCGCGCCCTCGGCGAGTAGTGCGAGCTGCGCGGCGAGTTCCTCGGCGTGCTCGGGGTCGGCGACGACCTCGGCGGTGAGCTGCTGCACGAACTGCTGGAACGAGTCCTTGTGCTCGCGCGCGATCTCGGCGACCGCAGGCGAGGTCGCGCCGAGCTCGCCGAACGCGTTGATGAACCCGCAGCCGCGGAACGTGTCGTCGCCGAACCACGACTCGAGGAAGTCGTAGACCGCCAGGAGCTTGTCGCGCGGGCTGGCCGCAGCCTCGACCGCGCCGTGCACACCCTGCTCCCACATGTCGTGGCGACCGGCGAGCACCGCGGCGATGAGCTGCTCCTTGCCCGGGAACGCCGCGTACAGCTTCTTGAGGGAGACCCCCGCGCCCGTGCGGATCTCGTCCATCCCGACGGACTGGATCCCGCGCGTGTAGAACAGCTGGTCCGCGACCTCGACGATGTGTGCTCGGACGTCCGGCTCGACGGTGCTGGTGGCCATGTGTGTACCCGGTTCCCTGAGTGTTCACCGTTCTCGAGTTGCGCTGGGAACGGGCGTTCTCTACTGTAGTGCACATCGGCGGAGAACGATCGTTCTCCGCGATACTCAGGGAAGGAACGATCATGGGTGCCATCACCGTCGGAACCGAGAACAGCGTCGACATCGAACTCCACTACGAGGACAAGGGCCAGGGGCAGCCGATCGTGCTGATCCACGGCTTCCCCCTCGACGGCAACTCGTGGGAGGGGCAGGTCCCGATGCTCCTCGAGGCCGGCTACCGCGTCATCACGTACGACCGCCGTGGCTTCGGCCAGTCCTCGCAGCCGTCCACCGGCTACGACTACGACACCTTCGCCGACGACCTGCACACGGTCCTCGAGACCCTCGACCTGCGCGACGTGATCCTCGTCGGCTTCTCGATGGGCACCGGCGAGATCGCCCGCTACATCGGCCGCCACGGCGAGGACCGGATCGCGAAGGTCGCGTTCCTGGCCTCGCTCGAGCCCTTCCTCGCCATCACCGACGACAACCCCGACGGCGCCGGCCCGATGTCGTTCTTCGAGGGCATCGCCGCCGACGTGGCGAAGGACCGCTACGCGTACTTCACGAACTTCTACCAGGACTTCTTCAACCTGTCGGAGAACCTCGGCAGCCGCATCTCCGAGGAGCAGGTCCGCAACGCCTGGAACGTCGCGGCCGGCTCCGGCTCGATCGCGTCCGCGGCCGCACCCCTGACCTGGCCGACCGACTTCCGCCAGGACATCCCGAAGGTCACCGTCCCCGCCCTGATCGTGCACGGCACGTCGGACAACATCCTGCCCATCGACGCCACCGGCCGACGTTTCACCCAGGCACTGCCCGCGGCGGAGTACGTCGAGATCGAGGGCGCCCCGCACGGCCTGCTCACCACGCACACCGCAGAGGTGAACGAGGTCCTGCGCACCTGGCTCGCCGAGTCCTGATCCCTCGGCGATCACGCGGACGCTCCCCGGCGGGGACGCCCGCATCGTGAGCAGGAATGGTCGGGTCCCCACCGGGGACCCGACCATTCCTGCTCTCCAAGCGAACCGCGCAGCGCGCGCTAGTCCTCCTCGCCCGCGTCGTCCGGGTTCGTGACCTGGGCGTGGCCGAGCGCGTCGAGGTGGATCGAGGTGCCGTCGTCGAGTTCGACGATCGGCTTCCCCTCGAGGAACGTCAGGGTCCATCCCCACGTCGCCGTGTCGACGGACTCCGCCGCGAGCTCGTCCTCGACCCCGCGCACGGCGACGACCATCGTCTCGGGCAGTCGCGCAGGCGGTTCCCCACCCACGTTCCAGCGTGTGCCCAACTGCATCCGTGCCTCCGATCCGGTGGTTGACGGGCCGGGTCGCGGTCGCGACCCGGCCCGGGCAGGCGACGTTACGCCTGCTGCTCCGCGAGCTCGATCTCGGTGACGGCGAGCTCGTCGCCGTCGACGAACGACAGGTTCTCGATGCGGCCGACGGCCGCCAGGTCGACCGCCGCGCGCTCGATGAGCGCACGCGTCTCGGCGGGCGCCGCGACGACCGCACGCGTCACGGGCGTCTTCTGGGACGCCTTCGCCGCCGTCTTCGCACCGCGGATCCCGATCAGCGCCTGCCCGACGGCCGCGAGCAGCCCCGTGGGGGCCGCGTCGGTCGGCAGGTCGGTCGCGGTCGGCCAGGAGGCCCGGTGCACGCTGGTGTCGTGGGTCCAGGCCCAGACCTCTTCCGTCGCGTACGGGAGGAACGGTGCCAGCAGTCGGAGCAGCACGTCGATCGCGCCGCGCAGCGCCAGGACCGCGCTCGCCTGCGTCTCGTGCGTCGCGTCGGAAGCGGTGCCGTAGGCGCGCTCCTTCACGAGCTCGAGGTAGTCGTCGCAGAAGGTCCAGAAGAAGCGCTCGGTGATCTCGAGGGCACGGGCGTGGTCGAAGCCGTCGAACGCCGCGGTGGCCTGCTCGACGACCGCGCCGAGCTCCGCGAGCATGTCGACGTCGAGGGCCTCGGTCACGCTCGTGGCACCCTCGGGCAGCGGGAAGCCGTAGACGAACTTCGCCGCGTTGAGCACCTTGATCGCCAGTCGACGGCCGACCTTGATCTGCTTCGGGTTCTGTGGGTCGAACGCCGCGTCGGTGCCGAGCTTGGACGAGGCCGCCCAGTATCGGACCGCGTCGGCGCCGTGCTGCTCGAGGATGGACAGCGGCGTGACGACGTTGCCCTTCGACTTCGACATCTTCTTGCGGTCGGGGTCGACGATGAAGCCGGAGATCGAGGCGTGCTTCCACGGCACCACGTCCGCCTCGAGCTGGCTGCGGAGCACGGTCGTGAACAGCCACGTGCGGATGATGTCCTGGGCCTGGGGGCGGACGTCGTACGGGTACACCAGGTCGTAGAGCGCCGGGTCGGTCTCCCACTTGCCCGCGAGCTGTGGGGTCAGCGACGAGGTCGCCCAGGTGTCCATGACGTCGAGTTCGCCCTGGAACCCGCCGGGCACGCCGCGCTGGTCCTCGGTGAAGCCGGGGGCGGGCTCGGAGGCCGGGTCGACGGGCAGCTGCGCCTCGGTCGGCACGATCGGCTGGTCGAACACCGGGTTGCCGTCGGCGTCGAGCGGGTACCAGACGGGCAGCGGCACACCGAAGAAGCGCTGGCGCGAGATGAGCCAGTCACCGGACAGGCCACCGACCCAGTTGTCGTAGCGGACGCGCATGAAGTCCGGGTGGAACGCGATCTCCTCGCCGCGCTGGCGGAGCGTGCTCTTCAGCTGCTCGTCGCGCGCACCGTTGACGATGTACCACTGGCGGGTCGACACGATCTCGAGGGGCTTGTCGCCCTTCTCGAAGAACTTCACCGGGTGCTGGATGGTCTTGACGTCACCGATCAGCTCGCCGGACTCGGTCAGCGCGTCGACGACGACCTTCTTGGCCGAGAACACGGTCTTGCCGGCCATCTCGGCGTAGAGCTCCTGGCCCGTCGCGGACTCGATCCAGGCGGGCTCCTCCGAACGCACGCGGCCGTCGAAGCCGATGATCGCGCGGTTCGGCAGCTGCAGCTCGCGCCACCACACGACGTCGGTGGTGTCACCGAAGGTGCAGACCATCGCGATGCCGGCGCCCTTGTCCTTCTGCGCCAGGTGGTGTGCGAGCACCGGGACCTCGACGTCGAACAGGGGGGAGCGGACCGTGGTGCCGAAGAGGTCCTGGAACCGCTCGTCGTCCGGGTGGGCCACCAGGGCGACACAGGCGGGCAGGAGTTCCGGGCGGGTGGTCTGGATGACGACGTCGTCGCCGCCGTCGGTGCGGTGGAAGGCGATGCCGTGGTACGCGCCGGGCATCTCCTTGTCCTCGAGCTCGGCCTGCGCGACCGCGGTGCGGAACGTGACGTCCCACAGGGTCGGGGCGTCGGCCTGGTAGGCCTCGCCGCGCTCCAGGTTGCGCAGGAACGCGCGCTGGGCGCTGGCCCGCGAGGTGTCGTCGATGGTGCGGTACGACTGGGTCCAGTCGACCGACAGGCCGAGCGTGCGGAAGAGCTCCTCGAACTGCTGTTCGTCCTGCACGGTCAGGCGCTCGCACAGCTCGATGAAGTTGCGGCGGGACACCGGCAGCTGGTCGACGGCCTTCGAGGACTTGCCGTCGCCGCCCTCGAACGGCGGCGTGAACTCGGGGTCGTACGGCAGGGTCGGGTCGCAGCGGACGCCGTAGTAGTTCTGCACGCGGCGCTCGGTGGGCAGGCCGTTGTCGTCCCAGCCCATCGGGTAGAAGACGTGCTTGCCGCGCATGCGCTCGAACCGGGCCTTGAGGTCGGTGTGCGTGTACGAGAACACGTGGCCGATGTGCAGCGAGCCGGAGGCGGTGGGCGGCGGGGTGTCGATCGACCAGACGGCGTCGCGGTGACCGGCGGCGTCGCGGTCGAAGCGGTAGGTGCCGTCCTGCTCCCAGACGGGCCCCCAGACCTGCTCCAGTCCGTCGACGCTCGGCTTCTCGGGCATGGGTTTGGTCATGGTGCGCCTTCCGTCCGTGTGTGCGGCACCGAGTCCGTGATGAGGTGCCTGAGTGTTGCGCGCCTGACGCGCGGTGCCCCAATCGTAGCGGCCGCGTACACGTCGGGAGCCTGGCCACGGGGCGTCCGCGGCTGCCGGCCGGGTGCCGATTACCACACCGACCTGTCGGACACGCCAAGAGCCTGCTAGTCTGTCGGAGTTTGTCCGGCGAACGCAGGGTTCGCAGGAGCTGCAACGTCGCCGTCCGCCGGACGCCCGAAGGAAGCACCGCACCCCGGAGGAACGACTTGGCACCGAACGACGCACCCCACCCGCACGGCGATCGGCCGTTGCGCACGAAGGGCGCTGCGAAGCGCGCTCGTCGCGATCTCACGAAGGACGACGTCACCGTCGTCGAGGAGTCGCTGCTCAAGCGTGCCGTCGCGGCTGCCGCGCTCGGCAACGCCATGGAGTGGTTCGACTTCGGCATCTTCGCGTACCTGACCGTCACCATCTCGCAGGTGTTCCTGCCGCAGGGCGACCCGGCCGCGAACATCGTCGCCACGTTCGGCTTCTTCGCCGCCGCGTTCATCGTGCGTCCGATCGGCGGAGCCGTGTTCGGGCCGATCGGCGACAAGATCGGCCGACAGAAGGTCCTCGCGCTGACGATGATCCTGATGGCCGCGGGCACGCTCATGATCGGCCTGATCCCGTCGTACGACACGATCGGCTTCTGGGCACCGGTCCTGCTGCTGGTCGCCCGCTTCGTGCAGGGCTTCTCGACCGGTGGTGAGTACGGCGGCGCCGCGACCTTCATCGCCGAGTACTCGCCCGACAAGCGCCGTGGCTTCATGGGCTCGTGGCTCGAGTTCGGCACCCTCGCCGGGTACGTGCTCGGCGCCTCGATCGTCACCGGCCTGCAGTTCGGCCTGTCCGAGGACGCCCTGCTCAGCTGGGGCTGGCGCATCCCGTTCATCATCGCGGGCCCCCTCGGCCTGATCGGCCTCTACCTGCGGCTGAAGCTCGAGGAGACCCCGGCGTTCCAGAAGCAGCAGGAGCAGGCAGCCGAGCGCGAGGGCCAGAAGACCCCGTTCCTCAAGCTCTTCGCCGAGAACTGGCGCTCGCTCATCATCTGCATCGGCCTGGTGCTGGTCTTCAACGTGACCGACTACATGCTGCTGTCGTACATGCCGACCTACCTCGAGCAGAACCTCGGCCAGAACGCCACGTTCGGCCTGATCCTCATCGTCATCGTGATGCTGCTCATGATGGTCGTCATCACCTTCGGCGGCCGCCTGTCCGACAAGTTCGGGCGCCGCCCGGTGCTCGCCGCCGGCTGCATCGGCTTCATCCTGCTGTCCTGGCCGGCCCTCAAGCTGGTCCAGACCGGCACCGGGGTCGGCGTCTTCGCCGGCCTGCTGATCCTCGGCGTCGTGCTGGTCACGTTCACCTCGACCATGCCGTCGACGCTCCCCGCGCTGTTCCCGACGATCATCCGCTACGGCGCCCTGGCGATCGCGTTCAACGTGTCGGTGTCGCTCTTCGGCGGGACCACCCCGCTCGCGACCTCGGCGCTCATCAACGCCGCGAAGGACGCCGGGTACGGCTGGGCCGAGGACATCCCCGCGTTCTACCTGATGCTCGCAGCCGTGATCGGCCTGGTCGCGGTGTACTTCACCAAGGAGACCGCCGCCAGCCCGCTCATGGGGTCCGGCCCGACGGTCGGCTCCGAGGACGAGGTCGCGGGCGTCATCGAGGACTACAACGACCCGACGTCGGAGCTCGCGCAGTCCGACTGGGCGAAGGAGTTCTCGACGAGCGAGATCCCGATCATCTCGGCCGACGCAGCGTCGGGCGGCGAGAAGAAGGAACCCGCCGGCTCGTGACCACGGGGCCGCCTCGCGGCAACCCGGCCAGGAGGCCCGGTGCACGTCCGTCACGGACGCGCGCCGGGCCTCCTGGCCGTTCCGGGGTCGTCGTTGACGTCACGCGCACAGCGACAGTCCACGGGCGCGCGTGAGCGTGGACTGTCGCTCAGCCCACGAGGTCGGCGGCGGGGCCCGCCGCCAGCCGCTCCGCGGCGTGCAGCAGCCGCGCGGTCACCGGGTGCGCCGGGCGCGCGAAGACCTCGGCGGCAGGGCCGTGCTCGACGACGGCTCCCTGGTGCACGACGAGCACGTCGTCGGCCATCCGACGGACCGCTCGCAGGTCGTGCGACACGAACACCATCGCCACCCCGGTCTCGTCACGGAGCCGTTCGAGCAGCCGCAGCACGGCGTCCTGCACCGTGGCGTCGAGGGCGGTCACCGGCTCGTCGAGCACGATCACCTCGGGGTCGGTCGCCAGCGCACGGGCGATCGCGAGCCGCTGTCGTTGCCCGCCGGACAGGGTGTGGGGGGAGCGGGACCGCAGCACAGGGTCGAGGTCGACCCGCCGCAGTGCCGCGTCGACCCGTTCGCCGAGCGCACCGCGTGCCCGCCGTTCGTCACCGCGCGAGAACGCGTCGGCGAGGACCCGCTCCACGTTCCACCGTTCGTCGAACGTCGCCCCGGGGTCCTGCACGACGGCCGTGACCCGGTGCCGTCGGGGGCGTCGCTCGCGCTCGGGCAGCGGGACCCAGGGTTCGTCGTCGAGCGTGACCGTGCCGGCGTCGGGTGTCTCGAGCCCGAGGAGCATCCGCGCGAGCGTCGTCTTGCCCGAGCCCGAGGCACCGATCACCCCGAGCACCCGGCCGCGCTCGAGCGCGAACGACACGTCGTCGACCGCGAGCATCCCGTCGTACTCCCGCGAGAGCCCCTGCGCCGCGAGCACCCCCCTCGCACCGAACGGCCCCGGGCACCGCGGCAGCACCGGCCGCGCGCACCAGCGCCCGGGTCGCGGGGTGCACGGGCGCCGTGAAGACCTCGGCGACCGCACCCTGCTCGACGATCCGGCCCTCGTGCACGACGGCGACCCGGTCGGCCCACCCTGCGACGAGCCCCAGGTCGTGCGTGATGACGAGCAGCCCGGCGCCCCGCGTCTGCGCCGCTCGCAGCTGTTCCATCACGGTGACCGCGACCCCGGCGTCGAGCGCCGTCGTCGGTTCGTCGGCGACGAGCAGCGCGGGGGACCCGACGGTGGCCGCGGCGATGAGGGCCCGCTGTCGCATCCCGCCCGACAGGGTCCCGGCGAGCCGGCCGTCGTTCGCGATGTCCGGGTCGAGGCCCACCGCGGCCAGGGCATCGCGCACGGCGTCCACGCGCTCGGCCGCACGCATCTCGGTGTGCAGGCGGAGGCTGTCGGCGACCTCGCGCCCGACGGGGCGCAGCGGGTCCAACGCGCCCAGGGCCTCCTGGCCGACGTAGCCGACCCGCGAGCCCCGCAGCCGTCGCCACCGCCGGTCCGTGTACCCACCGACGTCGACGCCGTCGACCGAGAACACGTCGGCGTGCACGGCGGCGCCGGGCGCGGACAGGCCGAGCACGGCGCGGGCGGTGACGGTCTTGCCGGAGCCGGACGCCCCCACCAGGGCGACGCACTCGCCGGCGTCGACGCGCAGGTCGACACCGTGCACGATCGGGGTGCCGCCGATGGTGACGGTGAGCCCGCGGACGTCGAGGACGCCGCTCACCGCGCGGCCCCGGTCCGTCGGATCGCTCGGCCGAGCACGGTGACGGCGGTCGCGAGCACCACGATCGCGAGCCCGGGGAAGGTGCTCATCCACGGTGCGGTCTGCAGGTAGGTGCGGCCGTCAGCGAGCATCGCGCCCCACTCCGGTGCGGGCGGGGGCGTGCCGACGCCGAGGTAGCTCAGCGCCGAGGCCCACACGACCGCCTGCCCGACCCCGAGCGTGGCGACGGCGACGACGGGCCAGAGCGCCGTCGGCAGCACGTGCCGGACCACGGTGCGGACGGGTGAGCGGCCGAGCAGCACCGCCGTCTCGACCACCTGCGAGCTCCGGGCGGCTCGGACCAGGCCGCGCACGATCCGGGCGTACCCGGGAGCGGTCGCGAACCCGACCGCGAGCACCGCCGGCACCGGACCCGGGCCGGTCACGGCGATGACGACCAGGGCGACGAGCAGCAGCGGCAGGGCGAACGCGACCTCGGTGACGCGGCCGATGACGGCGTCGAGCAGGCGTCCGAGCCGCCCGGCCCCGGCTCCGAGCCCGGCGACGACGCCGAGCAGGACGCCCACGCCGCCGCCGATCAGGGTCGCGGCGACGCCGACGACGAGCGATGCGCGGGTGCCCGCGACCACCCGTGCCAGGACGTCGCGGCCGGACTCGTCGGTGCCGAACGGGTGCGCGCCGCTCGGTGCGGCCAGGGCATCCGCGGGGTGCACCGCGAGCGGGTCACCGCCGCCGAGCAGGGCGGGCCAGGCCGCCGCCACGACGGCGACCAGGACGACCACCCCCGCGGCGATGCCGCCGGCGCCGAGCGTCCCCCCACGGACGCGCTCGGTGCCGGCGGCGGTCTGGTGGCCGGGTGCTCCGGTCTGGAGGCCCGGGTCGGCGATCCCGCTCACCGCGCGCCCGCCGGACGGCCGGTTCCACGGCGTCGCGCACCGCCAGGGCGGGAGGTCGCGTTCCGGGCGGTGCTGCGCGGGTCGACGACCCGCTCGACGAGGTCGGCCACGGCCAGCACGACGACGTACGCGGCCGCCGACACCATCGCGATGCCGGCGACGAGCGGCATGTCCCGTTGGGTGACGGCGGTCACCAGGGCGCGGCCGATGCCGGGCAGGGCGAACACGGACTCGACGACCACGGCCCCGGAGACGAGCGACCCGAATGCCCACGCGGACAGCGCGATCCCGGGCAGGGCGGCGTGCCGGAGCAGGTGCCGTCCGAACAGTCCGAGGCGGGTCTCGCCCCGGCCCCGGGCGGCGAGGGCGAAGGCGGAGCGCTGCGCGTCGACCACGCCGTCGCGCACGGTCTCAGCCAGGTACCCGGCGACCGGTACGGCCACGGTCAGCACCGGCAGCACCCAGCCGCGCGCGGTGCCGTCACTGACCGCCGGCACCCACCCCAGGGACGTGGCGAACACGACGATGAGCACGCTGCCGAGCCAGAAGTGCGGCATCACGCTCGCGGTGACGCTCAGTGCGCCGGTGAGCCCGGCGGCGATCCGGCCGCGCTGCGTCGAGGCCCACGCGGCGATGATCGCCAGCACCCAGGCGACGACGAGGCCGGCGACCGCGAGCGTCAGGGTGACGGGAAGCTGTTGGGCGAGGAGCGTCGCGACCGGGGTGCGGAACGCGAACGAGTCGCCGAGCTGTCCGGTCGCCAGCCGTCCGAGGAACACCGCGTACTGCACCAGGACGGGCTGGTCGAGGCCGTACTCGTGCCGCACCTGGGCGACGGCCTCGGCCGAGGCCTGCGACCCCGGTCCGCCGAGGATCGCGAGCGCCGGGTCACCGGGGATGAGCCGGATCGCGACGAAGACGATCGTCGCGACGGCCCAGAGCACGCCGATCCCTCCGGCGAGCCGCCGGACGGCCCACCAGACCCATCGCATCCGGGTCAGCGGTCGATCCAGGCGGTGCCGAAGCAGGGCGTCGAGACCGGGGTCGTCCGGATGCCGTGCACGGCCGAGCGCACCAGGAAGTGGTTCTGCTGGTCGTACAGGGGGAGCACCGTGTCGCTCGCCAGGATCGCCTGCTGCGCCTGCTCGTACAGGTCGGCGCGCTCGTCGGCGTCCGAGGTGCGGGCGGCCTGCTCGAGCAGCCGGTCGACGGCGGGGTCGTCGAGCTGGGCCAGGTTCGCGAAGTAGCCGGACGGTGCCGGTTCGATGCTCGCGCTGTCGTACAGGATCCGCAGGACGTCGGGGCCGACCTTCGTGTACGGGGCGCTGACGACGTCGTAGTCGTTCGCTGCGAGGGCGGCGTACCAGCTGGACAGGTCGAGTTCGTCGAGCACGACCTTGAACCCGACCGCCTTCTCGGACGCCTGGATCTGCTGGAACAGGCTGCGCTCGGCCGGCACCGACTGGTTCGTCGAGACGGGGAACGTCACGGTGAGCTGCTGGCCGTCCTTCTCGCGGATGCCGTCGGACCCGACCTTCCACCCGGCGTCGTCGAGGAGCTGCTTCGCCTTGGTGGGGGAGTAGTCGAACCGGCTCTTCTCGGAGTACGCGAGCGGCTCGGCGCTCGAGAGCACCGAGTACGAGCGCTCCGCGGTACCCAGGAAGAGCGACTGCAGGCCGGGATCGATCTCGGCACCGGCGATGAAGGCCTGGCGCACCGCTTCGTCGCGGAACACCCCGTGCCCGGAGTTCAGCTCGAGCCGGTTCGAGGCGCCGGGACGCGGGGCGTCGAGGTCGCGGATGGCGCCCTTCGCCGACGCGGCCTTCAGCTGGTCGGGCTGGGCGTTGTCGATCACGTCGACCTGGCCCGACTGCAGCGCGGCGTAGCGCGAGGTCGAGTCCGGCAGGAACCGCCACGTGATGCCGGACAGGCGCGGCTTCGTCGCGCCCCAGTAGTCGGTGTTCTTCGTCAGGGTGACGCGGTCGCCGTGCTTCCAGCCGGTGACCTCGAAGGGGCCGGTGCCGACGGGGGACTCGCAGTTCGTCGCCTGCTTCCGCTCCAGCGCCTTCGGGGACTCCATGCCCACCCAGGGCTGCGAGAAGGACTCGAGCAGCGCGCTGTCCGGCCGGCTCAGCGTCAGCGTGACGGTGTGCTCGTCGGTGGCGGTCGCCTTCGTGATGGACTGCAGCGCCAGGTAGCCGGTGCTCGAGGCGGTGGCCGGGTCCTGCACGTGTTCGACGTTGGCCACGACCGCGGCGGCGTCGAACGGCGTGCCGTCGGTGAAGGAGACGTCGTCACGCAGCGTGAACGTCAGGGTCTTCCCGTCGTCGCTCGTGGTCCACTTCGTCGCGAGTTCCGGCGTGGGCTTGCCGTCCTCGAGGCCGACGAGCTCCTCGATGTACTGCGTCGCCAGGAGCGCCTGCGGGTAGTTGCCGCCGACGTGCGGGTCGAGGCAGGTCGGTTCGGCGTCGCCGGAGGCGTAGGTGAGCGTGCCGCCCGCGACCGGGGTGCTGCTCCCGGTGCTCGTGCCCGGTCCGCTGCAGGCCGCCAGGACGAGCAGGACCGCCGAGGCGCCCGCGGCTGCGGCGAGGGTTTTCTGTACTGAGTCCAAGATCATGGCGGAACGAGTCTAGCGGTTAACTGGGGCCCATGGACGAACCGATCCGCCGCGGTGGCAGACCCCGACGCTCGAGCGCCGAGGTCCTCGCGGACGCCGCCGCCGAGCTCTTCCTCGAGCAGGGGTACGGACGCACCACGGTCGACCAGATCGCTGCCCGCGCCGGGGTCAGCCGCGCGACGTTCTTCAACTACTTCCCGGCGAAGGCCGACGTGATGTGGCTCGAACTCGACGCCGCCGTCGCCGGGCTGCCCGGGTACCTCGCCGCGTCGACCGAGCCGAGCGCAGTCCGGGCGGTCGAGCAGGCGCTCCTCGCCGCCGCTCGTGCGCACGACCCCGAGCGGGTGCCGTGGGCCGTCGCGCAGGCCGAGGTGATGGGCATCGGACCCGAGCTGGTGGCCGGTGTCGCCGTCCGGGTGACGGCACAGCACGAGGCCGTCGCCGCCTTCGTCGCGGGTCGCACGGGGGACCAGCCGCGCGCGCTCTGGCCGCAGACGGTGTCCGGCGCGATGCTCGGGGCCGCCGCCGCGGCGTTCGGGGTGTGGGTCACCGACGGCGTCGGCCGGCGTGCGCTCGTCGAGTACGTCGCGGCGGCGCTCGCCCCGGTGGTCGCGGGCCTCGACGCCCGCTGACGCTCACGCGGTGCGCGGGATCCCCGCACCCTCACTCCGTGCGCAGGGTCCCCGCACCGCCGGACGCCACGTCCTCCACGGTGCCGTCCCGCACGACCTCGGGCACGTCGCCGTCGGTCGGCACCAGGGACTCGTCGCCCGGGTAGCTCAGGGTGAGCACGGCCTCCTCGATGTACGGACTGTCCTCGAGCGACTTCTCCACGTCACGCAACCGCACCGCCACGTGCTCCTCGGTCTCGTTGCCCGTCAGGTCGACGGCAGCGACCAGGTACACCCGCGACGGCCCCACGAACTCCAGGTGCAGGTAGGTGACCCGCTCGACCTGCGACCGGCCGAGCAGCTCGACGAGCACCGCGTTCTCGAGCTCGGGGGACGTGCTCTCGCCGAGCAGGAACCGGCGGTTGCGGTTGATCAGGACGATCGCGACGACCCCGAGCAGCACGCCGATCGCGATGGAGCCGAGCGCGTCGAACACCGCCAGCCCGGTGACCTGGTGCAGGAACACCCCGAGGAACGCCACGACCAGGCCGATCAGCGCCGCCGCGTCCTCGGCGAACACCGCACGGAGCGTCGGGTTCGACGACTGCAGCACGTGCCGCAGCACCGGGACCTTGCGCTTCGTCGCGGCACCGTGTGCCTGCCGGTACGCCTGCAGGAAGCTCGTGCCCTCGAGCAGGAACGCGACCCCGAGCACGACGTAGTTGAGCACGACGTCCTCGGCCGGCCCGGTGTCCCCGAACTCCGAGATGCCGTGGGAGATCGACACGATGGCGCCGGCCGTGAACAGGCCGAACGCGGCGAACATCGACCAGATGTAGGTCTCGCGCCCGTACCCGAGCGGGTGCGCGGTGTCCCGCTCCTTGCCGCCCCGTCGTTCGGCGACGAGCAGGAACACCTCGTTGCCGGTGTCCGCCCAGGAGTGCGCCGCCTCGGCCACCATCGACGCCGAACCCGAGACGAGCGAGGCGACGGTCTTCGCGATCGCGACGAGCAGGTTCGCCCCGAACGCGATCAGGACGGTGACGAGTGACTCGGGGCGTTCTTCTGCGGGCATCGCTCAAGCATGCTCCCGTCCGGTAAAGTCGTGTTCCAAGAGCATCGATCCGGCCATCACCGGGGAGCTTCCGGAAGAACGCGGAGCGCACCAGCGCCTCCGTCAGTAGAACCGGGCGGGTTCGGGACCGTCACCACCCCGACACAGAGTGGTCGCACAGCGCACGTTGGGCGGCAAACGAGGTGGTACCGCGGAACCTGCTTTCGTCCTCGTGGAGATCGAGCGAACCCACAAGGAGTCCCGGTGCCGTACCCGTTGAACGCCGATGCCGACGGCGTCGTCCCCTCGCCGAGCTTCCCCGCCGTCGAGCGGGGCATCCTCGCCTTCTGGAAGCGCGACGACACGTTCCAGGCGTCGATCGACGCGCGGCAGGGCTGCCCGGAGTGGACCTTCTACGACGGCCCGCCCTTCGCCAACGGCCTGCCGCACTACGGGCACCTGCTGACCGGGTACGCCAAGGACGTCTTCCCGCGCTACCAGACCATGCGCGGCAAGCAGGTGCACCGCCGCTTCGGCTGGGACACCCACGGCCTGCCCGCCGAGCTCGAGGCGATGCGCCAGCTCGGCATCACCGAGAAGCACGAGATCGACGCCATGGGCATCGACGTCTTCAACGCCGCTGCGAAGAAGTCCGTGCTGCAGTACACCGACGAGTGGCAGGAGTACGTCACCCGTCAGGCGCGCTGGGTCGACTTCGAGGACGACTACAAGACCCTCGACGTCACCTTCATGGAGAGCGTGCTCTGGGCGTGGAAGCAGCTCTGGGACAAGGGCCTGGCGTACGAGGGCTTCCGGGTCCTGCCGTACTGCTGGAACGACCAGACGCCGCTGTCCAACCACGAGCTCCGCATGGACGACGACGTCTACAAGATGCGCCAGGACCAGTCGGTCACCGTCTCGTTCCCGCTGCACGGCGACCGCGCTTCCGCGCTCGACCTGACCGGTGTGCGTGCGCTCGCCTGGACGACGACCCCCTGGACCCTCCCGACGAACGCCGCCCTCGCGGTCGGCCCGGACATCGCGTACGCGGTCGTCCCGGCAGGGCCTGGAGGCGCGGCCGACGGTGGCGAAGCGGGTTCCGCCTCGTACCTCCTCGCGTCCGACACCGTGGCCGCGCACGCGAAGGAGCTCGGCTACGCCTCGGGTGACGAGGCGCTCGCCGCCGTCGCGCGCACGCTCACGGGCGCCGAGCTCGACGGCGTCGAGTACGAGCGCCTGTTCGACTTCCTGGCCGACCAGGAAGGCTACGAGAACGCGTGGCGCGTCCTGGTCGCCGAGTACGTCGAGACCGGTGAGGGCACCGGCGTCGTGCACCAGGCTCCGGCCTACGGTGCCGACGACCAGGAGGTCTGCGCCGCAGCCGGCATCCCCGTCGTGCTGTCCCTCGACGAGGGTGGCGTCTTCACGTCGCAGTTCGGCGAGGTCGCCGGCATGCTCTGGTCGGACGCGAACAAGCCGCTGACCAAGGCTGTCCGCGACGCCGGGCGGCTGCTCCGCCAGGCGTCCTACGAGCACAGCTACCCGCACTGCTGGCGGTGCCGGAAGCCCCTCATCTACAAGGCCGTGTCGTCGTGGTTCGTCCGGGTCACCGAGCTCCGCGACCGCATGGGCCAGCTCAACCAGGACATCAACTGGGTGCCGGACAACGTCAAGGACGGCCAGTTCGGCAAGTGGGTCGGCAACGCCATCGACTGGTCGGTCTCGCGCAACCGCTACTTCGGCACGCCGATACCGGTGTGGCAGTCCGACGACCCCGAGTACCCGCGCACCGACGTGTACGGCTCGCTCGCCGACATCGAGCGCGACTTCGGTCGCCTGCCGGTGAACGCCGAGGGCGAAGTGGACCTGCACCGGCCGTTCATCGACGACCTGACGCGGCCGAACCCCGACGATCCCACGGGCGGGTCGACGATGCGCCGGATCACCGACGTGTTCGACGTGTGGTTCGACTCCGGCTCGATGCCCTACGCCCAGGTGCACTACCCGTTCGAGAACCGCGAGTGGTTCGAGTCGCACAGCCCGGCCGACTTCATCGTCGAGTACATCGGGCAGACACGCGGCTGGTTCTACGTCATGCACGTGCTCTCCACCGCGCTGTTCGACCGGCCGGCGTTCCAGAACGTCATCAGCCACGGCATCGTCCTCGGCTCGGACGGCCAGAAGATGTCGAAGTCGCTCCGGAACTACCCGGACGTCTCCGAGGTCTTCGACCGCGACGGTGCCGACGCCATGCGCTGGTTCCTGATGTCGTCGTCGGTGATCCGCGGCGGCAACCTCGTCGTCACCGAAGAGGGCATCCGCCAGGGCGTCCGCGAGTTCATGCTGCCACTGTGGTCGACGTACTACTTCTTCACCCTGTACGCGAACGCCTCGGGTCCCGACGGGTACCGGGCCCAGCGCCGGACCGACTCGACCGACGTGCTCGACCGGTACCTGCTCGCGAAGACCCGGGTCCTCGTCACCGACGTCCGGACGCACCTCGACGCGCTCGACACCCCGCTCGCGGCCCAGGCCGTCCGCGACTTCGCCGACGTGCTCACGAACTGGTACGTCCGCCGCTCGCGTGACAAGTTCTGGACCGGGGCCGACGCGGACGCGGGAGCCGAGACCCGTGCGGCGTTCGACACGCTGTACACCGTGCTCGAGACCCTGACCCGTGTGGCTGCCCCGCTCGCGCCGCTCGTCACCGAGGAGATCTGGAAGGGCCTGACCGGCGGGCGCAGCGTCCACCTGACGGACTTCCCGGACCCCGACGAGTTCCCCGCCGACGACGCCCTCGTCGACGCGATGGATCGGGTGCGCGACGTCGCCTCGAAGGGGCTGGCGCTCCGCAAGGCCACCGGCAAGCGCGTCCGCCTGCCCCTCGCCACGCTGACCCTGGTGGTACCGGACCCGGCCGCGGTCGAACCGTTCGCCGACATCCTGCGCGACGAGCTCAACGTCAAGCGCGTGGTGCTCGAGGCCCAGGCCGAGGAATCGCTGGCGCAGTACGGCATCGAGCGGAAGCTCACCGTGAACGCCCGCGTCGCCGGCCCCCGCATCGGCAAGCAGGTGCAGCAGGTGATCCCGGCCGCCAAGAAGGGCGACTGGACCGCGACCGAGTCCGGCGTGACCGTCGGTGGCGTCGACCTGATCGAGGGCGAGTACTCGCTCGACCTCACCGTGGCCGACGCCTCGGTGGCCGTGGCGTTCCTCGACGAGGGCGGTTTCGTGGTGCTCGACACCGTGACGACGCCCGAGCTCGAGGCCGAGGGGCTCGCCCGTGACGTCGTCCGCGCCGTCCAGCAGGCGCGCCGCGACGCCGACCTCGACGTCAGCGACCGCATCGCCCTGACCCTCCGGGTGGACGACACGGCCGACGGCGCGGTCCGCGCGCACCAGGAACTCATCGCCGGGGAGACCCTGGCGACGAGCGTCGAGATCGTGCCCCTCGGGGCGGACGACACCACCACCGACGTCGGTGACGGTGCGAAGGTATCCGTGGAGGTAGCACGCGCATGAGTGACGACGGCCAGTACGACGACCACGAGGCGAACGAGGAGTTCGTCGGACACGACGAGTTCGATGGACGCGACGAGGACGGCATCCGGATCCCGGTCGGCCCCTCCGGCGACGCTCCGACCGACGCCGTGCCCTACGGTGGCGACGACGACGAGGTCCGCCGCGTCGAGGCCGCCCTGTACGCCCGCATCGGCGAACAGGCCCCGGAGCGCCGACTGACCGCCACCCGCCGTGCCGTCGAGCTGCTCGGCGACCCGCACCTGGCGTACCCGGTGATCCACATCACGGGGACGAACGGCAAGACGTCGACCGCGCGCACCATCGAGAGCATCGTCCGGGCCCACGGTCTGCGCACCGGGCTGATGACGAGCCCGCACCTGGTGTCGATCCGGGAGCGCATCGTGGTCGACGGCCAGCCGATCGCGGCGGACCGGTTCGTCGAGAACTGGGACGACATCGCCCCGGTGCTCGAGATCACCGACCGTGAGCTCGCCGACAAGGGCGAACTGCCGCTGACCTTCTTCGAGGCGCTCACGGTGCTCGCCCTGGCGTGCTTCGCCGAGGCGCCGGTGGACGTCGCCGTGATCGAGGTCGGCATGGGCGGCGAGTGGGACTCCACCAACGTCGTGCAGAGCCAGGTGTCGGTGTTCACGCCGATCGCCATCGACCACGCGAAGCAGCTCGGTGCCACGGTGGCCGAGATCGCCCGCACCAAGTCGGGCATCGTCAAGCCGTCGTCCGCCGTGGTGTCGAGCCGCCAGGTCCCCGAGGCCCTCGCCGAACTGGAGCGTGCCGCCGAGCTCACCGAGTCCACCCTGGCCGTCGAGGGCGCGGGCTTCAGCGTCGTCGACGTCACCCCGGCCGTGGGCGGACAGCTCGTCACCGTGCAGGGCATCGCCGGCCGCTACGACGACCTGTTCCTGCCGCTGTTCGGCCGGCACCAGGCCGACAACGCCGCCGTGGCGATCGCGGCGGTCGAGTCGTTCCTCGGCCGCGGGGCCCAGGCCCTCGACGAGGACGTCCTGTCCGAGGGCATCGCCGGCACGACCAGCCCCGGCCGTCTGCAGCCCATCGCGACCGACCCGACCGTCGTCGTCGACGCCGCGCACAACCCGCACGGGGCGAAGGCCCTGGCCGAGGCGCTGCCGGTCGCGTTCCCGTCCGAGCACGTCGTCGGCGTCGTCGGGATCCTCGGTGACAAGGACGCACGAGGGTTCGTCCGCGCGCTCAAGGACACCGTCGCCACGTTCGTCGTGACGCAGCCGCCGGGGGAGCGTGCGCTCGACGCGGACGAGTTCGCCCGGGTCGTCGTCGACGAGGTCGGCGAGGACCGCGTCGTCGTCGAGCCCTCCCTGGCGTCCGCACTGCAGGAAGCGCGCAGCCTGGCCGACGAGGCGGACGCCGAGGACGCCCTGGTGCTGGTCGCGGGCTCCATCGTGATGGTGGGCGCGGTCATGGACCTCGTGCACCGCGAAGGCGAGGCGAAGTGACGGACGCAGGGGGAGCCTCCCGGCCGGGCCGCGCACCGCGCACCCGCAAGCCGCGCCGCGAACGCGGGGCGCAGGAGAGCCTGCTGTCGATCACGCTCGTGCTCGAGGCGATCATGTTCTTCTTCCCCATGCTCGTCGTCTTCGGCAAGGGCACGCTGCCGCCCGCCGCGGCCTTCGGCGGCGGCATCGGCGCGATCATCGTCCTCGCAGCTGCCTCACGTCTGACGGGCAACCGAGCCGGTGTATGGTTCGGGTGGCTGCTGCAGGCGGCCATCCTCGCCACCGGGTTCATCGAACCGTTCATGTTCGCGGTCGCCGTGGTGTTCCTGGCGCTGTGGGTCTTCTGCTTCGTCAAGGGCGGTCAACTGGACCGTCAGAACGCCGCGCGCCGAGCGGCCATGGGCGAGGACTGACCACCACATTCGACCCCGAACACAGGGAGTACTGCGTGTCCGACTTCGAAGAGACCCTCGTCCTCGTCAAGCCCGACGGCGTCGCCCGCCAGCTGACCGGTGAGATCCTCCGCCGGATCGAGGCGAAGGGCTACGAGCTCGTCGACCTGAAGATGCTCACCGCGCCGCGTGACCTGCTCGACGCGCACTACGAGGAGCACCAGGGCAAGCCGTTCTTCGAGCCGCTCGTCGAGTTCATGCAGTCCGGTCCCGTCGTCGCCGTGCGCGTCGCCGGCAACGGTGCGATCGCGGGCTTCCGCTCGCTCGCCGGCACCACCGACCCGACCTCGGCCGCACCCGGCACCATCCGTGGTGACCTCGGTCGCGACTGGGGCCTCAAGGTGCAGCAGAACCTGGTCCACGGTTCGGACAGCCCCGAGTCGGCCGCGCGCGAGCTCGCGCTCTGGTTCGCCTGAACGACGGGGACGACGTGACGAACAACGACCGACCCACCAAGAACGAGCGTCGTCAGCACGCCCGAGAGGTCGCACGGCAGCGCGCCGACGCCGAGAAGCGCCGCAAGCGCCGCAACAAGTGGTTCCTGCAGGGCGGCATCGGCCTGGGCATCGTGGCGATCGCCGCGATCATCGCGATCGTCGTGGTGAACGTGAACAACGCGCCCGTGGTGTCCGCAGCGGGGCCGAAGAACATGGCCACCGGTGCGATCCAGTTCACCGGCCAGGACGGCGAGGTCACCCCGGTGACGACGCCGGCCGTCTCCGCGACGGGCTCGGCCTCGCCGGTCCCGACGGCGAACAGCGACGGCGCCGTGACGGTCACCGAGTACGTCGACTGGGCCTGCCCGGTCTGCAAGCAGTTCGAGGCGGCCTACTCCGACCAGATCCTCGACAAGGTGAAGTCGGGCGACGCGACCCTGGCGATCCAGCCGGTGTCGATCCTCGACCGCAGCTACGCGGGCTCCCGCTACGCCAGCCGCGCCGCGAACGCCGCCATGTGCGTGGCGAACTACGCACCGGACAAGTTCCTCGACGTGCAGACGCAGTTCTTCGAGAACCAGCCGGCCGAGGGCACGAAGGGCCTGACCAACTCCGAGATCGCGAAGCTCGTCAAGGCAGGCGGCGCGACTGGTTCGGACCTGTCCGAGTGCCTGTCCACCGAGCAGTTCAAGGGCTGGGTGACGAAGTCCACGCAGGCCGTCACCACGAACGAGGCGCTCGCGGGCGCGCAGGGCTTCGGCACGCCGACGATCGTCGTCGACGGCAAGCGCCTGGACGACCTGAGCACCGTCATCACCGCGATCGACGCCGCGGCGAAGTAGCACTCTCCGAACGACCGACGGCCCTCGCTCCCATCCGGGAGCGGGGGCCGTTCGTCGTGAGCGGAGAAGGCTAGGACGCCCGGCTGTGCTCCCGGACGAACGCCGCGAACGCGTCGACGTCGGCGAGGGACGCCGCGCCGTCCGCGTTGTACTGCTCGCCGTCGACGATGATGGTCGGCGTGCTCGTGATCCCGTCGAGCGACGAGTTCGGCACCGGGTCGTTCATCGCCCGGTTCGTGGCGTCGGCGACCCACCCGGCGAAGTCCTGCCCGGTGATGCACGGTGTCACGGCCGGGTCCGTCGCTCCGGCTTCGCGCGCGAGGGACGCCAGCTCGTCGTTCGTGAGTCCGCGCGTGCTCTCCGACGGCTGGTGTTCGTAGAGCGAGGTGTTGAACGCCAGGAACGCATCCGGGTCGTGGTCCGCGACGCACGCGGCAGCCGCGGCGGAGCGGGTCGAGTACCGCGATCCGAGCGACACGCGGTCGAGCAGCCCGAGCGGGTGCAGCTCGAGGGTCGCGGTGCCGTCCTCGACCCACTGCCGGATCCGGGGCATCTGGGCCGTCTCGAACTGGTTGCAGTACGGGCACATGTAGTCCGCGTAGATCGTGATCGCGGTCTTCGAGCCGTCCTGCTCGGTGGGCGTCGGCGTCCCGCCGTCGGGCACCGCCCTCGTCTCGACGGGCACGATCCTGCCGTGCACCCCGGTGAGCAGGACGCCGTCGCTCGCCGCGTTCCGCGGACCCGGCCCGGCGGGCTGCACGGAGTTCGCGATCACCAGGACGACCACCGCGACCACCGCGAGGCCGCCGACGATGATCCCGCTGATGCCGAGTGTGCGACGGCGGCGTCGGCGCGACTGCTCCGCCGCCCGTGCCGCTCGCGCGCGTTCCCGCGCGGCCAGCCGGCGCGCGCTGCTGCTCTCGATCTCGCTCATCGATCCCGAGCGTAGGGGCAGCGGGGACGGCTCAGAAGCTGGTGAGGACCGCGGGGAACTTGATGATGATCGTGACGATGATGACCAGGTAGTTCGCCAGGGCGAACGCCCAGCTGAAGGGCAGGAGCGATCGCCCGACGCGCTGCACCCCGGCGCCGAAGCGACCCTGCGCCATGTTCCAGATCGTGAACACCCAGAACATCGGGATGGTCATCGACCACACGAGCATGCACCACGGGCACAGGGCGCCGATGACGAAGACGGTCTGCGTGAACAGCCAGGTCACGAACACCCACGCCAGGAAGACCCCGGCGTTGAACGCGATCCAGAACCAGCGCGAACCGTTCCGGAACCCGGCGAGCAGCAGCACCGCGACGGCGATCGGGGCGACGAACCCCATGACGCCGAGCAGCGGGTTCGGGAAGCCGAACAGGTGCCCCTGCCAGCTGGCCATCACGTCGGAGCAGTTGATGAACGGGTTCACGTCACAGCTGAGGACGGCCTTCGGGTTCTCGTACTTCGTGAACTCGTCGAGGACGAGCCGGAACGAGCCGAACAGGCCGACGATCCCGGTGACGAGCAGGAAGACCGCCATCGCGATCGGACGACGGGGGGCAGGTGCGGACGCGGTCACGCGGTCATCATCGCATGCGGGTTCCGGTGCTTTCCGGGTGCGGCATGCGATAATGCCTGGAGGTGGTGCGGCCAACCGCACACCGAAGAGAGCTTTCCGAGTGACGCCCCACCGGGCCGAACCCGGACGATCCGGTGCGGTGAGAGCGCACTGTGGTCGGGCAGCGTCACTCCGACGCCGAGCCGGACCGGGCCGGGTGCCCGGACCGGAACGGGCGCGGACGCAACGAGAAGTTGACGCGGACCGATCACGAGACAGCGAGCGCGGGGGCGTCGACGCCGCCCGCCACGACACAGAATTCCCGCCACCCGAAAGGGTGCGAGTGGGGCCGAGGAGTGCACCAGTCCATGGTGGAGCAGAACAACGACAACACGACCAACGACGAGAACGCGCCGAAGCGCCGGAGCCGCCTGTTCGGCGGTCGCCGCGCCCGGTCGTCCGGCCAGGAGGCCCGTGGGGGCGCCGAGCAGGCACCCCACGCCGACGAGACCCTCGCGCTGACGGGCGGCGCTGACGCCCGTCCCGCGGCCAGCGTCGCGTCGGCCGGTTCGCCGGACTCTCCCGGATCGCCGGACTCGCCCGACTCCCCGGCCTCGCCGGCGTCCCCCGTCGAGTCGACCGACACCGGGGCGGTCTCCGTCGCGGTCGAGGCCGTCGCCGACAGCGGTGCCGAGCCGCACGACGTGAGCACGCTGACCGGTGACCTGCCGGTCGTGACGGGCGACCAGGCGGCCGCCGCGACCGACGGGGCGGACGCGGACCGCGCCTCCCGTCCGGCCGACGCCGCACCGACGGCCGAGGCGAGCGACGACGCCGCGCCCGCCGACGAGCCGTTCGTGCCGAAGGCCACGAGCACGCTCAGCCTGATCTTCCACGCGCCGGTGCTGCCGGAGCTGCCGCAGCGCGCGCCCCGGTTCGACCGTGACCGTGAGCGTGACGAGGACGACCGCTACGACCGCGAGGACCGTTTCGATCGCGACGACCGCGACGACCAGGGCGGCTCACGCCGTCGCTCGCGTCGCCGTGGTTCGAGCGCCGACCGCGAGGCCCGCGAGCCGCGCGACCACCAGGAGCCGCGCCGCCGCGAGCCGGAGCTCATCACCGAGCCGCAGCGCATCAAGGGCTCGACCCGGCTCGAGGCGAAGAAGCAGCGCCGTCGTGACGGCCGCGACGCCGGACGCCGCCGCCAGGTCGTCAGCGAGGACGAGTTCCTCGCCCGCCGCGAGAGCGTCGACCGCCAGATGATCGTCCGCTCCAGCTCGTCGACGATCGAGATCGGCGTGCTCGAGGACGGCATCCTCGCCGAGCACTACATCACCAAGTCCGAGAACGTGTCGCTCATCGGCAACGTCTACCTCGGCAAGGTGCAGAACGTCCTGCCCTCGATGGAGGCCGCGTTCGTCGACATCGGTCGTGGCCGGAACGCCGTGCTCTACGCCGGCGAGGTCGACTGGAACTCCGTCGAGACCGGCAACCACGGTCGCCGCATCGAAGCAGCGCTCAAGCCGGGCGACAAGGTCCTCGTGCAGGTCACGAAGGACCCGGTCGGCCACAAGGGCGCCCGCCTCACCAGCCAGATCTCCCTGCCGGGCCGCTACCTGGTCTACGTGCCGAACGGCTCGATGAACGGGATCTCGCGCAAGCTGCCGGACACCGAGCGCGCCCGACTGAAGAAGATCCTGAAGGAGGTCCTGCCGGAGCACGCGGGCGTCATCGTGCGCACGGCTGCCGAGGGCGCGACCGAGGAGCAGCTCACCCGCGACGTGCAGCGCCTGACCAGCCAGTGGGAGGCCATCCAGAAGAAGGTCGCCGGTGGTCACGCCCCGGTGATGCTGCACTCCGAGCCCGACCTGCTCATCAAGATCGTCCGCGACGTCTTCAACGAGGACTTCACGAAGCTGATCATCGACGGCGAGGCCGCCGGCGGCACCATCGACGAGTACCTGTCGGCTGTCGCCCCGGACCTCAAGGACCGCGTCGTCCGGTACGAGGGCCCCGACTCCTTCGAGGAGTTCCGCCTCAACGAGCAGATCGACAAGGCGCTCGACCGCAAGGTCTGGCTGCCCTCCGGTGGTTCGCTCGTCATCGACCGGACCGAGGCCATGACGGTCGTCGACGTCAACACGGGCAAGTTCGTCGGCTCCGGCGGCAACCTCGAGGAGACGGTCACGAAGAACAACCTCGAGGCCGCCGAGGAGATCGTCCGGCAGCTCCGCCTGCGGGACATCGGCGGCATCATCGTCGTCGACTTCATCGACATGGTGCTCGAGGAGAACCGCGACCTCGTGCTCCGCCGTCTGGTGGAGTGCCTGAGCCGTGACCGCACGAAGCACCAGGTCGCCGAGATCACCTCGCTCGGCCTCGTGCAGATGACCCGCAAGAAGATCGGTGTCGGTCTGCGCGAGTCCCTCGACGAGGTCAACGCCAAGATCAACGACAACAACGCCGACCCGGGCCCGAGCAAGGGTCGTCGCAAGGGCCGTGGCGGGAACGGCAACGAGAACGGCCGGTCCGGCGGCAACGGCAACGGCAACGGCAACTCGGGGTCGTCGGGGTCGTCGAACGGCGCGACCAGCCAGGCGCACCAGATCACCGACGACGTGAAGAACGCGCTGTCGCGGATCGCCGCCTCGACCCTGTCGCACGACGAGCAGGAGGCGGCAGCCGCCGCGACGACCGCGACGGAGGCCACGGCACCGTCGTCGTCCGACGCGTCGACCGGAACGGACGGTACGGGTGGCGAGCAGCCGACCGGTTCGAAGCGCCGTCGCCGTGGCCGTGGCGGCCGCGGGGCCGACCAGCAGAGCGGAGACCAGCAGAGCGGCGACCAGCAGGCCGCTGCCGACGCCCGAGCCACCGATGCGGCGCAGGCACCTGCCGCCGAGCAGTCCGATGCGCCGGAGTCGCCGGTCACCGCCGAGCCCGCCGTGACCGTCGAGCCCGAGGTGCGCGCGCCGGAGGGTGCTGCTCCGGCCGTCACCGAGCCCGCGGCCGCACCGAAGGCGAAGGCCCCGGCCCGCCGTCGCGTGAGCTCGAGCGCCACCGTGACGCCGACCGACAACACCGTGGCGATCCTGGACATCCCGATCGCCGCGGCGCCCCAGCGCGAGCCCCGCGCGGTCGCCCCGGACGCCGAGTCCCTGCTCGACTCGGTGCTCCAGGCGCTCCCGGAGCCGAAGCAGCCCGGACAGGGGCGCTCGCGCTCCCGCCGGGTCTCGTCGCCGAGCATCAGCGCTCCCGCCACGCCGACGGAGGAGTCGACCGACGCCGCCGACGGCTCTGACGGCGCAGTGATCCTGGGGAACTGACGTGACGAACCCGGGCGACCCGCAGCAGCAGCGTGGGTACTACGGTGCGGGCTGGTCCCAGCCCGCACCGCCCGGCCCGGGTGCCCAGCAGCCCGGCGGGCCGGTGCCGCCGCAGCAGGGCGGTGTGCCGCAGTACGGGCGTCAGCCCGGTGCCGGCGCGCCGTACGCCCCGCCGCGGCCGCCCCGCGCTGCCGCCGACCCGCGTGGGGCCTTCGCGCCCGGCGCCTCGGTGTCGAACACGGCCGGTGCGCTCATCGCCGTGGTGGCCCTGGTGCTCGTCGAGTTCGTGTCCGGGCTCTTCGGGTTGCTCGGCACCTCGCTCGTGGTCAGTCCGTTCCGGCACTACGGCGCCGGCACGAGCCTGCTCGGCAGCTTCACGACCGGGGTCTTCGTGGCGCCGTTCCCGTACTACGTGGGCGCGTTCCTGGCCCTGGCGTTCCTGACGCCGATCGACCGCCGCAGCCCGCTGCCGAGGCTCCTGCTCCGGGTCGTCCTCGCCGGCGCCGCGGGCACGGTCGCCCTGATGCTCGTCGGGGTCTTCACCGGCTCGTTCGGAGCGGCCACCGCCGGCGGTTCCCAGCTCGTCATCGACGTGCTCACGCGACCGCTGCAGAACGGCCTGCCGTTCACCGTGATGCTCCTGGCGACCGCCACGGCCGCATGGCTCTGGCTCGGTCGACCGCGCCGCGGACGAGGCACGTCGACGACCCCGGGGATGCCGGGTACCGTCCGACCCGCCGACGCGGTCCCGCCGTCGACGATCCAGCCGCAGGCACCGCAGCAGCCACCGGCGAACCCCTGGGGTGGTCCAGCGCCCCGCTGAGCCCGCCCCCGTCGGCCCACCGTGCGCGCAGCCCTGCGTGCCCGCCGCGCACCGTGCGAGGCGCCGGGCGGGGCGGACCCGCACCGGGCCTCCCGGCCGTGCGGACGCGCGCTCAGAGGCCGCGCTTGTCGCGCTGCGCCACGCGCAGCCCACTGCGGATCAACCGCAGCACGAGCTCGCGACCGGTCACGGCCGAGGCACCGGCGGCCACGAGTTCGTCGTACCGCGCGAGCGGGACGTCGTAGTGGTCGTGGTCGAACGCACGCCGCGGCACACCGGCCCGCGCGGCGAACGCGTGGAGTTCCGCGTAGGATTCATCACTGACGAGGTGCGACCACAGTGTGTCGTGGGCGGGCCACGTCGGTGGGTCGATCAACACGGTCACCGTGCAATGGTACGGGTGTCGCCGTTTGACCGGACCCAGGGTGATCGAGTATTCTCGGTCCCTGGTGTCAGCGGGCCGTTCTGCCTGCGTCGCCGATCGGGCCCGGCCTTCCGGGAGCCGCTCGTGCAGAAGTGGGCACCCGAGACTTCCCTCAAGCAGAGTTACGTAAGGATTTCCACGTGGTTTACGCAGTAGTGCGCGCCGGCGGCCGTCAGGAGAAGGTCGAGGTCGGCACCATCCTGACCATCGACCGTGCCAAGGCGGACGACAAGGGCAACATCGACCTCGCCCCCGTGCTCCTCGTGGACGGTGACAAGATCACGTCGGCGGCTTCCGAGCTCGCGAACGTGACCGTCACCGCCGAGGTGCTCGACGACCTCCGTGGTCCCAAGGTCATCATCCAGAAGTTCAAGAACAAGACCGGGTACAAGAAGCGCCAGGGTTTCCGCGCTGAGCTGACCCGCGTCAAGATCACCAAGATCGCGTAAGGGAGTCAACTCATGGCACACAAGAAGGGTGCGAGTTCCACTCGCAACGGTCGTGACTCGAACGCACAGCGCCTCGGCGTGAAGCGCTTCGGTGGCGAGGTCGTCAACGCCGGCGAGATCATCGTCCGCCAGCGCGGCACGCACTTCCACCCGGGCGCCAACGTCGGCCGCGGTGGCGACGACACGCTGTTCGCCCTCTCGTCCGGTTCGGTCGAGTTCGGCACCAAGGGTGGCCGCAAGGTCATCAACATCGTCAACGCGTAGTCGTTCGAACGACTGCAGCTGGAGGGGCGGGCCGAGTGCCCGCCCCTCCTTCGCTTTTCCCGCCGACGATCCCGTCGGCACAACGAAACACCTGGAGTGGACCCATGGCGACCTTCGTCGACCGCGTGACCCTGCACCTCAGCGCGGGGCACGGCGGCAACGGCTGCGTGTCGGTCCGCCGTGAGAAGTTCAAGCCCCTCGCCGGGCCCGACGGCGGCAACGGCGGTGACGGCGGCGACATCGTGCTCGTGGCCGACCCGCAGGTGACGACACTCCTCGGCTACCACCGTTCCCCGCACCGCTCGTCGAAGAACGGGCAGCCCGGCATGGGTGACCACCGCAGCGGTGTCAGCGGCGAGGTCCTCGAGCTCCCGATGCCCGTCGGCACCGTGGTGTACGACGAGTCTGGCGAGGTCATCGCCGACCTCACCGAGCCCGGCATGCGCGTCGTCGTGGCCCCCGGTGGACAGGGCGGCCTCGGCAACGCGGCGCTCTCGACCACGAAGCGCAAGGCCCCCGGCTTCGCGCTGCTCGGCACCGAGGGCTGGGCGGGGGACATCAGCCTCGAGCTGAAGACCATCGCCGACGTGGCCCTCGTCGGGTTCCCGAGCGCCGGCAAGTCCTCGCTGATCGCGGCCGTCTCCGCCGCGAAGCCGAAGATCGCGGACTACCCGTTCACGACCCTCACCCCGAACCTCGGCGTGGTCGAGTCCGGTGACACCCGGTTCACCGTCGCCGACGTCCCCGGTCTGATCGAGGGTGCGTCCGAGGGCAAGGGTCTGGGCCTCGAGTTCCTGCGCCACGTCGAGCGGTGCGAAGCGCTGCTGCACGTCATCGACTGCGCCACGCTCGATCCGGGCCGCGACCCGATCAGCGACCTCGACGTGATCCTCGGCGAACTCGAGCGCTACCCGGTCCCCGAGGGCCAGGTGCCGCTGCTCGAGCGCCCGCAGCTCATCGCCCTGAACAAGATCGACGTGCCCGAGGCGCAGGAGCTCGCCGAGTTCGTCACCGCGGAGCTCGAGGGCCGCGGCTACCGCGTCTTCCCGATCTCCACGGCGTCCCGCAAGGGGCTCCGTGAGCTGACGTTCGCCCTGGCCGACATCGTCGAGCAGGCCCGCGCCGCCCGTGCGGCCGAGCCCGTGCCGGAGCGCATCGTGCTCCGCCCCCGATCGGTCAACGAGAAGCCGTTCACCGTGCGCGCCGAGGGCGGCGAGGAGCACCGCTTCTACCGCGTCCGCGGCGCCAAGCCGGAGCGCTGGGTCCAGCAGACCGACTTCACCAACGAAGAGGCGATCGGCTACCTGGCCGACCGGCTCGCGAAGCTCGGCGTCGAGGACGGCCTGTTCAAGGCCGGAGCCGTCGCCGGCTCGACCGTCGTCATCGGTGGCGACGGCGGCATGGTGTTCGACTGGGAGCCCACGCTCACGTCGACCGCGGAGCTCATCACGAGCGCCCGTGGGACCGACGCCCGTATCGGTGCGACCTCGCGCCCGACCCGCAACGAGCGGCGCGAGGAGTACTTCGAGCGGATGGACGCCAAGGCGGCCGCTCGTGCCGAGCTCGAGCAGGAGCGCGTCTCCGGGCTCTGGGTGGACGACGACGTGGTGACCAGCGACCAGCTCGGCACGAGCGACCAAGTCGAGACCAGCGACCAGAAGGACTGACCGCGGCATGACCGACACGACCGCCCGCACCGACCTCGGACCCGTCACCCGGCGCGAGGACATCCCGCGTGCGCGGCGGATCGTGGTCAAGGTCGGCTCGTCCTCGGTCAGCGGTGACGCCGCCGGCCAGATCGGCCCCCTGGTGGACGCCCTGGCCGCTGCCTACGGCCGCGGGACCGAGGTCGTGCTCGTGTCGTCCGGTGCGATCGCGACCGGGTTCCCGTTCCTCGGGCTCGAGGGCCGGCCGGACGACCTCGCCACGCAGCAGGCGGCGGCTGCGACCGGGCAGAACGTCCTGATGTTCCGCTACCAGAAGGAACTCGACCGGCACGGTGTCGTCGCGGCGCAGATCCTGCTCACCGCCGGCGACCTGCAGAACCCCACGCACCGGGTGAACGCCCAGCGCGCCATCGACCGGTTGCTCGCCCTGCGCGTGCTCCCGATCGTGAACGAGAACGACACGGTCGCCACGCACGAGATCCGTTTCGGCGACAACGACCGGCTCGCGGCCCTGGTGGCCCGGTTGCTCGAGGCCGATGCCCTGGTGCTGCTCTCCGACGTCGAGGCGCTCTACACGGCACCCCCGGAGCAGCCCGGCGCGACCCGCATCGACGAGGTGCCGTTCGGCGACGAGTTGGCCGGGGTCACGTTCGGCTCGATCGGTACCGCCGGCGTCGGCACCGGGGGAGCGGGGACCAAGGTCGCCGCCGCGCGGCTCGCGGCCGAGGCGGGCACCGCGGTGCTCGTGACCGACACGGCGCTGGTCGACCGCGCGCTGGCGGGCGAACACCTCGGCACCTGGTTCCACGCCGCACCGCGTCGCTGACGCAGCCCGGACCACGCCCGCAGCGATCAGGACTCCCCGTCGGGACGGCGCCGAGTGGTCGGCGACCGTCGGCACGGGCGTCGCGGAGCGACGGTCTGCGACCGCTCGCGTGGCGCAGGACGACGTGTCGTGACCGGCCGGCGGGGTGGACGCGACCGCCTGGAGGACCGGTGCGGGTCCCGGGGACCGGTGCCGGGCCTCCAGGCGGTCACGACTCCCCGTCGGGACGCGGTCGTGTGGTCGGGAACCGTCGGTGCGGTCGGCGCGGAGCGACGGTCTGTGACCGCTCGGCGGAGGGGCACGACGTGTCGTGACCGGTCGGTGGGGCGGACCGGGCCCGGAGGCACGGTGCGTGTCCGGAACGCCCGTCACGAACCGATGGGCGGACCTACAATCGGTCCATGTCGTCGATCGCGCCCGCCCCGACCCTGACCGACAAGCTCGTGGCGGCACGGGCCGCCTCGTCTGCGCTCGCCACGGCGACGACCGCCGTCAAGGACGCGGCCCTCGGGGCGATCGCCTCGGCGGTGCGTGCCGCGACCGACGAGATCGTCGCCGCGAACCACGACGACCTCGTCGCCGGCGAGGACGGCGGGCTCTCCTCCGGGCTGCTCGACCGGTTGCGACTCGACCCCGTCCGGATCGAGGCCCTCGCCGCCGCGGTCGAGCACGTCGTCGGGCTGACCGACCCCGTGGGCGAGCACGTGCGCGGGTCGCAGCTGCCGAACGGACTCCAGCTCACCCAGGTGCGCGTACCGTTCGGTGTCGTCGGGGCCATCTACGAGGCACGCCCGAACGTCACCGTCGACATCGCCTCGCTCGCGCTCAAGTCGGGCAATGCCGTCGTGCTCCGCGGCGGGTCGGCGGCCCAGCACACGAACGCCGTGCTCGTCGCCCGGATCCAGGACGCGGTCGAGTCGGTCGGGCTGCCCCGCGACCTGGTGCAGACCATCGACGAGTTCGGCCGCGCCGGTGCCACCGAGCTCATGCGCGCACGCGGCCTGGTCGACGTGCTCATCCCGCGGGGGAGCGCCGCGCTCATCCAGACCGTCGTCACCGAGTCGCAGGTGCCCGTCATCGAGACCGGTGCGGGCGTCGTGCACGTGTTCCTCGACGCGTCCGCGCCCGAGCAGCGTGCGGTCGACATCGTCCTGAACAGCAAGGTGCAGCGGCCGAGCGTGTGCAACGCCCTCGAGACCCTCCTGGTGCACGAGGCCGCGGCCGAACGGCTCCTGCCGCTGCTGGCCGACCGGCTGCGGGCGTCCGGCGTCACGCTGCGCGGCGACGACGCCACGCGGGCGATCGTGCCCGGGGTGCTCCGCGCCACCGACGACGACTGGGCCACCGAGTCGATGGACCTCGACCTGTCGATCCGCGTCGTGCCCGACGTCGACGCGGCCATGGCGCACATCGCCCGGTGGTCGACGCACCACACGGAGTCGATCGTCACGAACGACGTCGACACAGCCGAGCGGTTCCTGGCGACCGTCGACTCGGCGGTCGTGATGGTGAACGCCTCGACCCGGTTCACGGACGGCGGCGAGTTCGGGTTCGGGGCCGAGGTCGGCATCTCCACGCAGAAGCTGCACGCGCGCGGTCCGATGGGCCTGCCGGAGCTCACGAGCACGAAGTGGATCGTGCGCGGCTCCGGACAGATCCGCGGCTAGACTGAACGGCGTCTTTCCCCGACCGAACGGAGCACGAACGATGACCTTCCTCGCAGAAGCTGCTGAGCACGCCTCCGGGGCGCCCGCGTTCGTGTTCCCGATGGTCGGTGCCCTCTTCTTCATCTTCCTCGGCTTCGTGACCTGGAGCTTCCGCGACGTGGCCTACCGCCACTCCCAGAAGTTCGAGGCCACCCGCCACCACGAGACGGGTGTCGACGAGTTCGGTCACACCAAGATCTGACCGACCACTCGATGCTCGAGACCACCGGACGGCCACGCATCGGCGTGATGGGTGGCACGTTCGACCCCATCCACCACGGGCACCTGGTCGCGGCGTCCGAGGTGGCGCGGGCGTTCGACCTCGACGAGGTCGTCTTCGTCCCCACCGGACAGCCGTACATGAAGTCCGACGTCACCGACGCCGAGCACCGGTACCTGATGACCGTGATCGCCACCGCGTCGAACCCGATGTTCACCGTCAGCCGCGTGGACATCGACCGCCCGGGGCCGACGTACACCGTCGACACCCTGCGCGACCTGCACGAACAGCGGCCGGATGCCCAGCTCGTCTTCATCTCGGGCGCAGACGCCGTTCAGCAGATCGTCGACTGGAAAGACCATGATGGTCTCTGGGACCTCGCGCACTTCGTGGCCGTGACGCGTCCGGGACACGCCTTGAGCATCACCGGATTGCCCGAGCGGGACGTAAGCTTGCTCGAAGTCCCTGCACTGGCCATATCCTCGACGGATTGCCGTGACCGGGTTCGACGGGGGTTCCCCGTCTGGTACTTGGTTCCCGACGGCGTCGTCCAGTACATCTCCAAGCACCATCTGTATCGGAGCGTTGCATGAGTTCGTCCGACGCGCAGCCGCCCCTGTCGCGGCGCCAGGCGCGCGAGCGGGAGCGTGCCGCCGCGGCCGGTTCGCAGCCCGCGACGCCGCCCCCGACCGTCGCCGCACCCGCCGCCGAGACCCCCGAGTCCCGTCGCCGCCCCGGGTCGCACGTCGCCCCGGCCCCCGGTGGCCCCGCCCAGTCGTCCGTGTCGGCATCTGCCCAGGTCGCGCCGGGGTCCGCCCCGGCGTCGGCGCCCGCGGCCGGTGTGTCACCGTTCCCGCCGGCCTCCGCGACCGAGATCGTCCCTGGCAGCGGTGGACTCACCCGTCGACAGATCCGGCAGCTCCGTGCCGCCGAGCGCCAGGCGGTCCTGCCGGTCCCGCTGCAGGACCCCACGCCCCAGTCGTCCGACCGCACCGTCGAGGACGTCCTCGGGTCGGTGGACACGATCGACCCCGCCGCGGCGCCGCAGAGCGCTCCGGACGCCGAGGCCGAGCACGACGAGCAGCCGGCTGCCCCGACGGTCCTCGACCAGGCCGCGGTCGCCCAGGCCACCGAGGCCGACGGGTCCCCGGACGCGCTCGAGCCCCTCGACGAGGCCGCCGCGCACGCCGAGGAGCCCCGCCGCCACCGGTCGACGTGGTCGCCGCCCGCCGACGTCCCAGAGTCCGACGCGTCGGCGACCGACGTCCCCGAGTCCGATGTGCCGGTGACCGACACGCCTGCGGACGAGACGACCGACGTCGCCACGGCGGACGAGTCGTCCGAGAACGCTCCGGCCCGCTCGGCCGACGACGTCCCCGCTCCCGCTGCCGGGTCACAGCCCCCCGTCACGTCGGTACCGATCCCGACCGACGCCGCCGCAGCGACCCCCGCGGTGTTCCCGCTCTCGCTCGACGCCGAGGACGACGACACCAACGAGGTGCCGCTGCCCGAGCCCGCGACCGAGGCCCCGAAGGTCCCCGCCGCGTTCCAGCGTCCGACCGAGCCGAAGCCGGTGACCACGGCCTTCGCGCCGCCCGCCGGCCACTGGTCGCAGCAGGCGCACGACTCGAACGACTCCGAGGTGCACGACGCCGAGACCGGCACCCGCCGCGTCGCGGTGACGAACACGAACGCGATCATCCTGCCGAACTCGGCCCTGGCCGACCCCACCGGCGCCCTCAACGCGACGGGCGAGGTGATCCTGACCGGGTCGATCGACCTGCCGGCATCGCTGTCGTCGACGGGATCGCACCGGCCGATCGACGGCGCCGAGGTCGACCGCCTGCTCGAGCAGCAGGACGAGCAACCCGAGACGGATGCCAGCCCGGTCCGGGCCAGCCGTGCGGTGTCCAGTCACACCTCGACCCGTCAGGTCGTGCTCGCGGCCGCCAAGCCGAAGGAGTCGCGCACGCCGCTGATCCTCGGTGTGACGGTCGGCGCGGTCGGGCTGGCTGCGGCCGGTGTCATCATCACCGCACTGCTCACCACCCACGCGTTCGGCGGCTGACCGCTGCCGTCCTCGACGTCCGTTCTCCACCACCCCGCCGACCCTGGCCTGGCCGCTGTCGGCGGGGTGGCTTATGATCGTGACCCATCAAGCGAACCGGCTGTCCGTCGGTTCGACGACCGGAAGGAATCCGTGACCGCCTCCACTCGCGCACTGGAACTCGTGCAGGCCGCAGCACTCGCGGCCGACGCCAAGCAGGCCGAGGACCTCGTCGCTCTCGACGTGACCGGGCCGTTGCAGCTCACGGACGTGTTCCTGCTCGCAACCGGTCGGAACGAGCGCAACGTGCAGTCCATCGCCGATGCCGTCGAGGAACGCCTCCTCGAGCTCGGTGCCAAGACGCTCCGTCGCGAAGGCCGTACCGAGGGCCGCTGGGTCCTCATCGACTTCGGCGAGATCATCGTGCACGTCTTCCACGACGAAGACCGCCAGTACTACTCGCTCGAGCGTCTCTGGGCCGACTGCCCGACGATCCCACTCGAGCTCCCGGTGGACCACACCGCCTGATCAGCGACGCGCCCGGGTGACGGCTTCGATTTCGTTGCCCGGCGTTCGCATGGTGTACGCTTCTATGGTGCCTCCGGGGAACCGGTTGGTGCGAGAGCAACACGATCTGGGTCTGTGGCGCAGCTGGTAGCGCACCTGCATGGCATGCAGGGGGTCAGGGGTTCGAGTCCCCTCAGATCCACCCTCGACCCCCGTCGTTCTTCGGAACGGCGGGGGTCTTCTCGTGTGTCCGACAGTGCCTCTCGTGCGTCCGACAGCGCTCGGTGGCCCGATACGCTGAGCGCATGAGCAACGACGCGCCGCTGTCCGGGTCCCCGCTGACGATCGCCTCCGCCGGGTACTCGGCCGACATCGCCACCGTCGGAGCGACGCTGCGGACCCTGCGGTACGAGGGCCGAGACCTGGTCGTCCCGTTCGACGCCGACGAGGTCCGCCCGGTCTTCCGCGGTGCCGTCCTGGCCCCGTGGCCGAACCGGATCGTCGACGGCGAGTACTCGTTCGGCGGCGTCGACCACGAGCTGGCGCTCACCGAGCCCGCCCGGCACCACGCCCTGCACGGACTCGTCGCGTGGACGGACTTCCGCGTGCAGGAGCAGGCGGACGACCGCGTCGTGCTCGTCACGACCGTCCAGGCGCAGCAGGGCTACCCGTACCGCGTCGAGGTCACCGTGGAGTACCGGCTCGACGCCGAGGGGCTGCACACCACGATCACCGGGACGAACACCGGGGCCGAGGACGCACCGTGGGGGACCGGCCCGCACCCGTACCTCGTCGCGGGTGCCGGCACCGTCGACGACTGGACCCTGACGCTCCCCGCCGCCCAGGTGCTCGAGGTGACGTCGGACCGGCTCGTCCCGACCGACCTGGTCCCCGTCCACGACGAGTTCGACCTGCGCACGCCCACGCTGATCGGCGACCGGTTCATCGACCACGCCTTCACCGGCTTCGAGCGCGACGCCGCCGGCCTCGCCACCATCGCGGTCACGGCGGCGGACGGTCACGGGGTCCGTGCGACCTTCGGGACGGAGTGCGGCTGGGTCCAGGTGCACACCGCCGACCACGTCGTCCCCGAGTACCACCGCGCCGGTCTCGCCGTCGAGCCGATGACGTGCGCCCCGGACGCCTTCAACGACGGCGAGGAGCGCGGCCTCGTGGTGCTCGCGTCCGGTGCCTCGCACGCCGCCGCATGGACGATCGCCGCGATCTGAGCACCCCCGACCCCGGCGTCCGCGTCGAGGTCCGCCGGTTCGACCCGGTCCCCGACCTCGCGGCCCTGGCGGCGCAGGTCGCCGGGGACCTGGTGTGGCTCGACTCCGGCCTGCCGGACGGTGCTCCCGCCACGGCTCGGCCCCGGGCGCGCTGGTCCGTGCTGGCGTGGACGGACGGACCGTTCGCCGCCCGGTTCCGGCACCAGGACCGTCGTGCGCACCTGACGGTCGCCGCGCCCGCCGAGGAGTGGTTCGGGCCTGCCCGATCCGAGGAGCGTCCGGCCTTCACGGTGCTGGCGGACCTGCTCCGACGCACGCCCCGCCTGCCCGAGCCGGTCGTCGGGTGCGGGTTCGCGCTGGGCTGGGTCGGGTTCCTCGGCTACGAGCTCGGCCGCGAGTCCGGCGGCCCGGACCGCACCGCCGACGGGCACGCCGACGCCGACCTGCGGTTCGTCGACCGAGCGGTCGTCGTCGACCACACCGGTGGCGCCTGGGCGCTCGCGCTCGTCGCCGACGCGGAACCGGCGGCCAGTGCGCACAACCGCGCGTGGCTCGAGGAGGCGACCACCCCCGCGACGTCGGTCGGCGTCGCCGACGCGGCCACGGGCCTCCCGGCCGGGGTGTCCGCGGCGACCGGACGCGTGACGCGCGCCGCCTACGAGCGCGCGGTCGACGTGTGCCGCGCGGAGATCCGCGAGGGGAACGCGTTCCAGGTCTGCCTCACCACCGCCTTCGCGGTCGGCCTGGAGGCCCGTGGCGGCCCCGGTACGGACCCGCACCTGGGCGAGTACCTGCGGATGCGGGCGTCCGACCCGGTGCCGTTCGGCGCGTTCCTGCGGCTCGGCCCGCTGCGCGTGGCGAGCCGGTCACCGGAGCGGTTCCTGCGGATCGACGCGGCCGGAGCGGTGCTCGCGGAGCCGATCAAGGGCACGCGGCGGCGGCTCGCCGACGCTTCGGCGGACGCGGCCGCGCGGAACGACCTGGCGGCGAGTCCGAAGGACCGTGCCGAGAACGTGATGATCGTCGACCTGCTGCGGAACGACCTGCAGCGGACCGCGGTGCCCGGGTCGGTGCACGTCGAGCGGCTGTGCGCCGTCGAGACGTACGCCAGCGTGCACCAGCTGGTCTCGACGATCGGGGCGGTGCTGCCGCCGGGGACGTCGCGGGCCGACGTGGTGCACGCGGCGTTCCCGCCGGGATCGATGACCGGGGCGCCGAAGAGCAGTGCCACGGCGATCGCGGACCGGCTCGAGGGGGCGCCGCGCGGGGTGTACTCGGGGGCGATCGGGTACTTCTCGGCGAGCGGGGCGGTCGACCTGTCGGTGGCGATCCGTAGCCTCGTGACCGTGCTCGACGGATCGGGGACGGTGCGCTCCCGGACCCTCGGAGCCGGGGGAGCGGTGACCTGGTCGTCGGTGCCCGTGGACGAGGCGGACGAGGTCGAGACCAAGACGCGGTCGGTGCTCGACGGGGTCGGGGCGGTCGCCAGTTGGTGAACTGAAGCCCGATCCGAACACGTGTTCGATCGTGACTGTCCACGGATGTCGGACGCGATTGACATCATCGAACACATGTTCGAATATGAGGGCATGCAGACGGCGGCGGCACTCCGGTCGCCCACCCCGGACCGGGGCGGGCGGAGCGGTGCCGCACGCGGCGGCAGCGGTGCGGGCAGTGGTGGTGCGCGCCGGGGGACGGACCACCTGAGCGATGCCCGGGCCGCGCTCGACCGCATCACGTCCCTGCGGTCCCGGGTGGCCGACATGGAGTCCACCCGGGTCGACACCGCCGGGCTCCCCACGGCCCCGGCGCTCGAGCCCCTGCTGCCCGGCGGCGCGATCCGGGTCGGTGGCACCTATGCCGTCCCCGATTCGGTGCTGCTCGCGATCACGATGCTGCAGGCGGCCTCGGCGGCCGGGGCGTGGTGTGCGGTCGTCGGAGTGCCGTCCTTCGGGATCGAAGCCGCCGCCGCCGCGGGGATCGACCTCGAACGGCTCGTGCTCGTCCCCGATCCGGGTGACCAGTGGCTCGCCGTGACGGCGGCGATGGCCGACGTCGCCCAGATCGTCCTCACCCGACCGCTCGGCCGGGTCGTGCCGGGCGACGTGGCACGGCTGTCGGCCCGGCTGCGACAGCGCGGTGGCGCACTCGTCGCGCTCGGCTCCTGGCCCGGGGCGGACGTCACGCTGCGGGTCACGTCCTCGACGTGGAGCGGCATCGGTCAGGGCCACGGCCACCTGACGGAGCGCCGGGCCACCGTGACCGCGACCGGGCGTGCCGGCGCGGTGCGTCCGGCGACCGCCGAGCTGCTCCTGCCCGCGGCCGACGGAGCGGTCCGGGCCGCCACACCGGTGCCGACGGTGGGCTCCGGGGACACCCGCGTGCTGCGGCCCGTGGCGGTGGCGTCGTGATCGCCTCCGGGCGCGTCCGGACCGACGCGATCACGCGGGGAGCGGCGCTGCCCGAACCACCCCCGACCCGGACGATCGTGCTCTGGTGCCCGGACTGGCCGGTCATCGCGGCGGCTCGGGCCGGTGGCACACCGCCGGAGCAGCCCCTCGCCCTGACCGCCAAGGGACTCGTGTTCGCGAGCTCCGCGTCCGCGCGTGAGCAGGGTGTCGTGCGGGGGCTCCGCGTGCGTGAGGCGCAGGCGCGGTGCCCCGACCTCCTCGTGCAGCCCTACGACGACGCCCTCGACCACCGCGCGTTCGAGCCCGTCATCCGTGCGGTCGAGGCGGCGGTCCCCGGGGTCGAGGTCCTGCGGCCGGGCACCCTCGCGCTCCGCGCCCGCGGGCCGGCCCGGTACTACGGCGGGGAGCGCGCGGCGGCGGCGACCCTTGCCGGCATCGCGGCCGACCACGGCGCCCCCGCGGTGCGGGCCGGGGTGGCCGACACCCCGTTCGCGGCGGACCAGGCCGCCCGGGCCCGTCCGGTGCGTCCCGGGGAGCGGGTGCGGCTCGTGCCCGTCGGGGGATCGGCGGACTTCCTCGCACACCTGCCGCTCGGCGTGCTCGGCGACCCCGACCTCACGACGGTGCTCGACCGGCTCGGCATCACCACGCTCGGCGACTTCGCGGCACTCGGCGACGAACAGGTGCGAGACCGCTTCGGCGTGGCCGGGGCGTTCCTGCACCGGTTGGCCGGGGGCCGTGACCCCCGCGAGATCGCGGCGCGGGAGATCCCGCCGGAACTCCGGGTCGAGGCGTCGTTCGAACCCCCGCTGGACCGTGCCGACCAGATCGCGTTCGCGTTCCGGCGATCCGCCGACGACTTCGCCGAGCGACTCCGGGCCGCGGGGCTCGTGGCGACGACCATCCGAGTGGGGATCGTCGACGAGCGCGACATCCTGCTCGAACGGACCTGGGCGCACCCGCGCTGGTTCGACGCCGCCGACGTGGTCGACCGGGTGCGGTGGCAGCTCGCCGGTGGGGTGGACCCCAGCGGGCTCGAGGCGCCGGTCACCTCGGTCGTGCTCGAGCCGGTCGCCGTCGACGACATGGCGAACCACGAACGCGGGCTGTGGGGCTCCGGCCCGGACGAGCGCGTGCACCACGGCCTCGCCCGGATCCAGGGCATGGTCGGCCACGACGGTGTGGTGAGTCCGCGCATCGGTGGGGGCCGCACCCTGTCCGAGCGCGTGGTGCTCGTGCCGTGGGGCGACGCACCCGCCGGTGGTGAGCGAGCCCTGGCGACCGTCCGTGACCGCCCGTGGCCCGGCAAGCTGCCCGGCCCGCCCCCCGCCACCGTGCTCGAGCGCCCCCGACCGGTCGACGTCGTCGCCGTCGGTGGTGCGAGCGTCGACGTCGACGAGCGTGGCGTGCTGTCCGGAGCACCCGAACGGTTCCGTGCCGAGGGCGACCGGGGCGGCGGCTTCTCGGCCGTGACGGCCTGGGCGGGTCCGTGGCCGCTCGTCGTCCGGTGGTGGGAGTCCGGCGGCCGACGCCTGCACCGGCTGCAGCTCGTCGACGCCGAGGGGCGTGCCTGGTACCTGGTGCTGGCGGACCACCGCTGGTGGGCCGAGGCGATCGCGACGTGACCCCGACCACTGACAGGAGCGTGACCTGATGGGCTACAGCAACCCACCCATCCCGTGGTCGCAGTTCGAGCGCGCGCTGTCCGACAAGCGGAGCCCGGGCACGGCGCACGACGGCGACGGCGGCGACAGCCCAGCGTGGTCGCGGAAGCGCGAGCCGTACGTCCCGTCACCGCTCGACACCGACGGCGGGCCCGTGGTGCCGTACGCCGAACTGCACGCGCACTCGGCCTTCAGCTTCCTCGACGGCGCCAGTCAGCCCGAGCACCTGTTCGAAGAAGCTGCTCGGCTCCGACTGCACGCCCTCGCGCTCACCGACCACGACGGCTTCTACGGGGCCGCCCGGATGGCCGAGGTCGCCGAGTCGTACCCGCAGGTCGGCACCGTCTTCGGCACCGAATTGTCCCTGGGGCTGACCGAACCGCAGAACGGTGTGCCCGACCCCGAGGGTTCGCACCTGCTCCTGCTCGCCGACGGCCAGGACGGCTACCACCGGCTCGCCGGCGCGGTGACGAGCGCGCACCTGGCCGCCGGGTCCGAGAAGGGCAGCCCGCAGTACGACCTCGACGACCTCGCCGCGCGGGCGGACGGGCACTGGCGGGTCCTGACCGGGTGCCGGAAGGGCTCCGTACGGCAAGCCCTCGAGCAGGGTGGCGAGTCCGCCGCCGAGACCGCGCTCCGGGTGCTGCTCGACCGGTTCGGCAGCCGCAACGTCGTCGTGGAGCTGCTCGACCACGGCGACCCGCTCGACAGCGCTCGCAACGACGCCCTGGCCGCCCTCGCCGCGAAGCACGCGCTGCCCCTGGTCGCCACCGGCAACGTGCACTACGCCACCCCCGACCGGTTCCCGGTGGCGACCGCGCTGGCGGCGGTGCGCGCCCGCCGCAGCCTCGACGAGATCGACGGCTGGCTGCCGGCCGCGGACACCGCCCACCTGCGCTCCGGTGCCGAGATGGCCAGACGGTTCGGGCGCTACCCCGGCGCGATCGAGCGGACCGTGGAGCTCGCCGACGAGCTCGGGTTCCGGCTGAAGACCGTGCAGCCCGGGCTGCCCGACCTCGACGTCCCGGACGGACACACCGCGATGTCGTGGCTCCGCGAGCTGACGTGGACGGGTGCCCGGCGGTTCTACCCCGGCAGTGCCGACGGCGTCGACCCCCGTAAGCGGGAGCGCATCGAGCGTGAGCTGTCCGTGATCGAGGAGAAGAACTTCCCGGGGTACTTCCTGATCGTGCGCGACATGGTGCAGTACGCCCGCGGTCGGGGCATCCTCTGCCAGGGGCGGGGCTCGGCGGCGAACTCGGCGGTCTGCTACCTGCTCGAGATCACCGCGGTGGACTCGATCCGGTACGGGCTGCCGTTCGAGCGGTTCCTGTCGGCGATGCGCGACGAGGAACCCGACATCGACGTCGACTTCGACTCGGACCGCCGCGAAGAGGTGATCCAGTACGTGTACGCCAAGTACGGCCGGCACAACGCCGCCCAGGTCGCGAACGTCATCACCTACCGCCCCAAGGGTGCGGTGCGTGACATGGCGAAGGCGCTCGGCCACAGCCCCGGGCAACAGGACGCCTGGTCGAAGCAGGTCGAGCGGTGGGGCTCGGTGACCGAGAGCCAGGACCACGACATCCCACCGGCGGTCGTCGGACTCGCGAGCGACGTCCTCGGGTTCCCGCGGCACCTCGGCATCCACTCCGGCGGCATGGTGCTGACCGACCGCCCGGTGGGCGAGGTCGTGCCGATCGAGCACGCCCGGATGGACGGCCGCACCGTGCTGCAGTGGGACAAGGACGACTGCGCCTACATGGGGCTCGTGAAGTTCGACATGCTCGGCCTCGGCATGCTCGCTGCCCTGCAGTACTCGTTCGACCTGGCGGCAGAGCACTGTGGGGAGCGCTGGGAGATGCACTCCATCCCGAAGGAGGAACAGGGGGTCTACGACCAGCTCTGCCGCGCGGACACGATCGGGGTGTTCCAGGTGGAGTCCCGCGCGCAGATGGGCACCCTGCCCCGACTGCTCCCGCGGCGGTTCTACGACCTGGTGATCGAGGTCGCACTCGTCCGACCCGGGCCCATCCAGGGCGGCGCGGTGCACCCGTACATCCGCCGGCGCACGGGTGAGGAACCGATCACGTACATGCACCCGGCGCTCGAACCCGTGCTCGAACGCACCCTCGGGGTCCCGCTGTTCCAGGAACAGCTCATGCAGATGGCGATCGCGGTCGGCAACTGCTCCGGTGACGACGCCGACCTGCTGCGACGGGCGATGGGGTCCAAGCGCGGGCACGAGAAGATCGACCGGCTGCGCGACAAGCTCTACACGGGGATGGCGGACAACGGCATCCACGGCGCGGACGCCGACGCGATCTACGCGAAGATCCAGGCCTTCGCGAACTTCGGCTTCGCGGAGAGCCACTCGATCAGCTTCGCCCTCATCGTCTACGCGAGCGCGTGGATGCGGCTGCACTACCCCGGGGCGTTCCTGGCGGCGCTGCTCCGGGCGCAGCCGATGGGGTTCTACTCACCGCAGACCCTGGTCGCCGACGCCCGACGGCACGGCGTCCGCGTGCTGCGACCGGACATCCTGCGGTCCGGTGTCGACGCCACGCTCGAACCGCTGCCGGACGGGGACGCTCCGGCCGGTGACGACGCGTGCCTGGCCACCGAGCAGCCCCCGGTGCTGCCCTTCGACAAGGCGCTCCCCGACGACACCGCGAGCCACCGGCGCGACGGTGCCTTCGCCGTGCGGCTCGGGCTCGCCGAGGTCGCGTCGCTCAGCCGGAAGAGCGCCGAGAAGATCGTCGCGGAGCGGGACGCGAACGGCCCCTTCCACGACATGTCGGACCTGGCCCGGCGGGTCGGACTCACCACGCCGCAGCTCGAGGCCCTCGCCGCGGCCGACGCCTTCGCCCCCTTCGACATCGACCGCCGCGGTGCGATGTGGTCGGCTGCCCAGGCGGCCGCCGAGCGTCCGGACCAGTTGCCGGACACGCAGGTGTTCGTGCAGCCGCCGCTGTTCGGGCAGATGACGAGCGGGGACGTGCTCATCGCCGACATGTGGTCGACGGGCATGACGACCGACGACCACCCCGTCCGGCACGTGCGCGACCGCCTCGCCGCCCGCCGGGTGCTCAGCGTGCAGGACACCGCGACCGCCGAGACCGGACGACGGGTCGAGGTCGGCGGGATCGTGACGCACCGGCAGCGTCCGGCGACGGCCTCCGGCATCACGTTCCTGAACGTCGAGGACGAGACCGGGCTGGTCAACGTCATCTGCAGCGTCGGGGTCTGGGGACGCTTCCGCCGGGTGGCGCGGGAGTCCCCGGCGGTGATCGTCCGGGGCATCCTCGAGCGCTCGCCCGACGGGGTGGTCAACCTGGTGGCGGACCGCATCGAGCACCTGTCGCTGTCCGTCCGCACCCGCTCGCGGGACTTCCAGTGAGCGGTCGTGCGCGGGCGAGCGGTCGTGCGCGGGCGAGCGTGCGTGTGGGCGGTCGTGCTCAGCGCACCTCGGGCAGGCTGATCGTGACCTCGAGTCCACCGGCGGGCACGTTGCGGAGCGACGCCGTGCCTCCCGCCCGTTCCGCCACCGCACGCACGATCGCGAGTCCCAGCCCCGAGCCGCCGGGCAGGGCGCCGGCACCGGTCGACGGGTCCGGGTTCGGGCGGGACGTCCGGGCCTCGTCCGGACGGGTGAAGCGGTCGAACGCCACCGGGATGAAGGACTCGGGCACGCCGGGGCCGTCGTCGGTGATCTGCAGCACGCCCTCGCCGCCGGTGCTCCGCCAGGACACGAAGATGCCGCCGCCGCGGGGGAGCGCGGCCACGGCGTTGCCCGCGATGTTCGTGACGAGCTGGGCCATCCCGCCGGTGTCGATCCGGTACCGCGGTTCGACGGTGCCGCCACCGATGCCCGGGCCGGAACCGCCGACGGCGACGGGCGGCTCGAGGTCGAAGTCGACGGTGACGTCCTTCGTCGACGCGATGAGCCGGACGCGGTCGACCGCGGCCATCACCTCGTCGCCGAGGTCCGACCACGCGGTCTCGGGGCGCCGGTCGCCGTCCTGTTCGCGGCGCTCCGACTCCTCGATCCGTGACAGGGCGAGCAGGTCGTTCGCCAGTCGAGACAACCGCGCGACGCTGTGCTTCGCGCGTTCGATGTGGGCGGCGAGGGCAGCGGCGTCGTTGCCGTCGAGCGAGGCGAGGTCGAGCTGGGTCGTCAGGATCGCCAGGGGCGTCCGGAGCTCGTGGCTGGCGTCCGACACCATCTGGCGTTCACGCTCGGTCGCCTGCCGGGTCCGCGCGAGGAAGGCGTTGAGCGTGGTCGCCAGGGACGCCAGCTCGTCCTGGGCGGGGCCCACCGGCAGTTCGGCACGCTCCGGGGCGACGGAGAGCCGTTCAGCCTCGCGGCGCATCCGGTTCACCGGGCGCAGCGCGGTGGTCGCGAGCACCCAGGACGCGACACCGAAGGCGAGCAGGATGGCCAGGCCGGTCAGCGACAGGGTCGTCGTGAGGTCGTCGACGACGATGGCCTCGGCTTGCGAGTTGCGGGCGGCGACGACGGTCCAGCGGCCGGCCTCGTTGACGGGGTGCTCCACCACGACGCGGTACGCCGAGCCGGATGCCGTGATGATCGAGGTGCCGGCAGGGGTGGACCGCAGACTGCCGAGCGCCTGCTCGACACGATCGGGCATCGTCGACAGCACGATCTCGCCGGACGGCGACACGACGGCGACGAGCTGCGCGTTGCCCGGCGGCGAGAGGTCGGGGTCGCTGTCGACCTCGAGCGTGGCGACGTACGGGTCGGCATCGGCGTCGAGCAGGGTGCGGGTCGCACTCGCGACGACGCTCACGACCTGGAAGCGCATCACCAGGACGAGCAGCAGGATGACGATCGCGGCGATCGCCGTCGAGCCGATCGTGATCCGGGCGCGCAGCGACAGCCGACGCAGCGGCCGGATCGGACCGCCGCGTCGGCGGTCCGATCGTGGGGCATCGGCCCCGTTCACGCCCCGAGCAGATCCAGGCGGTACCCGCGACCGCGGACCGTGGCGATGGCGACGGTTGCCTCGTGCGCGGTGAGCTTCTTGCGGAGGTACGAGATGTACTGCTCGACCACGTTCGGGTCGACGTGCTGCGAACCGTCCCAGACCTCTTCGAGGATCTTCGGGCGGTCGACGACACTGCCGGCGGAGCGGGCGAGCAGGCGGAGCAGGGCGAACTCGGTGGGGCTCACGGCGACGCGCTGTCCCTTGATCGAGATCCGGCGGGCCTCGGAGTCGATGGAGACGTCCCCGACCTCGATCGTGCGGGGCGCCCCGGCGGACTCGCGACGGCCGAGCGCACGCAGCCGGGCGGTGAGCTCGGCGAAGGCGAAGGGCTTGGTGAGGTAGTCGTCCGCGCCCGCGTCGAGCCCGAACACGCGGTCGTCGACGGCATCACGCGCGGTCACGAGCAGGATCCGCACGGGGTCCTCGCGCTCACGGATCCGCCGGGCGAGCTCGAAGCCGGACATCCCGGGCATCATCACGTCCACGACCGCCAGGTCGAAGGCCTGCTCGCCGAGGGCGATGAGCGCCTCGACACCGTTCTCGACCGCCGTGACCCGGTACCCCTCAGCCGCGAGTCCGCGTTCCATCAGGGCACGCATCTCGTCGTCGTCCTCGACCACCAACAGCCGCATAGTGGACCTCCTCGGACCCATCGTGGCATCGAACCGCCGCGGAGGGTCGTTCTCCGGGCCCGACTCGCTGAATCTCGTCACAGGACGAGGCAGAACGGTCTGTCCCACGTTCTAGGGACGTGAGTGCCGCTTGCTTCGTTGCTAGGCTCCGGCAGCGGACAGCGCGACCCGATGCGCCGCCCGCACTGGGGGATCATGAACGACTCGATCGACCACCCGGCCATCGTGCGCCTCCGCGCCGAACTGGACGCCGCGTGGAAGGGCATCGGCGCGCTCGCGCAGCTGGAGGACGCACCGCGCGACCGCGTGGTCGCGGAACTGCGGACGGCCGTGCCGGACGTGGCGAGCCGTGCTGCACGCGAGGTCGGCACCGAGGCCGTCGTCGCCGAGATCAGCCGGTACGCCGACGCCGGCATCCCGGGTGCGACCGCGACCGACGTCGTGCCGACCGCGGTGATCTGGTCGGACGTCGTCCGGACAGCGTCGGAAGCGGCCTGCGCAGCGCGCTGAAGCGGACCGAGCGGCCTGCGCAGCGCGCTGACGCGGACCGAGCGGCCTGCGCAGCGCGCTGGAGCGGCCTGACTAGTCGTCCTCGCCGAGCAGCTCGCCACGCACCCGTCGGATGTCCTCGAGCAGCGCGCCGATGAGCACCCAGTGCCGGGAGTTCGGCCGCACCACCTCGAGCGGCGCGGTGAGCGCCGGCTCCGAGGCCTCCGCCCACGGCTCGGCGTCCGATCCGAAGGCGACGGCGTCCACCCGGCCGACCCCGGCCACCGGGTCGAGCCGTGTCGACTCGACCCGCGCACCGAGGGTCCGGACGTCCGCACCGATCCGTGCCACCTCGGTCGCGATGCCGTGCACCACCGGGTCGTCGCGCAGGTCCGGTGCGGTGTTGTCGCGGATCGCCCGGGTCATCCCGGTGACACGGGTCACCAGGACGCGCAGGTGGTCGGTGGTCACCACGTCGCGGTCGAGGATCGTCCGGTGCCGGCCGCCGCGCGGGTTCATGGTCAGGGACTCGCGCGCCGACCCCAGGGACGCCTCGGCCTTGGCGTGCTGCTGCCGCAGTGCACGGGCGGCGACGAGCGCCTCGTCCCATCGCTCGCGGTCCCACCCTTCGGTCAGGCCGATCGCGATCCGCTCGAACGCCACCGCGGTGTCGCGGGCGAGCCGGGCGACGGCGAGGTGCGCCGGTTCGAGCAGCACGGGCGGCACGATGAGCGCGTTCACGACCAGGGCGACGACCGCACCGATCACGGTCTCGAGGATCCGGTCGGCGGAGTAGTTCGGCGTCACGACCCCGGCGGTGAGCACGAGCATCCCGCTGATCCCCACCTGGGTGGCCGAGGTCGGGGTGAGCCGGAGCGCCCAGGCGATGAGGATCGCGAGCACGATGACGAGCAGCACGACGAACACGCCGTCGCCGAGCAGCAGGTGGAACCCGGTGGCCAGCACGACGCCGATCACGACGCCGGCGCTCCGCTCGAGCCCCTTCACGAACGACTGGTTGATGCTCGGCTGCACCACGAGCAGGGCAGCGATCGCCGCGAAGGTGGGGAACGGCCCCTGGATGACCAGGCGGCAGAGGAGCACGGCGGCGACCACCGCGACGGCGGTCTTCACGACCTGCAGGAACGGCGTGCGACTGGAGCTGCGGAGGCGCGCGACCGGGTTCACACCGACCACGGTAGCCACCGGCCCCGCGCCGAGCCGTGCACGAACGCGACGAAACCCGCGCGACACGGTTGACTGATGTCGTGTGGCCCAACCATGAGCGCGTCATCCCGCAGGCCTTCGCCGGCTCCGGGACCTCGGTGGTGGCCGCGCGGGCGCACTCCGTCGAGCCCTCGGGCAACGGGTACCTGTACGGCTACGAGGTCGACACGGTGGACCGCAACGGCCAGCGCGCCACGGTGCTGACCTACGTCGACACCGGCGGCACCCACGACCAGAACAGCGCGATCGTCACCGACCCGGCGACGGGCGAGCCGGTGTCGGTGTGGGCGTACCCGAACGACCCCGGCCTGCCGGTGCTGCCGCAGGTCACCTACCGCGATGCCGTCGCCGAGCTGCTGACCACGCTCGGCATGCCCGTCACCGACCCGGTGCTCACCGTGGCGGCGTACCGGCCCGGCAAGCGCGCGGTCGTGCGCGTCGACGCCCCGGAGCGCACGCTGTTCCTGAAGATCGTCCGTCCGCACCGCGTCGCACCGATCGTGCAGTCGCACGAGCAGTTCGTCGCGGCCGGTCTGCCGGTGCCGCGTGTGCTGTCCAGTCGAGGCGACGGCCTGCTCGTGCTCGAGCGCATCCGCGGCGTGCCCGCCGGCAGCCGCATCCTCGACATCGCCGACGACCCCCGCTTCGTGGCGTCGCTCGCCGCGCTGAGCGGCCGGGTCGCCAGCGTCCCGATGACCCAGCAGGCCCGCGCCGACGCGATGGACCACGCGGACTGGCACCGTCGCACGCTCATCGCCGCCCTGCCGCGCGACGCCGAGGAGATCGACCGCCTGTACGACGCCATCGGTCGCCGCTCCATCGGCTGGTCGAGCTCGACCAAGCAGGTCGTGCACGGCGACCTGCACCTGGAGCAGGTCTTCGTCGACGAGGAGGAGCCGTGGCGCATCTCCGGGCTGCTCGACATCGACACCGCGGGTTGGGGCTTCCCGGTCCGTGACGTCGGCGCCGTCGTCGCCCACCTCGTCGTCACCGGGCTCTGGCACCGGTCCCGCGGGGATGCCGAGCGCGGTGCCGCCGCCGAGCGCCTCGCCGACGCGATCGCCCGCGACTGGGTCGCGCGCAACCCGCGCGAAGCCGATCGCATCGGACCCGCCATCGGCGCCCAGCTGCTCGCCCACGCCGGCGGCCAGGCGACCACCGGCTCCGCCAACGGGATCCAGACCGCCCAGCAGCTCCTCGCCGCGACGCAGGCCGCCCTGGCGGACGCGGCCCCGAGCCTCCCGACCGGTGGTTCGACCCGCCCGCGGTCCGCACCGCAGGTCTGAGACGCGACCGAAGGACGGACTGGAGGCGCGGGTCGGGCCCGCCACGGGCCTCCCGTCCGCCGTCGCGACGCGCGCGGGCAACGCGCCGGTCGCCTCTGTCGGTGGTCCGGGAGTAAACTGAGCGCGCACGCACCGCGTTCCCGCGTGCCGCGTCGATTCCGGACGCAGCCGTCGATCACTTGATCGACGCGGGGACCGGGCCGTGACCGCCCCGAGGGGGCATCACGTGCGTGTGACGACGCCGGATCCCGGCGCGGACCGTCCGAACCTGCTCCCGGCAGGTGCTCGTGTGGAACGGCTCGCGGGAGTCCACCGGACGTCCCGAAGCGGGGACCGGCGATGCGGTGGGCCACGGTGGCCCGCAGCCGAACCGGAGCCGCGCCAGGCGCCGGTGCAGGACTTCCCGCCCCACGGGCGGATCGCCCCGACGTGTGGGCGGAACAGGAGGAGCGTTGGCTCGATCAGGCACCCGGCGTGCTGCCGGCGGGACGCGGACCGCGTCACGTCGCACCAGGCCGCTGGACAACGACGGCGTCATCCCCGTCCTCGCCCGCGCTGTGCGCGAGGTCGAGGCCGCGGCACAGCGCGGACCGCTCAAGGCATCGAACCGGTCGAAGTTCCAGGCCGTCGCCCTGCTCATGCGCGAAGAGCGCGCGCGGGTGAAGGCCGACACGGAGCTCACCGACGCGCAGCGCGCCGAGCAGCTCAAGCGGCTCGACGGCGTGGCCACGATCCTGGCGAAGACGGCGGCGCGCGACACCAGCGTCATCCAGCTCCTCGCCGAAGAGGTGCAGGTGTCCGAGGCGACGCGTGCGGTCAAGCGCGACATGATGATCGCCGGCGGCATGGAACTGCAGCCGGAGGACCTCGTCATCGCCTCCGAGCCGGCCGCGGTGGTCGAGACCCCGGTACGGGCCGTCGTGCCGCAGGCGGTCGTGCAGCGCCAGCTGGCGAACCCGTTCATGCCGCCGGACTTCGCCCTCGCCGACCAGCCCGTCGCCCACCCGCGTCGCCTGGCGAACTGGGAACTGTTCGGGCCGCTGTTCAAGTCGTTCGAGTACGGCGCGGGCGGGGGAGCGGCGACGATGCCGCTGCCGGAGCCCACGACGCTGCACTCGCGCTCGGGCACCACGCTCATGAAGCACCAGGCGGAGCTCGTCGCCGCCGCGGCGCAGGGGCACCGCACGTTCCTGCTCGCCGACGAGCCCGGTCTCGGCAAGACCGCACAGTCGCTGCTCGCCGCCGATGCCGCGAACGCGTTCCCGTTGCTCGTCGTCGTGCCGAACGTCGTCAAGACGAACTGGGCGCGTGAGGCCGAACGCTGGGTGCCGAACCACCGCGCCACGGTGATCCACGGTGACGGCAACGACCTCGACGGGTTCGCCGACATCGTCATCGTGAACTACGAGATCCTCGACCGGCACGCCGGGTGGCTCGGCAACTTCGGGTTCAAGGGGATGGTCGTCGACGAGGCGCACTTCATCAAGAACAAGGACTCCCAGCGCGCCCGGTTCGTGCTGCAGATCGCCGAGCGCATCCGGCAGCGCACCGCCGCACCGCTGCTCATGGCGCTGACCGGTACCCCGCTGATCAACTCGGTCGAGGACTTCCGCACCATCTGGGAGTACCTCGGCTGGATCGACGACAAGAAGCCGCGCGCGAAGCTCATGAACGAGCTCGAAGAGATCGGCCTGACGCCGGCCGACCCCGGGTTCTTCGTCGAGGCCCGCCGTGCTGTCATCGACCAGGGCATCGTCCGACGCCGCAAGGTCGACGTCGCCGCCGACATCCCCGCCCGCCGGATCGCCGACATCCCCGTCGAGCTCGACGGTGACGAGGGTCGCTCCATCCGCGACGCCGAGCGCGAGCTCACGGCGAAGCTCGTCCGTCGCTACCACCAGGCGCTCGACGCCCGCACCGGGCAGGACCCGGTCGTCGGCATCGACCACAAGCTGGTCCGCCAGGTCGCGCGCTGGGAGCTCGAGGACCAGGACGCCTCGTCGACCGGCGAGAACGTGTTCTCGATGGTCCGCCGCATCGGCCGGGCCAAGGCCCAGCTCGCGGCCGACTACGCGGCACAGCTCGCCTCGAACGTCGGCAAGGTCGTGTTCTTCGCGAAGCACCTCGACGTGATGGACCAGGCGGAAGAGGTGTTCGCCCGTCGCGGCCTGCGCACCGCCACGATCCGCGGCGACCAGACCCCGACGCAGCGCACGGCCGAGATCGACTCGTTCGTGAACGATCCCGACGTCGCGGTCATCGTCTGCTCGCTGACCGCGGCCGGTGTCGGTCTGAACCTGCAGGTGTCGTCGAACGTCGTGCTCGCCGAGCTGTCGTGGACGAGCGCCGAGCAGACCCAGGCGATCGACCGCGTGCACCGCATCGGGCAGGAGGAGCCCGTCACCGCGTGGCGCATCATCGCCGCGCAGACGATCGACACCAAGATCGCCGAGCTCATCGACTCGAAGGCGTCCCTGGCCGCTCGCGCGCTCGACGGTTCGGACGAAGAGGTCGTCGACTCCGGTGACATCCAGCTCGACGCGATGGCCGCGCTGCTGACCGAGGCGCTCGGCGGCTAGGCGGGCGCGTCCGGCGCTGCCCGGACAGCAAAGCACCGGTGTTCACACTCTGAACCGCGTCATGCGTGTGTTCGGAGCGTGAACACCGGTGTCTTGCGAGGAGCACCTGCTCAGATGCGGGACTGCACCTCGGCCAGGGACGGGTTGGTCGCCGTCGAGCCGTCGGGGAACACCAGCGTCGGCACGGTCTGGTTGCCGCCGTTGACCTCGGCGACGAGCTCGGCCGTGCCAGGGGTCTGCTCGATGTCGACCTCGGTGAAGGGCACCCCGGCCTTCGCCATCTGGTTCTTCAGCCGGGCGCAGTAGCCGCACCACGTGGTGGTGAACATCGTGACGCCGCCGGCTTCGGGCGTGAACTGCTCGCGGGTGATCGTGTCGCTCATCCCTGCAGGCTAACCCCGGGTGCGGGGAAACCTCGCAGTGCCTGGTAGACAAGAGCGTGTGAGCCACACGCACCTCGAGATCGAGCGCACCTACGACCTGCCAGAGGGCGGTGCCCTCCCCGACCTCGTCGGCGCGGGCGGCATCCTCCGCACCGAGCACCAGGAGCCGTTCGGACTGGACGCGACCTACTGGGACACCGAGCGGTACGACCTGGTGGCCGCGCGGGTGACCGTGCGCCGCCGCACCGGTGGCCCCGACGCCGGCTGGCACATCAAGCGCTCGGAGTCGGACACGGTCCGCCACGAGCAGCAGTTCCCCCTGACCGACGACGCCGACACGGTGCCCGACGAGGTCCTCGCCGCGCTCTTCACGGAGCGTCGCGGCCGCGGGCTGCGCCCCGTCGTCCAGATCACCACCACCCGCACCGTCACCCGACTGCTCGACGAGGACGGCGACCAGATCGCCGAACTCGCCGACGACCAGGTCACCGCCCAGCGCCTCGACGACGATGCTCCGGAGACACCGCGCACCTGGCGCGAGGTCGAGGTCGAGACCGTCGACGGCGTCGACCCGCAGATCGCCCACGAGCTGTTCGCGGCCCTCGACGGGCGCTTCGCGGCCGTCGGCGCCGGCCCCGCCGCCGTCGCGTCCAAGCTGGCACGCGGGCTGGCAGGAGCACCGGCACCGCGCCTCCAGACCGAGGAGAAGCCGGCCAAGGGCACGACCGCACGCATCCTGGCGAAGCGGGTGCGCAAGCTGCGCGTCGCGCTGCTCGGCCAGGAGGCCCGGCTCCGCTCCGGTGACACGGCCGACCTCCGGCAGACGGCCGACACCACCCTCGAGATCGCCGCGATCCTGGGTGCCTACCGCCCGGCGTTCCCCGACGGCGATGCCGTCGACCGTGCCGCCGAGGCGGCGGACGGCCTGGCGGGCGTCACCGCGCGTGCGGCGCTGGCCGAGTACCTGATCGACCGGCTGCCGCGGGCGTCGTCGCCGGCGCAGGACGACCTGGTCGACGCGATGACCCGTGAGCGCATCCTCGCCTCGACCCGGGAACGTCGCGACCAGGCGGTGCGGGACGTCGTCGCGTTCCTGCACGGCGAGCCGTTCCTCGAACTGCTCGACGCCCTCGACGACGCGGCCGAGCGCCCGGCGCCGACGGCGTGGTCGCTCCGCGCACCGAAACAGGTCGCGCAGGACGTCGGCGCCGACGTGAAGCCGCGCGTGCGCGAGCTCGTCCGGGCCGCCGTCGCCGACGACACCTCGGACACCGCCGCCGAGCGCGAGGCCGCCGACCGCACCACCACCGAAGCCGCGTGGCAGGAGACGATGCGCGCCCGGATGGCGATGGACGTGCTCGGCGACGACGCGTTCCCGCACGCGCTGTGGAAGCGGATCGGTACCGCAGCCGACGTACTGACCGAGCGGGTGCGGTCCCTGCACGCCCTCGACATCCTCCGGGCGAACGCGGCGATCGCGGAGCGCGGGGGTGAGGGCACGTTCGGGTACGGGGTGCTCGCGGGGGACCGGGTGCGCCTGGCCGAGGAGTCCTACGACGAGGCGGTGCACGCGCTCAACCGCGTGTGAGCGCGCTGCGTGCGTTTGGTGCGCTTGGTTCGCTTGGTGAGCTTGGTTCGCTTGGTGAGCAGAAGAGGTCGGGTCCGACGTTCGGACCCGACCTCTTCTGCTCACCAACTGCGCGGTGCGGCTCAGCCCGCGGCGATCGGGTCGGCGGTCGCGGCGGCGGGCGTCTCGTCGGCGAGCCCGAGCACGTCGAGCAGCCAGGCGAGTTCGAACGCCCGCTCCTTCCAGGACGCGTAGCGACCGCTGACACCACCGTGGCCGGCGGACATCTCGGTCTTCAGCAGTACCGGAGCGCCGACTTCGCGGAGCTTCGCGGTCCACTTCGCGGGCTCGACGTAGAGCACGCGGGTGTCGTTGATCGACGTCACGGCGAGGATCTGCGGGTACTGCACGTCGTCGCGGACGTTCTCGTACGGGGTGTACTCGCTCATGTAGCGGTAGACCTCGGCATCGTGCAGCGGGTCGCCCCACTCGTCCCACTCGATGACGGTGAGGGGCAGGTCCGGGTCGAGGATGCTCGTCAGCGCGTCGACGAACGGCACGGCGGCCAGGATGCCGGCGAACCGCTCGGGTGCGAGGTTCGCGACCGCACCCATCAGGAGCCCGCCTGCGCTCCCACCCTCGGCCACGAGCCGGTCGGCACTCGTCCGGCCGGACTCGATCAGGTGCTCGGCGACCGCGACGAAGTCGGTGAAGGTGTTCTTCTTCGTCAGGGTCTTGCCGTTCTCGTACCAGTGCCGGCCGAGCTCACCGCCACCACGGACGTGCGCGACGGCGAAGACGACACCGCGGTCGAGCATCGACAGGCGCATGACGCTGAAGCCGGGGTCGATCGAGTGCTCGTACGAGCCGTAGCCGTACAGGTGCAGCGGTGCCGGGGAGCCGTCCTCGACGGCGTCACGACGCCAGACGAGCGAGATCGGCACACGGGTGCCGTCCGACGCGGTCGCCCAGTCGCGTTCCTGCACGTAGTCGGCCGGGTCGTAGCCGCCGAGGACGGGCTGGCGCTTCAGGACGGTGACCTCACCGGTGGCCAGGTCGAGGTCGCTGACCTCGGAAGGGGTCACGAACGACGTGTACCCGATGCGGAGCGTCGGCTGCTCCCACTCCGGGTTGCCGCCGAGACCCGCCGAGAACAGTGCTTCGTCGAAGGGGACCTCGTGTGCATCGCCGTAGCCGTCGCCCTCGATCGGGATGATCGCGACGCGGGGGAGCGCTTCGGAGCGGTACTCCAGTGCGAGGTGTCCGGCGAAGGCGTCGACCGACTCGATGCGGCGCTCGGTGTGGTGCGCCACGACGACGCGGCGGTCACGCTCGGACGTCGGGTCGTCGGCGGGGACGTCGACGAGCTCGAAGTTCTCGGCGCCGTCGTTGTGCAGTACCAGGAACCGGTCGCTGCCGCCGACGATGGCGTGCTCGATCTCGTACTCGACGCCCTCGCGGCGGGGCCAGACGACCTGGAACTCACCGGTCGGGTCGGCGGCGTCGAGGACGTGCGCCTCGGACGTGATCTTCGAGCCGAGCTCGATGACGATGTACTGCGAGGAGCGGGTGACACCGACACCGACCCAGTAGCGGTCGTCGGGCTCCTCGAACACCAGGACGTCGTCCGATGCCGCGGTGCCGACCGCGTGCCGCCAGATCTTGTCCGGACGCCAGGACTCGTCGACCGTGGGGTAGAACACGTAGCGTCCGGCCGGGTCGAAGGTGGCGCCGGCCCCGGTGTTCGGGATGGCGTCGCCGAGGTCGGTCCCCGTGGCCAGGTCGCGCACGTGCAGGGTGTACCGCTCGTCACCCTCGACGTCGATGCCGTAGACCAGGCGGGTGCCGTCGTCGCTGATGTCGTAGGTGCCGAGGGAGAAGAACTCGTGGCCGTCGGCCAGGGCGTTGCCGTCGAGGACCACCTGCTCGCCGGGGAGCGTCGACTCGCCCTCGACGACGGCGGGCGGTGTCCAGTCGTCGGGGCCGGCGACGGGCACGCGGCAGTGCACACCGTACTGGCTGCCCTCGGCGGTGCGGGTGAAGTACCACCAGTCGCCCATGCGGACCGGCACCGAGAGGTCGGTCTCCTGCACGCGGCTCTTCACCTCGGCGAAGATGCGGTCCCGCAGCGGCGCGAGGTGCGCGGTGGCGGCGTCGGTGTGGGCGTTCTCGGCTTCGAGGTACGCCAGGGTGTCGGGGGATTCCTTGTCCCGCAGCCACTCGTAGTCGTCGACGAAGTCGATGCCGTGGTGGGTCCGTGTCACGGGCCGCTTGGCGGCGCTGGGCGGGGTGGATGCGGTGTGCTCGTTGCTCACCGTCCCACCCTATTCGCCCGCACCCCCGGTCAGGCCGCCGTGTGCTCGCGCCCGCCCACCGCCGCCTGCACGCGCTGCTCGAACGCCTCGAGCTCGTCGACCACGGCGGGTGCCACCCACGCGCGGTCACGGCGACGACCGGTGACCGGACGGAGCACTCCCGCCGACACCAGGTCGTCGGTCACGCGCTCGACCTCGTCAGCGGTGAGCAGGGTGTCCAGGTGCGTTTCGGTCAGGACGGGGTCGTCGGCGAGCGCACGGCCGACGACGGCGTGCGGGCCCGAGGCGCAGGGGCCTCCGGACCGGTCGGCGTCGTGCTCGGCGAGCAGCAGGGCGCTCAGCGTCGCCTCGTCGCACACCGTCCCGATCGCGAGGGCCAGGTCGACCACGAACCCGGTGACCCTGCCGTCGCGGTACTGCTCCAGGTGTCGGAAGTACCGCCGCCGGCCCGCAGCGAGCGCGGTGGCCACCGGTGCCGTGACCGTGGTCGTCACCCCACGTCGCCGCAGCACGGCACCGATCAGCGCCCGCCCGATCCGACCGTTGCCGTCGGTGAACGGGTGGATCGACTCGAACTGCGCGTGGGCGATCGCGGCCTGTGCGATCGGGTGCAGGTCCACGCGGTGCACGAACGCGAACAGGTCCGCCATCAGCGGTGCCACGAGCTCGGGCGGCGGTGGCACGTACACGGCGTCGCGGGGTGCGGCGCCGCCGCCGATCCAGTTCTGCACGGCGCGGTACCTGCCGGCGTACCGTCCGTCCACCGGGTCGTCGCGCATCAGCAGGCGGTGTGCCTCGAGCAGGGATGCCTCGGTGACGGTGCCCGAGTCGGCTCCGGACACCAGGTGCTCGACGGCGCCGCCGGCCCGGACGACCGCGGTGGCGCCCACGTTCGCCCGGATGCCGACGAGGGCCCGTGCCAGGTCGTCGATCGTCGCTGACTCGTCCTCGATCCGCGACGACGCCACGGCTTCGGTCCGGCCGAGCACCGACCCGAGCGGCGCGAGCCGGGAGCCGTGGTGGACGTCGAGGGCGCGCAGGGCCGTGGCGCTCCGGTCGAGCAGTGCGACGGTGTCGTCGTCGGGTGTCCACCGAGCCCTCGCGATGGACGGGGGCAGCGACACCTGCACGGTGGTCACGAGCCGGTCGTCTCGGCACCCGCGGACGGCACTCCGCCACGGTCGCTCGCTGCGCTCGTGCGTGGGCCAGGTGTCGCTCCGGTGTGCCATCCCGCGACGGTAGGGCCGCCCCGACGCTCGACGCCAGGAATCGGTATTTCGCCCGCTCGCCCGCTCGCCCGCTCGCCCGCTCGCCCGCTCGCCCGCTCGCCGTGCCCCGCTCCGCCCCCGCGCCCGCGCCCGCGCCCGCGCCCGCGCGTACCGTTGGTGCCATGAGCAACTCCTTCGCGATCACCGGTGCCCACGTCGTCCCCGTCTCCGCTCCCGCCTTCGACGGCGGCGCGGTCGTCGTCGAGGACGGCCGGATCACCGCGATCGGTCCGGACGTCACCCCGCCCGACGGCATGGCGGTCATCGACGCCACCGGTTCGTGGCTCGTGCCCGGGTTCGTCGAGGCGCACGGCCACGTCGGCATCCACGAGGAGGCCAACGGTGAGGCCGGCAACGACACGAACGAGATGACCGCGCCGAACATGGCCGGCGTCCGGGCGATCGACGCGATCGACATCGACGACGAGGGCTTCCGGGACGCGCTCTCCGGCGGGATCACGAGCATCGTCGTCAAGCCCGGCTCCGGCAACCCCATCGGCGGTCAGAGCGTCGCCATCAAGACGTGGGGCGGCCGCACGATCGACGAGCAGCTCATCTCCGACTCGGTGAGCGTGAAGAGCGCCCTCGGCGAGAACCCGAAGCGCGTCTACGGGGGCAAGGGCCAGACGCCCTCGACCCGGCTCGGTGTCGCGAAGATCATCCGCGACGCCTTCGTCGAGGCGCAGAACTACCGGGCCGCCCGTGACGCCGCCGCGGCGAAGGACGAGCCGTTCGCCCGTGACCTGACGAAGGAGACGCTCGTCCGGGTGCTCGACGGCGAACTCGTCTGGGACCAGCACACCCACCGCCACGACGACATCGCCACCGCGATCCGACTGTCCGAGGAGTTCGGCTACCGGCTCGTCGTGGACCACGGCACCGAGGCGCACAAGATCGCCGACGTGCTGGCCGCGAAGGACATCCCGGTCATCTACGGCCCGCTCTTCACCAGCCGCTCGAAGGTCGAGCTCCGCGACCGCGGCATCCCGAACCTCGCGACCATCGCGGCGGCAGGGGTCCGGGTCGCCATCACGACGGACGCGCCGGTCGTGCCGATCAACATGCTCGTCGACCAGGCGACCGCCGCGGTGAAGGAGGGTCTGCCCGCCCAGACCGCACTCGAGGCGCTGACGGTCAACCCGGCCGATTTCCTCGGGTTCGGGGACCGCGTCGGTCGCCTGGCCGAGGGGTACGACGCCGACCTCGTGCTCTGGGACGGCGACCCGCTCGATGCGGCCAGCCGCGCGACGCGCGTCTGGATCGACGGCGAGCCCGTCTTCACGTGGTCCGACGGAACCGGCGTCACCACCCCGCGCTGGTAGCGGGTGCAGAGCCGGGAGGCCCGGATCGCGACGTGCCTGCGGGTCGCGATCCGGGCCTCCAGGCCGTTGCGCCGGGGGTGCCGCGTGCTCAGACCTCGCGCGCCAGCAGGAAGTCGTTGATGCGCGTCGTGAGCTCGGCGTCGATCGGCCGCACGTCGCCGTTCACCGAACGGATCGGGGCCGCCTGCCGCACGCTCGACACGAGCCAGAGCGCGTCCGCCGCCGCCAGGTCGGCGAGGGTGACGAGTTCGTAGGCGGTCTCGATGCCCTCCTGCTCAGCGAAGCGGAACACGTCGGCCTGCGTCGTGCCGGCCAGGATCCCGATGTCGGTGCGGGGCGTGACGAGCCGGTCGCCGACCTTCATGATCAGGTTGGCGCGCGTGCCCTCGAGCACGTAGCCGTCGCTCGAGACGAACAGGGCGTCGTCGGCGCCGCGGCGGACGGCCTCGCGCAGGGCGGCCATGTTGACGCCGTACGACAGCGTCTTCGCGCCCTGCAGCAGCCACGGCGACGTGCGCTCGACGTCGTGCCGGTACCCGCGGTCCAGGACGACGACGGAGATGCCCTCGGTACGTGCGGCCGTGGAGTCGCCCGACGGCGCGGCGTAGACCCACCCGGTCGGGCGCTCGGTGCCCTCGACGCCGCGGGTCAGGACGGTCTTGGCGAAGGCCTCGCGCACCGGGTCGAGGCGGGCACAGACGGCCTCGATGGCCCGGCGCCAGGCCTCCGGGTCGGGGGGGGGCAGGTCGAGCATCGCCGCGGAGCGGCCGAACCGGGCGAGGTGCGCCTCGAGGGCCTGTGGTCGGCCGTCGATCACCGTGATCGTCTCGAACACGCCGTCGCCGCGCGTGACGCCGAGGTCCTGCACCTGCACGTGCTCCTCGAGCGGCTTCGCCCAGGTGAAGGCCTCGGCCGCGGGGTCGTGCGGCGCGGCGTCGCGGGAGGGCTGGTTGAGGACGGCGAGCACGGTTTCGGTCATGCCTCCATCCAACCGCAGCTCAGCCCGCTTCGGGCAGCGCGCCCAGCAGCTTCCACACGGCGGGCGTCAGCTCGGGGTGCTGCAGCGCGATCCGGCGCAGCCGGTGGTACTCCTCGCCCAGCCGGGTGCCCTGCCCCGACGCCGGGTGGCTCGACCACTGCGCGTGCCGCTTGCCGATCGCCTCGTCCAGGTCGACGGCGTCCGCGCGCAGGATCAGCACGACCTGCTCGTCGACGGTGGGGAGCGTCGGCATGAACTCCCACGGGTCCTCGCCCTGGCGGCTCCGGTGCTCGACGAGCATCGAGATCTCTTCGGCAGCCTCGGCGCGCAGCACTTCGAGGCTGCGCCCGGTCCTGCGGGGCTCAGCCATGGTGCCCCCGCAGCACGCCTGCCATGGGAAGAGCGTACGACACTCCATCGGTCACACTGGACGCGTGACCCTTCGCGACGAGAGCAAGTCCCAGCATCCCCGGGTGGTGGTCGTGTACCTGCTGCGCGACGGTTCGGCCGGCACGGAAGTGCTGGTGGGGGAGAAGCGCCGCGGCCTCGGCGCGGGCCGTCTGGTCGGCCCCGGCGGCAAGCGCGAGCCCGGCGAGTCCGCGGTCGAGACCGCCGTGCGCGAGGTGCGTGAAGAGGTCGGCCTGCGGCTCGACGCGGTCGACCTGGAGGCCCGTGGCACGTTGGACTACCGGTTCCCGTACCGACCGTCCTGGTCGCAGGTCTCGGACGTCTTCGTCTGCCGCCGCTGGCAGGGAGACCCGTCGGGCTCCGACGAGCTGGAGCCGCGGTGGATCGCGGTCGACTCCGTGCCCTACGACGCGATGTGGGACGACGCCCGGTACTGGCTGCCTGGGGTGCTCGCCGGCGGCAGCGTCCGCGCGCGGTTCACGTTCGCCGCGGACGACGCGACGGTCGCCGGGTTCACCGGGACGGGCGTCGGAGTGGGCGACTAGCTGCTAGCGCGGCTGCTGGGTGCGGGTGCTGCCGGTGCGCGCTTCCTCGGCGGCGGCCATGACGTCGGCGTCGCCGCTCCGGCCGCCCAGGGGCCGCACGAAGAAGTCGATGATGCCGACGACGATCGCGCCGATCATCGAGAACATCGCCCACCCGACGAACAGCCCGGCGGTGCCGCGGCCGTCGGCGGGCGCGAGCAGGACGCTCGCGGCGTAGAAACCGACCGTCAGCACGAGGAACACGACGACGACGGTGATGAGGACGCGGTGCCAGGTGATGCGCGGGTTCATCCGATCAGGATACGCGTCAGCGGTCGGCGTGCTTGCCGTGCTGCGCCGCCGCCGGCCGCGGTTCCTTCCGGTTCGCGGGGCGCTGCACGGCGATGCGGCCGGTCGGTGTCGCGTCCGGCTCGAGGCCGTCGCGCCCGCCGGTGAAGACGTCCCCGCCGGTGCGGTCGTCCTCCCAGTCTCCGTCCCGCAGCACGCTCAGGGTGCCGGTCTCGGTGGAGGTCAGGCCGTGGCGCTCGAGCTCGGCGTCGCGCTGCCGGCCGAGGAACTCGCGGTTGGCGGTGTTGGCGTCCTGGAACATCGTGGTCCGGCCGGTGACGATCGCACGGATCCGTCGGCGCTCCCACCACTTCTTGCCGAAGTACATCAGCACCAGGCCGGCCGTGGCGTAGCACGCCATCGTGATCAGGCCGCGGGCCGGGCCGGGGCCGACGCCGTAGACCTGGTGCTTGATCATGTCGACCATGCTCGAGCCGACGACGACGTTGTTCAGCCAGGCGAAGGGCTCGGGCATGAACCACTTCGGGTAGGCACCGCCGGACGACGGCATGGACAGGAAGACGAAGCAGATCATCGCGGGTGCGGCGATGAACCGGCCGACGAAGTAGCTCAGGCCGTTCACCGCCAGGCCGATCGCCACGATCCAGCCCCAGGCGATGAGCACGAGCTGGATCCAGTGCCCGTGGATGGCGCCGAGCACCGGTCCGGCGAGGGTGTTCGTGATGAGCGAGATGACGAGGCCGCCGACCACGATGACCGTCATCCGGGTGCGGTGCCGGAGCGGGCCGCCCATGATGCCGATGAACATCGCGACCATGTAGCCGCCGATGCACCACGCGAGCATGACGTACATCGCCACGGTGCCGTACTCGTCCCAGGCAGGCAGGGGTGCGAGCTCGGTGACCTTCGGGGTCGCGACGCCCAGGCCGGTCAGCACCGCGGTGAGGGTGGCCGGGACGAGGCTCGCGACCTGGAACTGGTGCGCGCTCGCCGTGAAGAACTCGTTCGCAGCGGGGTCGTACGCGACCGCCATCGAGCCACCCACCACGTCGCGCTTCGCCTGCGCGAGCGAGTCGTACGTGTGGAACACGAACTCGCCGGGCAACGCCCGCTGCACCGCCTGCACGAACGTCGGATCGCTGCCGACCAGGGCGATCGGGACGTCGTGCGGGTGCGGGGCGTGGAACGCGAAGACGTAGCACAGGCAGAACCCGACGATGAAGAACAGCGGCATCCAGAGCTGCAGGCCGATCAGCTGCAATGACGGGTGCAGGGTCGAGTACCACCGGCGGTAGGCGCCGTGCTGCTGGGGCGCGGGCACCGGAGCCTGCCGCCTGGGTGCCGATCGCGTGTGCCCGGCGACCTTGCCACCACGTCGCGGCTTGGTCCCACGTGCGGAGGGCCGGGTCCCGCGCGGCTTCGGCGGCGTCGGTCGGGAACCGCCGGGGCGCTCCGGTCCGTCGTCGTTCCTGGGGACGTCGTTCCGCGGCGTGCTCACTCGGCGCTCTGCTCCTGCTCTCGATCGGAGCGCCAGGATACGCCCGGGGTGCTCAGGAGCGACTGCGTGACGCCTGCGCCGAGTCCATCGCGAGTTCCTCCGCGTCGAGGGTCACGAGCACGCGGCGCATGACCTCTTCGTCGAGGTTCCCCTTCTCCCGCTCCTCGAGCACGATCTCGCGTCGTCGGTCGAGGAGTTCGCGCCGGATGTCCTGGATCTGCGAGCCACGCAGGCGCAGTGCGACGTTCCGCCCCTCGTCCTCCTCTTCCTCGGCGTCCTGACGGAACGTCTCGGCCTGACGCTCGAGTCGCGCCTTCAGCCGGTTGACCACCGAGTCGACGGCTTCCGAGCCGTACTGCTTCGCCCACGCCGGACGCCGCTTCTCGAGCAGCTCGATCGCGGCTTCCGTGGTGCGCTGGTTGAGCCGCATCTCGCTGCGCACGTCCTCCTCGCCCTCGGCCGGGTCCTGCACCTTGAGCGCGCGGATGACGAACGGCAGGGTGAGTCCCTGCAGCAGCAGGGTGCCGACGGTGACGAAGAAGGCGATGATGAAGATCGTGTCCTGCGCCGGGATGTGCGTCGGGTTCGCGACGACCGACACGGCTGCGGCCAGGGTCACCACGCCGCGCATGCCCGTCCACGAGATGACGGTGAGCTCCCGCCAGTTGAGCTTCGGCTCGGCGGAGCCGCGCATCCACCGGAGCGAGGGATGCCCGCGGGACAGCTTGATCCGCAGGGGCCGGAGCCACTTCCCGTTGAACCGGTTGCGCGCGTAGGACTCGAAGACGAACAGCGGTCGGACCAGGATCACCACCGCGAGCACGACGGCCGCGGCGGTGAGCGTCTGCCCGAGGCTCCGCTCGCTCTCGACCAGGTCCTGCACGACGGTGTTGAGCTGCAGGCCGATGAGCGCGAACACGAAGCCCTCGAGGATGACGTCGATGCTCGTCCAGAGCGGGCGCTCCTGCAGGCGGGTGGCGTACCCCTCCTTCGGCGAGTTGTAGCCGATGTACAGGCCGGCCGTGACGACCGCGATGACCCCGGAGCCGGACAGGTCCTCGGCGACGATGTAGGCGACGAAGGGCAGCAGGATGCTCATGATCGTCTCGACCACGGGGTCGTTGATGCGCATGCGGATCCAGTGCACAACGACGCCGAGCACGATGCCGACGGCCAGGCCGACGCCGATCGCCAGGCCGAAGATGCCGAGGTCCTGCCAGATCGTCAGCGACGTGCCCGCGATGATGAGTGTGAACACCCGCACCAGGGTCAGCGAGGCCGCGTCGTTGATCAGGCTCTCGCCGGACAGCACGGTCATGACGCGGCGGGGGAGTCCGAGCTTCCGGCCGATCGCGGCGGCGGACACCGCGTCCGGCGGGGCGACGATCGCGCCGAGCAGGATCGCCGCCGGCAGCGTCATGTCCGGGATGAGCAGGTACGCCACTCCGCCGACGACCAGGGCGGTGACGATCACCAGGAAGATGCCGAGCCGTCGGATCTGCTTGATCGAGCCGCGGAAGCTCTGCCACGACACGTCGAGGGCCGCCGAGTAGAGCAGCGGCGGCAGGATCACCGTGAGGATGACCTCGGAGTCGATCTCCATCGGCGGCAGCCCGGGCAGGAACGAGGCGGCGAGGGCGACCGCCGTGACGAGCAGTGGAGCGGGGAGTCCCTTGGCCCGGGCGAACCCCGTCACCGCGAGCGATCCGATCAGCAGGATGAGGAGCTCGGCGGTGTCCATGGGTGCATTCTCCCATCGGCATGGTTCCGAAGCTGAACGAGTGTGAAGCTGCGGTGAACAACAGGTTGCCGATCAGGTTTGCTCGAAGGGCCGACGCCTGGGACACTTGCCCGCGGTGGACATCACACTCATAGTCGTCCTGGTCATCGCGTTGGCCCTCTTCTTCGACTTCACAAACGGTTTTCACGACACCGCCAACGCGATGGCGACCCCGATCGCGACCGGCGCCATGAAGCCCAAGGTGGCGGTCACCGTCGCTGCGGTGCTCAACCTGGTCGGTGCGTTCCTCAGCACCGCCGTGGCGACGTCGATCTCGCACGGACTGATCAACGAGGGGCCCGGTGGCGTCGCCATCAGCCCGGAGATGATCTTCGCCGGCCTGATCGGGGCAGTCGTCTGGAACATGATCACGTGGCTCCGCGGGCTGCCGTCGTCGTCGTCGCACGCGTTGTTCGGCGGGCTGATCGGTGCCGCGATCGTCGGCGCCGGGTTCCAGTCGGTCAACTACGTCGCGCTGCTGACGGTGGTGATCATCCCGGCGTTCGCCTCGCCCGTGATCGCCGCGCTCGTGTCGTTCCTGTCGACGCGCATCGCGTACCGGATCACGAAGCGTCCGGTGTTCCCGAACGAGCGCGGCGGCTTCCGCATCGGGCAGGTCTTCACCAGCTCGATGGTGTCCCTGGCGCACGGCACCAACGACGCGCAGAAGACGATGGGTGTCATCACGCTGACCCTCATCGCCTCGGGCGCGCAGTCGTCGAACCAGGGCGTGCAGTTCTGGGTCGTCGTCGCCTGTGCCCTCGCGATCGCCCTCGGTACCTACACGGGCGGTTGGCGGATCATCCGCACCCTCGGCTCGGGCATCACCGAGATCCGTGCGACGCAGGGCTTCGCCGCCGAGGCCTCGACCGCCGCCACGATCCTCGCCTCCAGCCACCTCGGCTTCGCGCTGTCGACCACGCAGGTGTCCTCGGGCTCCATCATCGGTGCCGGGCTCGGCCGCCGCGGCTCGAAGATCCAGTGGTCGACCGCCGGCAAGATCGTCATCGCCTGGTTCATCACCCTGCCCGCGGCTGCCGCGGTCGGTGCGGTCGCCTCGGGCATCGCCCGCCTCGGCGTGGTCGGGCTCGTGCTCGACGCCGTGATCGGTGCCGTCGTGATCCTCGGCCTGTACCTGTGGTCGCTCCGCAAGCCGCACGAGCAGGCCTCCGCGATCGAGGTCGACGTCGCCGCGAACGCGGTCCTGACCCGCAAGGAGCTGCGTGACATGCAGCGCAAGAAGCGTGCCGACGCGGTCGCCCAGCGTCGCGCCGAACTCAGCCGCGAGCGCACGCTCCGTCGCATGGCGGCCCGCAAGGGAGGCCGTCGCTGATGGGCATCGACTGGTTCGCGTTCCTCACCGTGGCGCTCGTCGCCGTGGTCTCGTCGTGCTTCGTCGTCGCCGTGTACTCGGTCGGCCTCCGTCTCTGGAGCGCCGCCGACACCCGCGAGGGCAAGTTCACCGTGAAGGACGACGGCACGATCGGCCCGGCCACCGCCGGCTTCCCGAACCCCGCCGGAGTCTCGGCGGCCGCACGTGCGCTCCGTGCGGCGGCCATCGCGTGCTTCGTCGTGTGCGGCGCCGTCGTGCTCTACGGCATCTACCTCATCGTCCCGCAGTTCCACTGACGGGCATGCTCACCGGGTGAGCAGAAGACGCCGGGTCGCCCTTCGCGACCCGGCGTCTTCTGCTCACTCGTCGCGCGTGCGCCGCGTGCGCTGCGCGAGCGGGCGGGATGCCCGCGTCTCCGCGCGCGGGAACCACGCCGTTTCGCCCGCTCGCGTTCCGGGCGTGCCCGCGGGGCGGACGGGAGGCCCGTGGCGGCCGGGCACCGGGCCTCCAGGCCGCCACGGGCGAGCGGGCGGAATGCCGGCGTGCGTTGCTGGGACGACCGCGCCATTCCGCCCGCTCGCGCGGGCGGCGCGCTTGGTGAGCAGAAGATGTCGCGTCGCGGTCTGGGACCCGACATCTTCTGCTCACGAAGCGACGGGAGGCCCGTGGCGGCCTGGCACCGGGCCTCCGGGCCGTCGCGGGCGAGCGGGCGGAATGCCGGCGTGCGTTGCTGGGACGACCGCGCCGTTCCGCCCGCTCGCGCGGGCGGCGCGCTTGGTGAGCAGAAGATGTCGGGTCGCGGTGCGGGAGCCGACGTTTTCTGCTCACGAAGCGACGGGAGGCCCGTGGCGGCCCGGCGCCCGGCCTCCGGGCCGTCGCCGGGCGAGCGGGCGGGATGCCAGCGTGCGTCGCGGAGGCCACCGTGGCATTTCGCCCGCTCGCGCAGGAACGCCGCCGGTCACACAAGCCCGGCGCGTTCCCGGACCGGCCGGACGGACGGGACTAGCCTCGACGTGTGACCGGCAACGAGGAGGCACCTGTGACGACGACGACGCGGACCGAGAGCGACTCGCTGGGATCACGCGAGGTCCCGAAGGACGCGTACTGGGGCATCAACACGTTGCGGGCGCTCGAGAACTTCCCGATCACCTCCGTGCCGATCGCCGTGTACCCGGACCTCATCGAGGCGCTCGTCACGGTGAAGCAGGCTGCGGCGCGGGCGAACCGGGCGATCGGCGTCCTCGACGAGGAGCGCGCCGACGCGATCGATCGTGCGGCGCAGGAAGTCCGCGACGGGGCGCTCCGCGAGCAGTTCGTCGTCGACGTCGTGCAGGGCGGCGCGGGGACGAGCACGAACATGAACACGAACGAGGTGCTCGCGAACCGGGCCCTGGAACTCCTCGGGCGGGAGCGGGGCGACTACGGGTACCTGCACCCGATCGACCACGTGAACCGCAGCCAGTCGACGAACGACACGTACCCGACGAGCATCAAGATCGCGATGATCTTCGGGGTCCGACGGCTCATCGAGCAGCTCGAGGAGCTCTCCGCGGCGTTCGCCGAGCGGGGCCGCGCCTTCGCCGACGTGCTGAAGGTGGGCCGGACGCAGCTGCAGGACGCCGTGCCGATGACCCTCGGGCAGGAGTTCACCGGGTTCTCGCACACGATCCAGGAGGATGCGGACCTGCTCCGCAAGGTGATGCCGCTGCTCGCCGAGATGAACCTCGGTGCGACGGCGATCGGCACCGGGATCACCGCGGACCCGCTCTACCGCGACGAGGTCCGCCGGCAGCTGCAGGAGGCGAGCGGCATCGACGTCGTCACCGCCCCCGACCTCATCGAGGCGACGAGCGACGCCGGTGCGTTCATGACCCTGTCCGGCACGGTGAAGCGCAGCGCCGCGAAGCTCTCGAAGATCTGCAACGACCTGCGGCTGCTGTCGTCCGGTCCGCAGGCGGGTCTCGGTGAGATCACCCTGCCCGCTCGCCAGGCCGGCTCGTCGATCATGCCGGGCAAGGTCAACCCGGTGATCCCCGAGGTCGTGAACCAGATCGCCTACGCGGTCGCCGGAGCGGACACCACCGTGACGATGGCGGCGGAGAGCGGGCAGCTGCAGCTCAACGCCTTCGAGCCGATCATCGCCCACTCGATCCTGCAGTCGCTGCAGTGGATGTCCCGTGGCTGCGCGACCCTGCGTGAGCACTGCGTCGTCGGCATCGAGGCGAACGAGGCGAAGCTCGCCGCCCAGGTCGACACGAACGTCGGCGTCGTCACCGCGCTCACGCCGTACATCGGGTACGCGGCCGCGGCGTCGATCGCGCACACGGCGCTGACCACCTCGACGCCGATCTCGACGCTCGTGGTGGCTGCGGGGCTGATGGAGGAGGACCAGGTCATGCGGGTGCTCAGCCCGGCCCGGCTGTCGGGCATCGAGCTGGCGACGGGTGCGATCCCGGTCATCACCGAGGAGATGCTGGACGCCGAGGCACGAAAGCGCTGACGCCGGGCAAGCGCGCGCACGCCCGGACGCGGCACGGTCGCACGACCCGCACCCGCGCACACACCGTCAGGGCAGCGGTCGCTCGCCCACCCGCACCTGCTGCGCCATCGCCCGCAGGTGCTCCTCGCCCGGGGTCGACTCGGCGTCCTCGTCCCCGGCCACCCGCGCGGCCTCGGCCCGGACGTGCTGCGCGGCCGCGATGTCCTGGTCTCGCCACCGCGCGAGCGTGAAGTTCCGCGTGACGTCCCGCAGCGGCAGCCGGATCGACTCGTCCGCCTCGATGCCGGCGAGCAGCTGCCGCATCCGGATCACCTCGGAGTCGAGTTCCCCGCCGACCACGAGCACGAAGTTCGAGATGTAGAGGTACACGAGCAGCAGGATCGCGCCACCGAGCCACCCGTAGGCGCGGTTCCCGCCGCCGAGGGTCTCCACGTAGAGCGCGAACCCCACCGTGGCGATGGCCCAGGTCACGATCGCGAACGCGGCACCGGCCGACACCCACCGCAGCTGCGGGGTCTTCACGTTCGGCGTCGCGTAGTAGAGCACCGCCACCATGACGACGAGGTCGGCCGCGAGCACCGGCCACTTCACGACGTTCCACACGTCGTCGATCCACGGCGCCCACCCGAGCTGTCGGATGACGGCCTCGGAGATCGTCGGCGTGCCGAGCAGGATGACGATGGCGACGGCACCGCCGACCATGACGAGCAGCGTGACGAGGAGCATCATGCTGCGGAACTTCCAGATCCGTCGGCCCTCCTCGACCTCGTAGGCGGTGTTCATCGCCCGTCCGAAGGCCGTCGCGTAGCCGGACAGCGACCAGAGCGTCAGCGCGACACCGATCGTGAACCCGAGCCACGGGTTGTCCAGGGTCAGCAGCTGCCGGAGCGGCCCCTCGAGGTGCTCGGCGGTCTCCGGTCGGACGATGAACCCGAGGACCTCCACGATGTCGGTCAGGCTGTCCCCCTTGCGGTCGACGATGGACAGCGCCGACACGACCGCCAGCGCGGTCGGGAACACCGTCAGCAGCGCGAAGAACGTCAGCGACGCGGCCGCGTCGACGACGCGGTGCCGGATGACCGAGTGGTAGGTGCGCCGGACGACGGCGCGGACTCCCGTCCGCTGGAGGTCGCGCGATGCGCTGTCCGGCATGTCCCGTACGGTACCCGACACGTGACGGCCCGGAGGCCCGTGGCGGGCCCGCCCCGCGCCTCCCGTCCGCCCCTTGGTCGCGTCGCGATCCCCTGCAAGACACCGGTGTTCACGCTCCGCACCGCGGAACGCGGGTGTTCCACGCGCGAACACCGGTGTCTTGCGGGCACGCTCGCGCCGCCGCCGTCAGTCGGCGTGGGGGTGCAGGGCGTCGTAGCGGCGGAAGGACGGGACCATCCGGAGGAGCAGCGCGACGAGGCCGATGATGAGCACGCCGCCGATGACCGGCGGGTACGCGATGCCGGCCGCGACGACCAGGCCGGCGTACAGGTCACCGAGCCGCGGCCCGCCCGTGACCACGACGATGAAGATGCCCTGCAGCCGACCGCGCATGCCGTCCGGCGACGCCGCCTGCAGGATCGTGTTCCGGAACACCGAACTGACGTTGTCCGCACCGCCGGCCATCGCCAGGAACAGCGCCGCGAGCCCGAGTGCCGGCAGGATCTCGACCCCGAACGCCTCGCCTGAGCGGCCGCCGAGCACGTGCGCCAGCGCGATGACCACCCCGAACGCCGCGATCGCGCCGCCGTACGCCGTGATGGCCCAGCCGACGGCCTCACCCTGGCGTCGGACGTGCCCGAGCGGCCCGGAGAACACGCTCGACAGCAGCGCCCCGATCGCGTACGCGGCGGTCAGGGTGCCGACGGTGATCGACCCACCGCCGATGACGAGCGCGCCGATCGCGGGGAACAGCACGCGAGGCTGCCCGAAGGTCATCGCGATGATGTCGAGCACGAACGTCATCGTGATGTTGCGCGACCGCCGCAGGAACTTCGCACCCTCGATGAGCGAGCCGAGTCCGGGCCGCAGCGCGTCGTGGTCGGCGGCCATCCGCGGCAGTGTGAACACCCCGAGGAACGCGAACGTGAACAGCACGACGTCGATCGTGTAGGTCGGCGCGAACCCGACGCTCGCGATGAGCACGCCGGCGATCGCCGGACCGACGGTGACCTGGAACCCGGACGCGATCCCGCCCAGGGCGCTCGCCGCGGGCAGCAGGTCGGTGCCGACGAGTCGCGGGACGATGGCCGAGCGGGAAGCGTTGCTGACGGTGGCGGCCACGGCGTTCACCGTCGCGAGCACGTACAGCAGTGCGACGCTGTGCAGGTCGAGCCAGGCGTGCGTGGCGATCAGAGCCACGGCGACCCACGCGACGATCGACGAGACGAGCGCGACGAGGCGTCGGTCGAAGGCGTCCGCGAGCATCCCGCCGTACAGGCCGGCGACGATCATCGGCACGAGCGCGATCACACCGACCAGGGCCACGGCGAAGGTCGAGCGGGTGATCTCGTAGACCTCGAGACCGACGGCGACGGTGGTCATCTGGGTGCCGATGCCGGCGATCGCGGTGCCGGCCCAGAGTCGGGCGAAGGCGGGGGAGCGGCGGAGCGGGGTGAGGTCGGCGAGCAGGCGGCGGCGCGGCGGTGCGGGAGTCGATGGTGTCACGGTGGAACCATTCTGCGGGCTGGACGCTCGTTGCGCGTGCCCGGTGCGCGCTCTGGTTGACTGATCGGCATGACTGACCTGAACAGCAAGCCCGAGTTCGACGCCCCCGAGGGCCCCGCCCCCACCGAGCTCGTCGTCACCGACATCGTCGAGGGTTCCGGCGATGAAGCGTCCGCCGGCTCGACCGTCAAGGTCCACTACGCCGGCGTCGAGTACGAGACCGGCGAGGAGTTCGACAGCTCCTGGAACCGCGGCGAGCCCATCGACTTCCCGCTCGCGGCCCTGGTGCGCGGCTGGCAGGAGGGCATCCCCGGCATGAAGGTCGGCGGTCGTCGCAAGCTCGTCGTCCCGCCGGAGCTCGCCTACGGCCCCGCCGGTGGTGGCCACTTCCTGTCGGGCAAGACCCTCATCTTCGTGATCGACCTGCTCGGGGTCCGCTGATGCAGGTCGGTGCCCCGACGATCGAGCTGAACGACGGCCACCGCTTCCCGGAGCTCGGCCTCGGCACCTACGGCCTGAACGGCGACGAGGGCGCTGCGGCGGTCGGCACCGCGATCGCGAGCGGCTACCGGCTGCTCGACACGGCGCTGAACTACGGCAACGAGGACGCCGTCGGCAAGGCCGTCCGCGAGTCCGAGGTGGCGCGCGAGGACCTCGTCGTCACGTCGAAGCTGCCCGGCCGGCACCACGGCTACGACGAGGCGCACCGCTCGATCGACGAGACCCTCGGCAACCTGGGGCTCGACCACGTCGACCTGTACCTGATCCACTGGCCGAACCCGTCGGTGGACAAGTTCGTCGACACCTGGAAGGCGTTCGTCGACCTCCGCGACAGCGGCAAGGTCCGCTCGATCGGCGTCTCGAACTTCACACCGGAACACCTGCGCCGCATCGTCGACGCCACCGGGGTCGCCCCGGCCGTCAACCAGGTGGAGCTGCACCCGTACTTCCCCCAGGCGGAACTGCGGAAGGTGCACCAGGAGCTCGGCATCGTGACCGAGAGCTGGAGCCCGCTCGCGAAGCGGTCGGAACTGCTCACCGAGCGGCCGATCGCCGACGCCGCCGCGGCACACGGTGTGGCCCCCGGCCAGGTCGTGCTGCGCTGGCACGTCCAGCTCGGTGCCGTGCCGGTGCCGAAGTCGGGCGACGCCGCCCGCCAGAAGGAGAACCTCGACGTCTTCGGCTTCGAGCTGACCGACGACGAGGTGCAGGCGATCTCCGCGCTCGAGCGCGGCCGCCTGTGGGACGGCGACCCGGACACGCACGAAGAGATGTGACCCGGACGCGACCCTTCGGGGACAGCGGGGCTCCCGGTGGGCAGTACACTGGTTCCCCCTCTTCCCGAAGGGTTGCGTGTGTCCGAACCGACCGAGATCGACCGTGAACGCGGCTACGTCGACGGCCTCTTCCGTCGTCTCGACGAGCTGACCGCCGAGGCCGAACAGCGCCTCGCCGAGACCCGCCGACAGGCGGTCGGCGGGAACCACCAGAGCCGCAGCGAGCGCGACGCGTACGCGCGGCTCTACGAGGACACCGTCGCGACGCTCGAACGGGTGGGGGACCGTCTGGTCTTCGGCCGGCTCGAGGTCGCCGAGCCCGACGACGCCGACGACACCTTCCGGTACATCGGCCGCGTGGGACTGCGCGACGCCGAGCACCGCCCGCTGCTGCTCGACTGGCGCGTCCCCGGTGCCAGTGCCTTCTACCAGGCCACCGCGGCGCACCCGATGGGCATGCGGTCCCGCCGGCACCTGTCCCTGCAGGGTCGTCGGGTGGTCGGTGTCGAGGACGAGGTCTTCGACGCCTCGCTCTACGACGACGAGCGCACCCACCTGCAGGGCGAGGGGGCGCTGCTCGCCGCGGTCACCGCCGAACGCACCGGCCGGATGACCGACATCGTCGCGACGATCCAGGGCGAGCAGGACCGCATCATCCGCTCCCCGCTCGAGGGCGTGCTCATCGTGCAGGGCGGGCCCGGCACCGGCAAGACCGCCGTGGCGCTGCACCGGGCCGCCTACCTGCTCTACTCGTACCGCGAGCGCCTGCGCGGATCCGGCGTGCTCATGGTCGGCCCGTCCCCGGCGTTCCTGACGTACATCGAGCAGGTGCTCCCGTCGCTCGGCGAGACCGGTGTCGTGATGGCGTCGCTCGGGTCGCTCTACCCGACCGTGCACGCGACGACCCACGACACCCGCGACGTCGCCGCGGTGAAGGGTGCCGCGCAGATGGCCGCACTCCTTCGGCGGGCTGTGCGCTCGCGCCAGGTCGTGCCGACCGAGTCGGTCACGCTCGACGTCGAGGGCGAGCGGCTCGTCGTCCCGCCGCAGCTCGTCGCCGACGCCATGAAGCGTGCGCAGGACCGCGGCAAGCCGCACAACGTCGCCCGCGTCACGTTCAACAAGATCGCCCTCGACGCGATGACCCGACTGCTCGCCGAGCAGCTGCGGGAGCGCGGCACCACGGTGGACGAGGCCGACGAGAAGGTCCTGCGCGAGGACATCCGGAGCTCGTACGACGCCCGTGTGCTGCTCAACACCGCGTGGTTGCCGCTGCCGCCCGAGAAGTTCCTCGAGGACCTGTACGCCCGGCCGAACTGGCTCGCCTCGCTCACCCCCGACTGGACCGCCGAGCGCCGCGCCCTGCTGCAGCGTGCCCGCGGTACGGCCTGGACCGTGGAGGACGTCCCCCTGCTCGACGAGGCCGCCGAACTGCTCGGCCCGTTCGACCCGACCGGCGGTGCCGCCAAGCGCGCAGCGAAGGCCAGCCGGAACCGCGACATCGAGAACGCCCGACAGGCCATCGAGAACATGGGTGTCGAGGGCATCGTCAGCGCCGAGCAGGTCGCCGGCTCGTTCGCCGAGGGCGGCGACCCCCGCTCCACGGCCGAGCGCGCCGCCGACGACCGCGAGTGGACCTACGGGCACATCGTCGTCGACGAGGCGCAGGAGCTCTCGCCGATGCAGTGGCGCGTGCTCGCCCGCCGCAACCCGCTGCGCTCGTTCACGATCGTCGGCGACATGGCGCAGGGTTCCTCGCCGGGTGCCGCACGCACCTGGGACGACGTCATCGGGGCGCTCGCGCGTCGTCGACGCGGCCGTGCCCCGCAGGTGCCGCTGGACCACCGCATCGAGCAGCTCACGGTCAACTACCGCACCCCGCGATCCATCGTCGAGGCGGCCGGGGCCTTCGCCGACAGCGCCGGCCTCACGGTCACCCGCAACGAGGCCGTGCGCGACGGCGACCCCGTCGAGCGCGTCCGCGTCGCCCGGGCCGACCTGCTCGACACCGTCGTGGCGGTCGCCGACGCCGAGCGTGCGCGGATCGGGTCCGGCACCATCGGCGTCATCGTCCCCGAGGCCCAGGTCGACACGATCCGGCAGCGGCTCGCCCGCACCGAAGCCGACGTCCGGGGCCTCGCCTCGCCGAACGCCGGCTCGCTCACGGTGCTGACGGGTGCGGACGCCAAGGGCCTGGAGTTCGACGGTGTGCTGCTCGTCGACCCGGACGGCGTCGGCGCCGACGCCGCCCGTGCCGCCGCCGCGGTGTACGTCGCGATGACGCGTCCGACCCGTCGTCTGACGGTCATCGACGTCGACTGACGGTCGCGTCCCCGCGCACTTCGTGAGCAGGAACGGGCGGGTCCGTCGGTCCCACGCGACCGTTCCTGCGCACGGCGGTGGGCGGTGGCGTCACCGCGGGGCGGACGGGAGGCCCGGTGCGGGCCCGCCACGGGCCTCCCGGCTCAGGTCGGGTCGCCCTCGGACCGCACCCGCGCGACCAGGTCCGCCCACGGCCCGTCGAGGCGGCGACCCGGGATCGTCACGGTGGTGCGTTCGACGGTGATCGTCCAGCTGAAGTCGTCGGGGACGGGCGCTGCCGTCGGCGCCGGGGTGCGCTGCAGCGCGTCGAGGACGTCGGACCACGCCGTGGGGTCGCTGCTCGTGTCGGTGTCGACCCGCCAGCGCCGTGTGGTGCCGGCGAAGCCCCCGGAGCGGCGGACCTCGATGCGCATGCCCTCGACGCTACGCCCGGGTGGCGCGATCAGTCGAGCACGCCCACCCGCTGCCAGGCCTGACGGACCGCGGTCTGCTCGGCGGATCCGTCCCCGAATCGTCGCCCGGCCGCGTCGACGGTGACGGTCGCAAAGCCCGCGAAGTCGATCGAGGCGGTCACCTCGGGCGACGTCAGGGCGTCCCACCACACGGCACCGGCGCCCAGCCACGCGGGGCCGCCGATGGCCGTGGCCGCCAGGAAGAAGGCGTGGTTCGGGATGCCGGAGTTCGTGTGGACCCCGCCGGCGTCGTCGGTGGTGACGACGAAGCCGGCCATGGTCGCCGGCTGCGGGTCCTTCCCGAGCACCGGGTCGTCGTACGCGGTGCCGGGAGCCCGCATCGACCGCAGCGCGTCGCCCTGCACGGCGTCGGTGAACAGCCCCTCGCCGATGAGCCAGCTCGCCTGCTCCGCCGTCTGACCGGCGGCGTACTGGGCGACCAGTGAGCCGAAGACGTCGCTGATCGACTCGTTGAGGGCGCCCGACTGGCCCTGGTAGGTCAGGTCGGCGGTGTACTGCGTGACGCCGTGCGCGAGCTCGTGGCCGATGACGTCGAGCGCGACGGTGAAGCGGCGGAAGACCTCGTCGTCACCGTCGCCGAACACCATGCGGCTGCCGTCCCAGTAGGCGTTGTCGTACTCCTGGCCGTAGTGCACGGTCGCGTCGAGGGGGAGGCCGGCGCCGTCGATCGACACCCGGTCGAACACCTGGAGCCAGAAGGCGTGCGTGGCGCCGAGGCCCGCGTAGGCCTCGTCGACCGCGGCGTCACCGGAAACGGCGTCGCCCTCGCGACGGACGACGGTGCCGGGCAGCGTCGTGGTGCCGTGCGCGTCGGTGATCGTCCGCCGCGGGGAGTGGTCCACGGCACCGCTGACGCCGCGCGGTGCGACCAGGTGCTCGTGCTTCGGCGCCTGCACGGCGTCGAGCGAGGCCAGCGCGGTGCGTGCCGCCGAGGCCGCCCGGGGGAACGCCTGGGCATCGGCGACGGCGCGGAGCAGGTAGGGCGGGACGACGGAGCGGATGCGGTCGGTCGCGGTCATGCGCACATGCAACCACCGGGCACCGACACGGCCCCGCGTGGGCCGTCGGCCGGCGGTCGTCAGTCGCGCTTGCGGTGCTCGACGAGGGCCAGCGCGTACGACTCCCACCACTGGCCCGCCGCGGGGCCGCCGTTGCAGGTGCCGTCGCTGAGCCCGGGTGTCTTCACCCAGAGCAGCGCGTCGAGCCGGGTGCTGCCGCCGGTGACGTGCGGCTCCTGGCCGAGGCCGGCGCCCTCGGGGTTGCACCAGGTTCCCCGCCACCCCTGCCCGTTGCGGGAGACGTCGATGACGAAGTGCGGGTCGCCGCCGATCGCGTCGGCAAGCTCGTCGGCGTACGCGCGCTCCTGGTCGACGCGGTAGAAGTTCGAGACGTTCGTGAAGAACCCCTGCACCTCGTCGACGCCGGCCTGCCGCAGCCAGTCCGCCATGGTGGCGGTCGGCACACGGTTCTCGTTGCCGCCGTCCAAGTACACGGTGAGCCCGTGGCCGGTCAGCGCGTCGACGGCCTTCCGCAGCAGGGGCAGGCGTTCGTCGCGCAGCCGCTCGCAGTTCTGGATCTGGGCGATCGAGTCGGGTTCGACGAGCACGACGGCGTGCGAACCGGCCATCGCTCGGACGGCGGAACGGACCCACGGCAGGTAGGCGTCGTCCTCGGTGCCGCCCTTCGAGTAGCTGCCGCAGTCGCGGTCGGGGATGTTGTAGAGGACGAACACGGGGGTGGCGCCGCGTTCTTCGGCCGTGCCGACCACCGACCGGATCGTCGATCGGGTCTCGGCCCGCGAGGTGTTCGTCAGCCAGGTCGCGATCGGCTGGTCGGCGATCACGGCGATCTGCTCGGCGATCCGGGTGTCACCGTCGGCTCGGGCCTGGCGCTCGCGGATGCCGGCCTGGTTCACCGCGGTCGGCTGGCGCGCGAGCCCGCCCGGGAACGCCTCGGCCGCGGACTTCCGCTCGGCGACGGGACGCCCGCTCGGGGTGCCGTCGCCGTCCGGCCGGCCGCCGTTCCACGGGCCGACGACGACGAGCGTCGTGACGACCGCGGCGACGACGACGGCCGCAGCGGCGATCCACCCCCACTGCCGCAGGCCGCTCCCGCGGGGACGGCGTCCGGTGCTGGGTGCCTCGTGCTCCGGCATGCTGCGGTGCTCCTGATCTGCCCGTGCGGTGTCGGGGGGTGCGGGCGCCGAGCGCGCCCGGACCCATGCTGACAGGTGCGGGGGAGTCCTGACCAGGGCCGAACCGTGATCGCCCAGGCGTCGCGCCGGTGGCTGACAGGAGCGCTCCAGCGACCGCGCAGGACCGTGCAGCACACTGTGCGGATGTTCCGTCGACTCCTCCTCCTCGCCCTGACCGCGGGCTACGCCTGGGTGATCTGGCGGATGACGCTGACCCCGCAGGTCTTCACCTCGGCCCAGAACTCGCTCGTGCTGCACGCGATCGCCTGGGTGCAGCAGCTGCCGCACGGAGCCTGGTTCACGTACGAGCGCACCGAGTTCCTCGCGAACATCGCGATGTTCGTGCCCGTGGGGATGCTCGCTGCGCTGTGGCTGCCCCGGCGCTGGTGGATCCTCGGCGCGCTCGTCGCGGTCGCGCTGTCCACTGGCATCGAGTTCGCGCAGGCCACCTACCTGCCGTACCGGGTCGCGGACCCGCGCGACGTGCTGTCGAACGGCCTCGGTGGACTGCTCGGTGCGACGCTGGTCGGACTCGTCCGCAGTCTGCTGCCGGAGCGTCGCCGCCGACGCCGTCTGCACCCCAGGACCGCCTAGGACTCTGGTAGTCTTGTGCGGTTGCCGTCGAACGGCCGCGGACGAAGAGCGCTCGTGCATCAGGCACGGGCACCGCGCAACGGACAGGAAGGGGATCACCATGGCACTTGACGCACAGGTCAAGCAGGAGATCATCGAAGAGTACGCGACCCACCCGGGCGACACCGGATCCCCCGAGGTCCAGGTCGCCGTTCTGACGCGTCGTATCAACGACCTGAACGAGCACCTCAAGGAGCACAAGCACGACCACCACTCGCGTCGTGGCCTGCTCCTCATGGTCGGTCAGCGTCGCCGTCTCCTCGGCTACCTCTCCGACGTCGACATCGCCCGCTACCGCACGCTCATCGAGCGCCTCGGCCTGCGTCGCTAGTCGACCGACACACGCTTGACCGAACGCCCCGGACCTCCTCGTGAGGACCGGGGCGTTCTTCGTTCCAGGGCGCGGGCCGTGGCGACGGGAATGGTTGTGAGCAGAACCGGGTTGGATGCTATGTTCATGCAAACGCATCGAAAGTCGGGAAGCATCATGACCACCATCGCCGTCGTCTCCGCCGGGCTCTCCGAGCCCAGCTCCACCCGCCTGCTCGCCGACCGTCTGGGGGAGGCCGCCGTGGCGTCGCTCGTCGCCGAGGGCACCCCGGCACACGTCGTGCACGTCGAGCTCCGGCCGCTCGCGCACGAGATCACCGACGCGATGCTCACCGGTTTCGCTGCCCCGGCGCTCTCGGCAGCGACGGCTGCGGTGGTCGAGGCCGACGCCGTCGTGTTCGTCACGCCGATCTTCACCGCCGGCGTCAGCGGACTGGCCAAGTCGTTCCTGGACGTGCTCGACAAGGACTCGATGGCCGACATGCCCGTCCTGCTCGGTGCCACCGGCGGGACCTCGCGGCACTCCCTCGCGATCGACCACGCCCTGCGGCCCGTCTTCGCGTACCTGCGCGCAGCGATCGTGCCCACCGGGGTCTTCGCCGCGACCGACGACTGGGGGACCGACGGTGACGCGGCCGCCCTGGACGGTCGCATCCGCCGGGCCGGAGCCGACCTGGCCTGGGCGATCCGGGCCTCCAGGCGGGCGCCGCGGGAAGCCGACGCGCTCCCCGCGACCCCGGACTTCGCGAGCCTGCTCGGCGGCCTCGGCCACTGACCCGGGGGCCCGTCGCCGCCGCCGTCGCCGGGGGCGCGTGCTCTTAGGCGGACCACAGGGTTCGTACGGTCGGTGCGCGGCGGGTGCGCGGCTCGCTCATCGGTGCCCTCGGGAACCTCGTCATGACGACGAGGAGGACCGATGGACACCAGAGGCAGCGGCAGGCGATCCGCACGGATCACGAGTGCGATCGTCAGCACGGGCGGGCTCGTGGTGGCGATGGTCACCGGTGCGGGGCTCTGGCTCGGGCACGAGCAGGCGAGCACGAGCAGTGACACGAGTACGAGCAGCTCCAGCAGCAGTGAGTCCAGCAGCAGCGCCGACACGAGCACGAACACCGACTCGTCGACCCAGCCGACCGACGCCGCGACCGACTCGACGACCGACTCCGGAACGACCGACTCCGGTACGACGGACTCGGACACGACCGACTCGGACACCGGCGTCTCGCAGGGCACCACCGGCGGGACCTCCGACACCACGACGACGGGGTCGTGACCGTGCGCGCCACCACCGAGTGGGACCTCTGGACCACGACCGCCCGGGTCGTCCTCGACCACCGGGACCGTCGGCACCTCGCCGCCGCGGAGTCCTGCGTCCGGCGGGTCACCTCCGCCGTCGACGCCGCGTGCAGCCGATTCCGCGACGACTCCGAACTCACCGCACGCGCCGACGACCTGGTGCGTGGCGCCGAGGTGTCGCCGCTCCTCGCCGCACTCGTGCACCAGGCGCTCGACGCAGCGCGGCTCTCCGACGGCGACGTCGATCCGACCCTCGGGCGCCGGATGGTGTCCCTCGGGTACGACGCCGCCTTCGCCGACGCCCGGCCGGTCCCGTCGCCCGAGGCCCTGTCGCGTGCACTCGACGACCGTCCGGCGTGGCAGCGCATCCTGCTGTCGGGCACGTTCCTGCGCATCCCCGAGGGCGTCACGCTCGACCTCGGTGCCACGGCGAAGGCCGCTGCCGCCGACATGGCTGCGGCGAGCATCACCGCGCGGCTCGGCATCGGTGCGCTGGTGTCGTTCGGCGGCGACGTCGCGACCGCCGGCCCGGATCCGTCCGGCGGCTGGCAGGTGCGGGTGCAGGACCTCGAGGGTGACCCGGTCGACCACGTCCGGATCGCCTCGGGGTGGTCCGTCGCGACCTCGAGCACGCAGAAGCGCCGCTGGGAGCAGGAGGGCACCACCCGGCACCACATCCTCGACCCACGGTGGGGTCTGCCCGCCGAGCCGGTCTGGCGCACGGTGACCGTCGTCGCCCCGTCGTGCACGACCGCCAACACGATGACGACCGCCGCCGTCGTGCGCGGTCGCACCGCGGCCGAGTGGCTCCGGCAGAGCGGACGCGCCGCCCGGCTCGTCGCCGCCGACGGCACGGTCGTGCGGCTCGGCGGCTGGCCCGACGACCAGGGCACGGACGACCAGCGCGCCGACGAGCGGCCCGACGAGCAGCCCGACGAGCGGCCCGACGACGACCGATCGGCGGTCGCCTGATGGACACCGCGCTCTGGGTGGTCGGCCGGGGCACCGGCGTCACCGCCGTCCTCCTCCTCACCCTCACCGTGCTCCTCGGCATCGTCACCAGGGGCGGACGACCGCTGCCCGGACTGCCCCGGTTCGCCGTGCAGCTCGTGCACCGGGACGTCGCCCTCGCCGCCACCGTGTTCGTCGCGGTGCACGTGGGGTCGCTGCTGCTCGACACCGAGGCCGAGCTCCGCCTGCTCGACACGGTCGTGCCGTTCGTCGGCGCGTACCGGTGGTTCTGGCTGGGGCTCGGCACCCTGGCCGTCGACCTGCTCGTCGTGCTCGTCGTCACCGCACTGCTCCGCCGTGCGATCGGCCCGCGGGTCTTCCGCGCCGTGCACCGGGCGGCCTACGCCATGTGGCCGATCGCCCTGGCCCACGCGGTCGGCACGGGGACCGACGGCACCTCCGTGTGGTTCCTCGTGCTCGCCGGCGGCTGCACCGCGGCCGTCGTCGCCGCCGTCGTCTGGCGCTGCACCGCCCGTGTCACCGAGTTCCGTTCCGCGAAGCTGGAGGTCGTCCGATGACCCTGACCCACCCCCGCACCGTCGTCCCGCCCACGGGCACCCGACGGCTCCTGGCCGCACCCGGTCCGGCGCGCATCGACCACGAGGACGCCTTCGGCCCGCTGCCGCAACTCGGCCTGTGGGTGGTCGACGAACTCGGACGCGCCGGCGTCGACGGTCGCGGCGGAGCCGGTTTCCCGCTCGCCCGGAAGCTCGCCGCAGTGACCGCCCGCGGCCGCCGTCGGGGCCGGGGTGCGCCCCTCGTGGTCGCGAACGGCGCCGAGGGGGAACCCGCCAGCCGCAAGGACGCCGTCCTGCTCGAGCGCGCACCGCACCTGGTGCTCGATGGCATCGTCGTCGCGGCCGCCGCGATCGGGGCGTCCGAGGCCGTCCTCGCCACGAGCGACCGACTCGCCGGTCCTGTCCGCCGGGCCCTGGCGGAACGCGCCGACCGCGGCGTCGGCCGAGTCGCCGGCCCGGTCCCGATCAGCGTGCGGGTCCTGCCCCACGCCTCCTTCGTCTCCGGGGAGGCCAGCGCCCTCGCGTCGGCCGTCGCCGGTGGCCGGGGTCTGCCCGAGGACCGCGTGGTGCGGCTCGCCGAACGGGGGCCGAGCGGGCGACCGACCCTGGTGTCGAACGTCGAGACCCTGGCCCAGGCGGCACTCGTCGTGCGCTTCGGTGCGGCGTGGGCGAGGGGCGTCGGCAGCACGAGTGCACCAGGCACCCGGCTCGTCACGGTGAGCGACGTGACGGACCCGACCACCGCGGTGGTGCTGGAGACCGCCGGGGGTGCGCCGCTCGGGGACCTGCTGCGGGCCTCCCGGCTGCCGGTGACCGATCCGGCGCACGCACGCGCCGTGCTGGTCGGCGGATGGGGCGGGACGTGGCTGCCGGCCGCGGCCCTCGACGCGTCGTTCGACCCCGAGGGGCTGGCTCGGTGGGGTGCGGTGCCCGGGGCCGGCGTGCTCGCCGTGCTCGACGACCGGACCTGCCCGATCGCGGTGACGGCACGGCTGGCGACGGCGCTCGCCGGAGCGTCGGCCGGACGGTGCGGACCGTGCGTGAACGGGCTGCCGCGGATCGCCGACGTCGTCGGGGACCTGGCGTCGGGACGAGCCGACGTCGGGAGCGTCGCCTCGGGGCGAGCAGCCGGGGACCTGGCGGGCGAGGTGCGTCGGGTCGCCGCGCTGGTCGACGGTCGAGGGGCCTGTCACCACCCGGACGGGGTGGCGCGGATGGTGCGGAGCGCAATCGACGTGTTCCACGACGACGTGCAGGCGCACCTCGGCGGCGGGTGCCTGCAGCGCGGGGGTGCGCGGTGAGCGGGGGTGCGGCCACGGGCGACGTCTCGCTGCACGTCGACTGGACGCGCTGTCGGGGCCGGGGACTCTGCACCGAACTGTTCGCCGAACGGCTCGAGCGCGACGAGTGGGGCTACCCGATCGCCCGGGCCGGCGACCCCGGTGCCTCCGGCGCCGGCACCCGCGACGTCCCGGTCCGTCCGCACGAGCGGGCCGCTGCGGCCGACGCCGTCGCGATGTGCCCCCTGCAGGCGCTCAGACTGGTGGAGCGGTGAGCGGCCGGAGACTGGCGCCCGGCCGGCCCGGCGCTCAGTACCAGTGCGGGTTGACGCTCATCTCGTGGCCCCACGCCGCGCAGGGTGAGCCGTAGGCGCTCTTGATGTACGCGAGCCCCCAGTCGATCTGCGTGTTCGCGTTGGTGCGCCAGTCGGCTCCGGCGACGGCCATCTTCTCGGCCGGCAGCGACTGCGGGATGCCGTAGGCGCCGCTCGAGGCGTTCAGGGCGTTCGCCCGCCACCCGGACTCCTGCGTCCAGAGCGACACCAGGCACGAGAACTGGTCGGAGCCCCACCCGTACGACCCGAGCGCGCTCCGTGCGTAGGCCTGTGCGGCTGCGGGGTCCACGGCGACGCCCCCGGTGCTCGGGTAGGACGAGCCGGTGCCGCCGCTCGTGGCACCGCCGCTGGAGGCGCTGCTGCCGGCGTTCGCCGCGGCTGCGTTCGCCGCCGCCTCGGCCGCCGCCGCTGCGGCCCGCTTGCGCTGCTGCTCCGCCTTCTGCGCGGCGACCCGCTGGCCGAGCTCGTACCCGGCCTCCTGCTTCGCGGTGCTGTCCTTGAGCGACGCGAGCTGTGCGTACAGCTCGTCGCTGTGCTGCTCCGTCGACTCGACGGCGGCGTCCGCCGCCTGTTCCGCCGACTTCGCCGCGGCCGAGCGTTCCTCGGCCGCCTGCGCGCGCGTCGCGCGCTCCGTCTCGGCCCGCTCGGCCTGCTCGTGCAGCGACGATGCCGTCCCGGCCGCGACGGACGCCTCGTCCATCACGCCGGACCAGGTCTCCGACAGCTGGTCGAGCGCGCCGAGTTGGTAGAGCAGCTGGTCCGGGTCCTTCGCGGTCGCGATGCGGGTGGTCATCTGGTTCGTGCTGCCGTCGCGGTACAGGTTCGCGGCCAGTTGGCCGGCCCGCTGCTGGGCCCGGTCCGCCGTCTCGCTCGCGTGCTGCGCCTGGGCCTGGAGGCTCGTGGCGGCCTGGGTGGCCGACGCCAACTCCGCCTCGGCGGCGTCCGCCTTCGACGAGGCCACCAGGGCGGCCTGCGACTTCGCGGCCGCTTCGTCCTGCGCCGACTGCAGCGCCGCCTGCACCTTCTGCACCTCGGCGCGCTTCGCGGTCTCGTTGCCCTTGGCGCGTTGGACGTCCTGCCACGTGGGGTACTCGGTGGCGTTCGCGGGGGCAGCGGTCAGGGCCGGGGCGACGAGCGCGCCGACGACCACGGCGGCCGCGACGAGCACGCCCCGCGAGGGGGTGAGGCGCATGTCGGCAGGCTACCGATGTTCACCAGGAGTCCTGCGAGCCGCGCCGCTGACAGCCTGTGGACTGGTAAAGTCCAACGTGTCCGAGGACTCATTCCCCGGACGTCACACACAACACTGCGCAGGCTGGGCACGGAGCTGGTCATCGGTGGTGGCTCGCGGGCCGGAACGGTTTCCCGAGTGCTTCTACTGCTGGCCAGACATGCGTCCGGAACGATCGGCGCGCACGCACCATCGAGTGCCGTCGCCACGGCCTGCCGAACACACATCAAGGAGGCGCCCTTTTGGAGGGTCCCGAGATCAAGTTCGCCGAAGCCGTCATCGACAACGGCAAGTACGGCAAGCGCACCGTCCGGTTCGAGACCGGTCGGCTCGCACAGCAGGCCCAGGGCGCGGTCGCCGCGTACCTGGACGAGGAAACGATGCTCCTCTCGGCCACCAGCGCCGGCAAGCACCCGCGTGAAGGATTCGACTTCTTCCCGCTGACCGTCGACGTCGAGGAGCGTTCCTACGCCGCCGGCAAGATCCCCGGTTCGTTCTTCCGTCGCGAAGGCCGTCCGTCGACCGAGGCCATCCTCGTCTGCCGTCTGATCGACCGGCCGCTGCGTCCGTCGTTCGTCGACGGCCTCCGCAACGAGGTGCAGATCGTCATCACCGTCCTGAGCATCGCTCCGGACGAGTTCTACGACGCGCTGGCGATCAACGCCGCGTCCGCGTCGACGCAGATCTCCGGTCTGCCGTTCTCCGGCCCGATCGCCGGTGTGCGCCTCGCGCTCATCCCGGGGTCCAACGGCACCGACCAGTGGGTCGCGTTCCCGAAGGCCTCGCAGCTCGCCGATGCCGTGTTCGACCTGACCGTCGCCGGTCGTGTCGTCACCGACGAAGCGGGCAACGAGGACGTCGCGATCATGATGGTCGAGGCGGAAGCCACCGAGCACGCCTGGGACCTCATCCAGGGCGGCGCCACCAAGCCCGACGAGGCCATCGTCGCCCAGGGTCTCGAGGCGGCGAAGCCGTTCCTCAAGGTCCTCGTCGAGGCGCAGGCCAAGATGGCGGCGCAGTCGGCCAAGGAGATCCAGGACTACCCGGTCTTCCCGCCGTACGCGCCCGAGGTCTATGACGCCGTCGAGGCCATCGCGCTCGACGAGCTCAAGGACGTCTACCAGATCGCCGGCAAGCTCGAGCGTCAGGACAAGGACGACGCCCTGAAGGCTCGCGTGAAGGAGGCCATCGCGGCCAAGGTCGAGGCCGGCGAGCTGCCGGAGAGCGCCAACGGCCAGGTCAGCGGTGCGTACAAGTCGGTCACGAAGAAGGTCGTCCGCGGTCGCATCCTGACCGAGCAGGTCCGCATGGACGGCCGCGGCCTCGCCGACATCCGTCCGCTCGACGCCGAGGTCGCCGTGATCCCGCGCGTCCACGGTTCGGCGATCTTCCAGCGCGGCGAGACGCAGATCCTTGGCGTCACCACGCTGAACATGCTCAAGATGGAGCAGCAGATCGACTCGCTGTCGCCCGTCACGAAGAAGCGCTACCTGCACCACTACAACTTCCCGCCCTACTCGACCGGTGAGACCGGCCGCGTGGGTTCGCCGAAGCGTCGCGAGATCGGGCACGGCTTCCTCGCCGAGCGCGCCCTCGTTCCGGTGCTGCCGTCGCGCGACGAGTTCCCCTACGCGATCCGTCAGGTCTCCGAGGCCCTCGGCTCGAACGGATCCACGTCGATGGGTTCCGTCTGCGCCTCGACCCTCTCGCTGCTCAACGCCGGTGTGCCCCTCAAGGCCCCGGTCGCGGGCATCGCGATGGGCCTCGTCTCCGACACCGTCGACGGCCAGACCCGCTACGCGGCGCTGACCGACATCCTCGGTGCCGAGGACGCCCTCGGCGACATGGACTTCAAGGTCGCCGGCACCTCGGACTTCGTCACGGCCATCCAGCTGGACACGAAGCTCGACGGCATCCCCTCGTCCGTCCTCGACGCCGCGCTCAAGCAGGCCAAGGAGGCCCGCTCGGCCATCCTCGGTGTGCTGAACGAGGCCATCGACGCCCCCGACGAGATGGCGGACACCGCTCCTCGCGTCATCTCGGTGCAGATCCCCGTCGACAAGATCGGCGAGCTGATCGGCCCGAAGGGCAAGACGATCAACGGCATCCAGGACACCACCGGTGCCGACATCTCGATCGAGGACAACGGCACCGTCTACATCGGCGCCGTCGACGGTCCGTCGGCCGAGGCCGCTCGTGCCCAGGTCAACGCGATCGCGAACCCGACCAACCCGGAGATCGGGGACCAGTTCCTCGGCACCGTCGTGAAGATCGCCACCTTCGGCGCCTTCGTGTCGTTGCTCCCGGGCCGCGACGGTCTGCTCCACGTCTCCGAGGTCCGCAAGCTCGCCGGTGGCAAGCGTGTGGAGAACGTCGAAGACGTGCTCGGCGTCGGTCAGAAGGTCCTCGTCGAGGTCACCAAGGTGGACGACCGCGGCAAGCTGTCGCTCGCGCCGGTCGTGACCGACGAGACCGAGGGTGACTCCACCTCGGCCGAGACGGTCCGCGCCCACGCCGAGGACCCGGCCGAGGGCTGATCCTCTCCGCGTCCTGACGCACGAACGGCCGCCGTCCCTTCCGGGGCGGCGGCCGTTCGGCGTTGCGGGGGCGTGCGTGGGTGCCTCGTGCCGGTCAGGCCGCGGGGGTCTCCTGCGTGCCCATGAGCTGCGCGCGCCCGAGCAGGTGCCCGCGGAGCATGAAGCCCACGACCGCGGGGGTCGCGTCGGCAGGGACCTCGAGCACGGGGACGTCGAGGGCGCTCAGCGTGAAGAAGTAGCGGTGCACACCGTGGCCCGCGGGCGGAGCGGCTCCGAGGAACGTGTCCGTCCCGAACTCGTTGCGGCGGCGGAGCGCCTCGGCGGGCAGCAGGGCATCGTCGGTGCCGGCGCCTGCGGGGAGCGAGGTCGTCGTGCCCGGGACGTCGGTCAGGCTCCAGTGCCAGAAGCCGGAACCGGTCGGGGCATCGGGGTCGTAGACGGTCAGGACGAAGCTCTTCGTGCCCTCGGGTGCGTCCGACCACTCGAGTGCGGGGGAGCGGTCCTCGCCGCCGACGTCGGAGCCGCGTGCCGAGGTGGGCAGCTCGCCTCCGTCGGTGAAGTCGGGGCTCGTCAGGGTGAAGGACGGGACGTCGGGCAGGTTCCAGTTGGGGTCGTTGGCCATGCCCCAAGCCAACACCCGCCGGCTCGGGCCGCGCTCGGTGCGCGCTCGGGGCTGTGGGGGTTCGCACACGACGGTCTGGAGGCTCGGTACGGGCCCGCCACGGGCCTCCCGTCCGCCTGCGGTCGCCTCGACCGCCCCGCGGAAGCGACAGATCCGCGTCGCGTGGGCGCGTCGGCGCCGCGACGGCGACAGGATGCCGCGATCTGTTCGCGGTGATCTGTCGCTCCCGCGAGGGTGACAGCCGAACGCGACAGCGACAGCGACAGCGACAGCGACGAGGCGGCGTCAGCCCGCGAGCACCCGGTCGACCACGCGGTTGAGCGCAGCCGTGGCGGCGATCGCGTCACCGGCGTACGCGCCGGCCATCGCACCGTCGCGCGCGAGCATGAGCTCGTCGGCACCGTCGCCGGGAAGGGGGTGTCCGGCCTCCTGCAGCAGGGTCGCGAGTCGCTCGGTGTACCAGTCGCGGTGCACGGCGACGACCTGGCGTACCGGGTCGCGCGGGTCGTGGTACTCGGCGGCGGCGTGCAGGAACGCGCAACCGCGGAAGGCGGGGTCGTTGACGTCGTCGGCCAGTGCGGCGACCCACGCACGGACGGCCCGCTCGGGGGAGCCGGCGTCGGCGATGAGCTGCTCCATCCGCTCCTGCACACGCTCGTGCTGGGTGCGGATGTAGGCCAGGATCAGGTTGTCCTTCGACCCGTAGTGCTTGTAGAACGTCGCCTTCGTGACGCTCGCCTCGGAGATGAGACGGTCGACGCCGACGCTGTGGATGCCCTCTTCGTAGAAGAGTCGCGTGGCGGTCTCGAGGACACGGACCTTCGCGCCGCCGGAGCGGGGAGTCGGGGGGACGCTCGACCCGTCCGGCGACGCGAGGTTCGTGCTCGGGCCGGGGAGACGCTGGACGGCCGGTTGGGGGGAATCGACCGTCACAGCGTGTACTCCTCGGACTCATCGGCTCCGCGACCGGAGTGGGGGGACTCGGTGGTCGCGCAGGACTGATGTCCCGAGCCGCCGGATCGGAACTTAGGGGGGCTTTCGATCCGGCGTGGCCAACAGTAGCACAAGGAGGACAGACAGACGAGTCGGTCTGTCCACATTTCTTGTACCCCACTTCGAGTGGCACGTGTCCCAGATCGGGAAACTGGGCGGCGGGCATCGCCGGATCAGTAGGCTCGTCTGCGATGAACCAGCCAGTGCCACTGCCGCTCGGGGCCCCGGACACGTCGTTCCTGACGTCCGGCGGGGCCTTCGTCCGTCGCACCGTGCTGCCCTCGGGTGTCCGTGTGCTGACCGAGGCGGTGCCGGGTGCCGCGTCGACGAGCATCGGGTTCTGGGTCGGCGTCGGTTCGCGCGACGAGCGCGACGGGCAGTTCGGGTCGACCCACTTCCTCGAACACCTGCTCTTCAAGGGCACCGAGACCCGGTCGGCGCTCGACATCGCCATCGCGTTCGACTCGGTCGGCGGTGAGCACAACGCTGCGACCGCCAAGGAGTACACCTGCTACTACGCACGGGTCCGGGACACCGACGTCCCGATGGCCGTGAACGTCATCGGTGACATGGTCACCGGTTCGGTGCTCGAACCGGACGCCTTCGCCGTCGAGCGCGGGGTCATCCTCGAAGAGCTCGCGATGGCCGCCGACGACCCGGCCGACGTCGCGGGCGAGGCGTTCTTCGCCGCGGCCTTCGGCGGGCACCCCCTCGGCCGTCCGATCGGCGGCACCCCGGACAGCATCCGTGCGGTCCAGCGCGACGAGGTGCTGGCCCACTACCGCGAGCACTACGCGCCGAACGGCATCGTCGTCACCGCCGCCGGTGCCGTCGACCACGACCGGTTCTGCGAGCTCGTCGCCGGCGTCTTCGACGACGCCCCCGACGCCGAGCCGCTGCCGCGCCGCACCCCCGAGACCGTCGCCGACCCGGTCGAGGCGAAGCTGACCGTGGTGCACCGCCCGACCGAGCAGGTCAGCATGCTCCGCGGCTCGCAGGGCCTCGACCTGCGCGACGACCGCCGTCCCTCGCTCAGTGTCCTGAACGCCGTACTCGGTGGGGGCATGAGTTCGCGGCTGTTCCAGGAGGTGCGTGAGCGCCGCGGTCTGGCCTACGCGGTGTCGTCGTTCGCCCCCGCGTACCTGGACAACGGTGCCTTCGGTGTCTACGCGGGCTGCGCCCCGGACAACGTCGCGGGTGTCATCGACATCGTCGACGCCGAGTTCCGCCGGATGGTCGACCACGGCATCACCGACGACGAGCTCCGACGTGCCAAGGGCCAGATCGAGGGGGCGCTGACGCTCTCGCTCGAGGACTCCGACGCCCGCATGACCCGGCTCGGCCGTTCCGAGCTCGGCACCGGCGAGTACACCGACCTGTCCACGGCGCTCGAGCGTGTCGACGGTGTCACGACCGGCGGGGTGCTCGAACTCGCGCGCGACCTGCTCACCCGGCCGACGATCACCTCGGTGGTCGGTGCCGTGCAGCAGGACGAACTCGCCGCGGCGACCGGGATCGGCAGCTGAGCACGGACATGTCGCACTACCTGTACCTCGTCCGGCACGGCGAACACCAGGACGCCGAACACGGCCTGCGGGACGGCAAGCTCTCCGAACGCGGCAAGCGTCAGGCGACCCTGATCGCGGACCGTCTCGGCGGCGTGCCCTTCGACGGCGTGTACCACTCGCCGCTCGAGGCCCCGAGCGAGACGGCCGCGTTCCTGTCGCAGCGCCTGCCGTCGATCCAGCCCGAGCCCTCGACACTGCTGTTCGACTGCATCCCGTCGGGCCCGACCCCGGACATGCCGCACGCCTACCAGGGCTGGTACGGCGGCATCACCGAAGAGGAGATCGTCGCCGGGCAGGCCCAGATGGGCGACGCCGTGTCGGAGTGGTTCACCCCGGCGCGGGAGGACCGGCACGACCTGCTGATCACCCACAACGCGGTGATCGGCTGGTTCGTGCGCGAGGCGTTCCAGGCCCCCGAGTGGCGGTGGATGGGCACCAACGTCGCGCACACCGCCCTCACGATCATCCGGATCCGCTCGGCGAAGCCCGCCGAGGTGGTCACGCTGAACGACCTGGCCCACCTGCCGGTGGAGCTGCGCACCGGTCTGCCGGTCGACCAGCCGGTCTAGCGGCTGCCCGTCCGGTCGTGCGACGGCGCGGCCGGGAGGCCCGTGGCGGCTCAGACAATCGGCTTGCGGTACCAGGCGGTCGCGTTCGGGTTCTCGTTGAACGGCTCGACCCGCTGGTACCCGCGGCCGCGGTACATCGCGCCGGCCGCCACCAGCGAGTCGTTCGTGTCGAGGACGATGCTCGTCGCACCGAGGCCGGCGCCGGCCCGCTCGAGCAGGTCCATCACGGCCGTCGCGACGCCCTGGCCGCGCCCGGGTGGCGCCACGAAGACGTGCTTGACCTCGAACCGGACGTCGACGGCACCGGACGTGTCGACCCCGTCCGCGATCCGGCGGAGGCCGCCACAGCCGACCGCGACGCCGTCGTAGTACGCCACCGCGAACACCCCGTTCGGCGGCGTGAACTCGGCCGCGGGGGTGCGCTTCCGCGAGTACGTGCCCTGCGCGCTCGGGAACGTCGCCTCGCGCTCGTCCAGGTACGCGTCGAGCAGCGCGTCGACCTCGGGCAGATCGGCCGGCACGGTCCTGACCTCGACTGACATGCGTCGATCCTAGGATGGACCGCATGGTCACTCCCGTCGCCGTCGTCGGCGCCACCGGTCGTCTCGGGGGCCTCGTCGCGTCCGTCGTCGAGGAACTCCCGGAGTTCGAGCTCGTCGCCCGTCTGTCGTCGAAGGACGGCGCGCACGAGGCGCCGCCGTCGGTCTTCGGCGGCGCGGCCCTGGTGGTCGACGTGACGGTGCCGTCGCTCAGCCCGGCGATCGTGGAGAACGCGCTGTCGAGCGGCGCGAACGTGCTCGTCGGCACCTCCGGCTGGTCGCTCGACCGGCTCGCGAAGCTCCGCACCGCGCTGCAGGAACGTCCGGACCAGGGGGTGCTCGTGGTCCCGAACTTCTCGATCGGCTCCGTGCTCGGCACCCACCTGGCGACGATCGCGGCTCCGTGGTTCCCCGCCGCCGAGATCGTCGAGACCCACCACGCCGGCAAGATCGACTCGCCCTCGGGCACCGCGGTGCGCACCGCCGAGCTGATGGCCGACGCCCGGCGCGAGGTCGGTCCCGTCGACGCCCCGCACGTCGACCAGCGCGCCCGCGGCCAGCAGGTCGCCAGCGTGCCCGTCCACTCGCTCCGCCTGCCCGGGGTGAAGGCCGTGCAGGACGTCGTGCTGAGCGGCCCCGGCGAGACGCTGACGATCCGACACGACACCAACGACGACGTCGCCTACGTCGCGGGCATCCGTGCGGCGCTGGCGGACGTGGTGTCGGCGCGGGGCCTCACCGTGGGCCTCGGCAGCGTCCTCGGCATCGGCTGAGGCGTCATGAGTCGGATGGAGCGGGCCGGACGCACGATCCGCTCGCCGTTCTGGGGCGCGGCGCTCATGGCGGTGCTGCTCGCCCTGTACATCGTGCTGGTCGGCCAGCGCGCCGTCGCCTTCATCGCGACCGGCATCCCGATCGGCATCGGCATCGGTGTCGCATTGTTCGTCGTCGCCGCGATCGGAGCGCTCCTGCTCGTGCTGGAGTTCCGCTTCGGCATCCGCATCACCCGGCTCGGCGCGCGGCTCGAGGCCGAGGGCGGCACCCCGGATGACGTCGTCCCGGTGCGGCCGTCGGGCCGGCCGATCCGCGATGCCGCCGACGAGCTGTTCCCGCGGTACCGAGACGCGGTCGAGCAGGACCCGGCCGACTGGCGTGCCTGGTACCGGCTCGGCGTGGTCTACGACGCCGCCGGTGACCGCAAGCGTGCGCGATCGGCGATGCGCACCGCCCTGGCGCGCGCCGCCGACCGCTGACCCCGGGGCCGGCGTCGGATCAGAAGACGGCGTCGATCGCGTCCGCCGCCTGCGTGTACCGGAACGTGTAGCCGGACTCGAGCAGCTTCGTGGGGACCATCCGCTGGCTCGACAGGAGCATGTCGTCGGCGGCGTCCCGCAGCGCAAGGCGCAGGGCGAACTCGGGGATCCGGAAGCGGTACGGGCGGTGCAGGACCTCGGCGACGTGCTTCGTGATGCGGTCGGCGACAACGGGCTCAGGGCCCGCCAGGTTCACCGGCCCGGAGACGTCGGGCGCCGCGGTCGCCAGGTGCACGATCGCGCCCACCTCGTCCTCGAGCGCGATCCACGGCCAGTGCTGGCCACCGGTGCCCAGCCGGCTGCCGACGCCGAGCTTCGTCAGCGGGACGAGCGGCGCGAGTGCACCGCCGCCCTTGCCGATGACGATGCCGGTGCGGAGCGTGACGACGCGGACCCCGGCGGGAGCGGCGTTCGCGGCGGCTTCCCACGCGGTGCAGACGTCGGCGAGGAATCCCGTGCCCGGGGCGGCGTCGTCCTGCAGCACGTCGGCCGGGCGGTCGCCGTACACGCCCGAGGCCGAGCCCGACAGGAACAGCGCCGGGGGAGTGGCGGCGTGCCGCATCGCCTCGACCAGGGTGTCGGTGGCGTCGATGCGCGAGCTGCGGATCTCCCCGCGGTAGGCGTCCGTCCACGGCAGCTTGCCGATGTTCGCGCCGGCCAGGTTGATCACCACGTCGGCTCCGTCGAGGATCGCTGGGTCGAGCGGACGCCGCCCCGGCGCCCAGCGGAACTCGGTCGCGGTGCGCGCTTCGCGGCGGACGAGCGTGGTGACGTGGTGCCCCGCCGCGCGCAGGGCGCGGACGAGGGGCGTTCCGATGAACCCGGACGAGCCGGCCACCAGGATCGAGAGCGGTTGTTCCGTCGTGTCGGGCATGCCCGCAACGCTACTCACACCGACGTAGGCTTCTGTGTGTGACCGACAGCGAGACCGTACAGCCCGACGCCTCCGTCCCGACCCCCTACGAAGACCTGCTCCGCCGGGTCCTGACCGAGGGAACGCCGAAGGGCGACCGCACCGGCACCGGCACCCGCAGCCTGTTCGGCGCGCAGCTCCGCTACGACCTGTCGAAGGGGTTCCCCCTCGTCAGCACGAAGCGCGTGCACTTCAAGTCGGTCGCGTACGAGCTCCTCTGGTTCCTCCGCGGCGAGGGCAACGCCACCTGGCTGCAGGAGCACGGTGTCCGGATCTGGAACGAATGGGCGGACGCCGACGGCGACCTCGGTCCGGTGTACGGCGTGCAGTGGCGTTCGTGGCCCACCCCCTCGGGTGAGCACGTCGACCAGATCGCCCAGGTCATCGACCAGATCAGGACGAACCCGGACAGCCGCCGGCTCATCGTCTCGGCGTGGAACGTCGCCGACGTGCCGGACATGGCACTCGCCCCGTGCCACGCGTTCTTCCAGTTCTACGTCAACGACGGCAAGCTCTCGTGCCAGCTCTACCAGCGGAGCGCCGACATGTTCCTCGGCGTCCCGTTCAACATCGCCTCGTACGCGCTGCTGACCCACATGATCGCTGCGCAGACCGGGCTCGAGGTCGGCGACTTCGTCTGGACCGGCGGCGACTGCCACATCTACGACAACCACGTCGAACAGGTCGAGGAGCAGCTGTCCCGCACGGCGTACCCGATGCCGACGCTCGAACTCGCTCCGCGCGACTCGATCGACGACTACGAGTACGAGGACTTCACCGTCGTCGGCTACGAGCACCACCCGGCGATCAAGGCCGCGGTCGCCGTCTGATGATCGGCATGGTCTGGGCCCGTTCGACCACCGGTGTCATCGGTGCCGACGGCGGCATGCCCTGGCACGTGCCCGAAGATCTGGCGCACTTCAAGCAGGTCACCGGCGACGCGACCGTGCTGATGGGCCGGCGCACCTGGGAGTCCCTGCCCGAGCGCTTCCGGCCGCTGCCCGGTCGGCGCAACGTCGTGCTCACCCGTGACACGACGTGGACCGCCGACGGCGCCGAGGCCGTGCACGACCTGCAGGCCGCGCTCGAGGGTGCCGACGGCGCCGACGAGACCGTGTGGGTGATCGGGGGCGGTCAGGTCTACGCCGCCGCACTCGACGCGGCCGACCACGTCTCCGAGACCCTCATCGACGTCGACGTGCCCGGCGACACCGTCGCACCGATGCTCGGCGAGGCGGCCGGCTGGAAGCTCACCGACGAGGGCCCGTGGCAGGAGTCCCGGAACGGCGGCACCCGCTACCGGTTCCTGGAGTGGCAGCGCCGCGCCTGAGCACGCGCACGGGCCGGGCGTGACCGGCGTGACGGACGTGATCCGGGCCTCCCGGTCGCGCCGCAGGCGGTCCACCGTCCACACGGACGGCGGTCCTCGCGCGCATCCCCGGTACGCTGGTGCCCGTGTCCCCGCGTGAGAATCCCTTCGGTCAGGTCCTCGTCGCCCTCGTGACCCCGTTCACGGCCGACGGCGAGGTCGACTGGCCCGGCGTCGAGCAGCACATCGACGACTGCATCACCGCCGGCGCCGACGGCATCGTCGTCACCGGCACGACCGGCGAGACGTCGACGCTGACCGACCCGGAGAAGCTCCGTCTGGTCGAGGTCGGCAAGTCCGTCGCGGCCGGCCGCGCGAAGATCATCACGGGCGGTGGCTCGAACGAGACCGCACACGCGATCCACCTGTACAAGCAGAGCGAGCAGGCCGGCGCGGACGGCGTGATGATCGTCACGCCGTACTACAACAAGCCGACGCAGTCGGGTGTCCTCACCCACTTCCGGATGATCGCGGACGCCACCGACCTGCCGGTGATCCTGTACGACATCCCGGGCCGCACCGGCATCCCGATCACGTACGACACGATCCTGCGTGCGTCGAAGCACCCGAACATCCTCGCCGTGAAGGACGCCAAGGGCGACTTCGCCGAGGTCTCGCGGGTGCTGAACAACACCGACCTCATGTACTTCTCCGGCGACGACACGAACGTGCTCCCGCACCTGTCGATCGGCGCCACCGGCCTGATCGGCGTGACCGCGAACATCACGAGCGCGCCGTACCGCACCATCGTCGACGCCGTGAACCGGGGCGACCTGGCGACCGCGACGGCTGAGCACAAGCGACTCGAGCCGCTCGTCCGCGCCGTGATGACGCACGTTCCCGGTACCGTGGCCGCGAAGTACATCCTGCACGGACTCGGCCGCATCGGCAGTCCGCGCGTCCGACTGCCGCTCGTCGGCCCGGAGGACTCCGAGGCGTACGCCATCGAGACCTCCCTCGAAGCCGTGCGCGACGTGCCCGGCGCCGACTTCTCGAACTTCCGCCCCGACCGCAACGCGGCGGCCGGCGGTGCACTACCGAAGGTGCCAGGCACCACCCGCTAGCGAACACCGCGGCGCGCAGCACGCGCGTCGCCCGAATCCGTAGGACCGAATGCCCACACAAGTCTCCGAACCGCAGCCGCTCGAAGCCGGCACCCTCCGCGTCGTCCCCATCGGGGGCCTCGGCGAGATCGGTCGCAACATGACCGTCTACGAGTACGAGGGCAAGCTGCTCATCGTCGACGCCGGCGTGCTGTTCCCCGAGGAGCACCAGCCCGGTGTCGACCTGATCCTGCCGGACTTCTCGCCGATCCGTGACCGCCTCGACGACGTCCTCGGTGTCGTGCTCACGCACGGCCACGAGGACCACATCGGCGCCGTCCCGTACCTGCTCAAGCTCCGCGACGACATCCCGCTGATCGGCTCCACGCTGACCCTCGCGCTCGTCGAGGCGAAGCTCAAGGAACACCGGATCAAGCCGTACACGCTCGTCGTGGCCGAGGACCAGACCGAGCAGATCGGCCCGTTCCACCTCGAGTTCGTCGCCGTGAACCACTCCATCCCGGACGCCCTGGCCGTCGCGATCACGACCCCCGCCGGTCGGGTGCTGCACACGGGTGACTTCAAGATGGACCAGCTCCCGCTGGACGACCGCATCACCGACCTCCGTGCGTTCGCCCGTCTCGGCGAGGCCGGCGTGGACCTGTTCCTGCCGGACTCCACGAACGCCGACGTGCCGGGCTTCACCGCTCCGGAGCGCGACATCGGCCCGGTGCTCGAGAACATCATCATGCGCGCCCGCAAGAAGGTCGTCGTCGCGAGCTTCTCGTCGCACGTGCACCGCGTGCAGCAGGTCCTCGACGCCGCCGCGGCAGCGAACCGCAAGGTCGCGTTCATGGGGCGCTCGATGATCCGCAACATGACGATCGCCGCCGACCTCGGGTACCTGCGGGTGCCGGAGAACGTGCTCATCGACACGAAGAAGGCGAAGAACGTCCCCGACGACCAGATCGTCTACATGTCGACCGGGTCGCAGGGCGAGCCGATGGCCGTCCTGGCCCGCATGGCGAACCTCGAGCACCAGATCGAGATCGGCGAGGGCGACACCGTCATCCTCGCGTCCTCGCTCATCCCGGGCAACGAGAACGCCGTGTACCGCGTCATCGACGGGCTGACCAAGCTCGGCGCGAAGGTCGTGCACAAGGGCAACGCGAAGGTGCACGTTTCCGGACACGCTTCTGCCGGCGAGCTGCTCTACTGCTACAACATCCTGCGGCCGCGCAACGTGCTCCCCGTCCACGGCGAGCACCGCCACCTGTACGCGAACGCCGACCTGGCGATCCAGACGGGTGTCCCGCCGCGCAACGTGATCCTCGGGCAGGACGGCATCGTCGTCGACCTGAAGGACGGCGTCGCGACGGTCGCCGGCCAGCTCGACATCGGCTACGTCTACGTCGACGGCTCCACCGTCGGCGAGATCACCGACGCGGACCTGAAGGACCGCCGCGTCCTGTCGGAAGAGGGCTTCATCTCGATCTTCTGTGCGGTGGACTTCACCACCGGGCAGTGCGTGATCGGTCCGGAGATCCAGTCGCGCGGCTTCGCCGAGGACGACTCCGTGTTCGACGACGTCCGCCCGCAGATCGCCAAGGCGATCTCCGAGGCTGCCGCGAACGGCACGCGCGACTCGCACGCCTTCGCGCAGGTCGTCCGTCGCACCGTCGGCCGCTGGGTGAACACGAAGCACCGTCGTCGTCCGATGATCGTCCCGGTGGTCATCGAGGCGTAGGGTTCGTCCCCGCTCTGGAGGCCCGTCCAGCGTCCGTCACGGACGCTGCGGCGGGCCTTCCTGCGTTTGTCCTGAGCGGGCGTTAGGGTTCTGCCCATGGCCGGAGGCACCAAGTCGACCACGCGCTCGCGCGCGTCCACGTCGTCCCGTGGCAACGGGACGCGCGGTTCGTCGCGCACCCAGGCCACGACGAAGAAGCTGCCGCAGGCCGCACCCACGCCGGTGTTCCGCGAGCAGAACCCGCTCGTGACCTTCTGGCTCGCGATGGCGCACGGCGTCGGCGCGATGTTCCGGCTGCTCGGCAAGGAGACCCTCGAGAAGGACCAGCGGCGCGACGGGTTCCCGTTCCTGCTGTTCCTGCTGGCCATCGCCGGCGGGGTCGTCGAGTGGCTCAACCCGACCAACAGCGTCTCCGTCGCACTCGACGCGTACACGTTCGGCGGGCTGTTCGGACGTCTGGCGTTCGCCCTGCCCGTCATCATGATCGTATTCGCCGGGTGGCTGTTCCGGCACCCGGCCTCGGTGCACGACAACACCCGGATCGGCATCGGCCTGGGCATCCTGATCGTGTCGATCGCCTCGCTCTGCCACGTCTTCGGTGGCCGACCGAGCGCGGCCGACGGCATGCCCGCGCTGGCCGCCGCCGGTGGGGTGCTGGGCTGGGTGGTCATCGGCTGGCTCGTGACGATCGCGACCGCCTGGGTGGCCGTCCCCGTGGCGATCGTGCTGCTCGTGCTCTCGCTCTTCATCATCACCAAGACGCCGCCGAACAAGCTCGGGCGACGCCTGCACGAGCTCTACGCCTACCTGTTCGGCGCCCCGGCCCCCGCAGCAGAACCCGAGGCCGACGCCGCCGCCGTGGCGGAGCCCGCCGCCCGCGCCCGCACGTCGAAGCGCGGCAAGAAGGGCGACACCGACTTCCAGCTGTTCGACGACCTCGGGTTCGGTGACGAGCCGGCCGCTGCCGACGCCGAGGCCGGGGGCGACAACGTGCCGTGGTGGCGCCGGAACAAGTCCGGCCGCGAAGAGGACCCGGCGTACGACAGCCCCGTGCTGCCCCCGGCCACCGGGGTCGCCCCGGCTGCCGCTGCGGTCGCACCAGCTGCGCCCGTCGTGCCCGCTGCGCCCGCCGTGAGCCCGAACGCCGGTGCAGCCGCCGGGCTCGTCGACCTCACGCCGGCCGAGCCCGCGTCGGTCAACCTCAACGACTCCGTCGAGCAGGACCTGCAGGACGCCGAGCAGGCCCTCCGCGCGTTCGGCACCGACGTCCCCGCGCGGCCGGAGCCGACCGCCGACATCCGTCCCGCGGTGCCCGAGGTGCTGGCCGAGCCCGAGATCGTCGACGAGCCAGAGGACATCGACGCCGCCGCCGAGCTCAGCGCGGCCGCCGCCGGTGCCGACGACGATCCGTCGAAGCCCTACCGACTGCCCGCCGCCACGACGCTGAGCTCCGGGACGCCCTCGGTCGCGCGGAGCCAGGCGAACGACGACATCGTCGCCGCCATCACCGGGGTGCTCACCGAGTTCAAGGTCGACGCGAAGGTCACCGGGTTCTCCCGCGGGCCGACGGTGACCCGGTACGAGATCGAGCTCGGCCCCGGCGTCAAGGTCGAGCGCGTCACGGCCCTGTCGAAGAACCTGTCGTACGCGGTCGCCTCGAACGAGGTCCGCATCCTGTCGCCGATCCCGGGCAAGAGCGCCATCGGCGTCGAGATCCCGAACACCGACCGCGAGATCGTCTCGCTCGGCGACGTGCTACGCTCGAACGCCGCCCGCAAGTCGAAGCACCCGATGACGATCGGCGTCGGCAAGGACGTCGAGGGCGGCTTCGTCGTCGCGAACCTCGCGAAGATGCCGCACCTGCTCGTCGCCGGCTCCACCGGTTCCGGCAAGTCGGTGTTCATCAACTCGATGATCACGTCGCTGCTGATGCGCGCGAAGCCGTCCGAGGTCCGCATGGTCCTGGTCGACCCGAAGCGCGTCGAGCTCTCGATCTACGCCGGTGTCCCGCACCTCATCACGCCCATCATCACGAACCCGAAGAAGGCGGCCGAAGCGCTGCAGTGGGTCGTGAAGGAGATGGACATGCGGTACGACGACCTGGCCTCGTTCGGTTTCCGCCACGTCGACGACTTCAACAAGGCGATCGAGAACAACGAGATCGTCCTGCCAGCGGGCAGCGAGCGGAAGCTCAAGCCGTACCCGTACCTGCTCGTCGTCGTCGACGAGCTCGCCGACCTCATGCTCGTGGCGCCGCGCGACGTCGAGGAGTCGATCGTCCGGATCACCCAGCTCGCCCGTGCCGCCGGCATCCACCTGGTGCTCGCGACGCAGCGTCCCTCGGTCGACGTCATCACCGGGCTGATCAAGGCGAACGTGCCGTCGCGCATCGCCTTCGCGGTGACGAGCGTCACGGACTCCCGCGTCATCCTCGACCAGCCCGGCGCCGACAAGCTCATCGGGCAGGGCGACGCGCTCTTCCTGCCGATGGGTTCGTCCAAGTCGCTCCGCGTGCAGGGTGCCTGGGTGCAGGAGGGCGAGGTCGCCGAGGTCGTCCAGCACGTCACGCGGCAGGCGCAGCCCGAGTACCGCCAGGACGTCCAGGCCGTGGTCGAGCGCAAGGAGATCGACGCCGACATCGGCGACGACCTCGAACTGCTGCTCGCGGCCGTCGAGCAGGTCGTGTCGACCCAGTTCGGCTCGACGTCGATGCTGCAGCGCAAGCTCCGCGTCGGCTTCGCCAAGGCCGGTCGCCTGATGGACCTGATGGAGTCGCGCGACATCGTCGGGCCGTCCGAGGGCTCGAAGGCCCGCGACGTCCTGGTGACCGCCGACCAGCTGCCCGCGGTGCTCGCGAAGCTCCGTGGCGAGGAGCCGCCCGCAGCGGCCGCTCCGGCAGCGCCGGCGCCGACGCCGTCCGGCGACGGTGACCGGTACGGCGCCGACCCCGTCGGGGACATGACCCGCGGGTACGATGAAGTCCACGACGAGCCCGATGAGGACGCGTGGGGACTGACGGGCAGGGAGTGACGGCGATGACCGCCTCGGACAGCACGAACACCACGCACGGCGCACGGTTCCCGTGGCGCGGGCGGCTCCTGCGCAAGGGCCCCGGCCCTGCGTCGACCGCGAACGTCGCGAACATCATCACGGTGGTGCGCATCCTCATGGCGCCGCTGTTCTTCGTCCTGCTGCTCACCGACGCCGGCAACGACGGCCCGCTGCGCATCTGGGCCGCGGTCGTCTTCGTCGTGGCGATCGTCACGGACAGCGCCGACGGCATCATCGCCCGTCGGCAGAACCTGGTCACGGACTTCGGCAAGCTCGTCGACCCGATCGCGGACAAGGTGCTCATCGGTGGTGCTCTCGTCGCGCTGTCGATCCTGCAGGAGCTGCCCTGGTACGTGACCGTGCTGATCATGGTGCGCGAGATCGGCATCACGGTCTTCCGGTTCGCGGTGCTCTCCGACCGGGTGATCCCGGCCAGCCGCGGCGGCAAGATCAAGACCGTGCTGCAGGCCGTCGCTCTGACGGCCGCGCTGTTCCCGTGGTGGAACCTGGTCGGCGACTGGGCGCACTGGGTCAACGGCATCCTGATGACGGCCGCGTTCCTGGCAACGATCCTGAGCGGGATCGACTACCTCTGGCAGGCATGGAAGCACAACCGCACCACGGCATGACCGGACCCGAGCGCTCGACGCAGGCCGCGCCTCCCGTCCCGGTCGCATCGGGACTCATCGCCGAACTGACGGCGCGGGGCGAGACGCTCGCCGTGGCGGAGTCGCTGACCGGCGGCCTCGTGGTCGCCACCCTCGTCGACGTGCCGGGCGCGAGCGCCGTCGTCCGCGGCGGCGTCGTGGCCTACGCGACGCCCGTGAAGCACTCCGTGCTCGGGGTCTCGGCGGAGCTGCTCGAAGCCGAGGGCGCCGTGCACCCCGAGGTCGCCCGGCAGATGGCCGCCGGTGTCCGGATCGCGCTGTCGATCGACGGGGAGCCCGCGACGTGGGGGATCAGCACGACGGGCGTCGCCGGCCCGGATCCGCAGGACGGCAAGCCCGTCGGCACCGTGTACGTGGGGATCGCCTCCGCCGTGGGGGCCGAGGCCTTCGAGCTGCACCTCGACGGCGACCGGGGAGCAATCCGGCACGCCACCGTCTCCGAACTCCTTGCACGGATGTCGTCCGAGGTCCGGGGCCGGGAATAGGTCCCGTTTCCACTGGGTTACATCTCACGAAATCTCCAGCAGTACGGCAGCCAGCCTGGCTAACATGCTGCAACCGGCAACGCTAGTGTTGCTGAACCCGAACTCGATCCACCGGACCGAGCGGGCGCGGAGACGACAGAGAGGAGGAGTTCTCATGGTTCTCGTTCGTCAGGAAATCGGCGATGTGCTCCGGGACTTCCGCTTGCAGAAGGGCCGGACCCTCCGTCAGGTCGCGTCCAAGGCCAGTGTCGCGCTCGGGTACCTCAGTGAGGTCGAGCGCGGGCAGAAGGAAGCCAGCTCGGAGATCCTCGCGTCCGTCGCGGATGCGCTGGACACGCCCATCTCGACCATCATGCGTGAAGTGGGTGACCGCCTCGCGATCGTCGAGGGGCTGACCCCCGTCCCCGACACGCTCCCGGACGACCTCGTCGCCGAGTTCGACAACGACCTCGCGGTGCGCTGAGCGCATCGCACCGAACGCCCTCGCCGGTCCTTCCTGGCGGGGGCGTTCTGCGTTCCGGCCCACGCTCACGCGCCTAGGCTGGTCGGATGCGCGTGAGTGAGTTCTGGCGAGCCGTCGACCAGGTGTTCGGAGAGGCCTACGGTTCCGTGGTCACCCGTGACGTCGTGCTCGAGGGGCTCGGCGGTCGCTCCGCCGTGGACGCCCTTGCGGCCGGGATCGACGCCCGCCGCGTGTGGGACGCCCTGTGCGACTCGCAGGACGTCCCGGTGGACCGTCGGCACGGCAAGGGCCTGGCCGAACCCCGGGACTGAGCCGGTTCCGCGGGGCCGGGTACCCGAAACTGTGTTCGGCGTGTTGCTCGAACGCGTGTTCGATCGGTGGTAGCTTCCTCCACAGCGGCGTCGCCCGGGTGTTCCATCCACAGATCGCGTGACCGTCGGCAGTGATGTCGGTGGCTCGCCATAGGTTGATGGACATCGGGAACAGCCCGAAGCCTTGTCGCAGAACCATCGGCCTTGCACCATCGGCCGGCGTGGACGCGACAGCCTACAGGCGGCCGAACACGAGCACGAAGGAGCACCCCATGCCATCACCGGCAGACCGCGAGAAGGCCCTCGAGACCGCACTCGCACAGATCGACAGGCAGTTCGGCAAGGGTGCGATCATGCGCCTCGGTTCGGACGAACGCGCGCCCGTCAACGTCATCCAGACCGGGTCGGTGGCGCTGGACGTCGCGCTCGGCATCGGTGGCCTGCCCCGCGGCCGGATCGTCGAGATCTACGGCCCGGAGTCGTCGGGTAAGACGACCCTCACCATCCACGCCATCGCCAACGCCCAGCGCGCCGGTGGCATCGCGGCCTTCATCGACGCCGAGCACGCGCTCGACCCCGAGTACGCCAAGAAGCTCGGCGTCGACATCGACGCCCTCCTCGTGTCGCAGCCCGACACCGCCGAGCAGGCGCTCGAGATCGCGGACATGCTGGTCCGCTCTGGTTCCATCGACCTCATCGTCATCGACTCCGTCGCTGCCCTCGTGCCCCGCGCCGAGATCGAGGGCGAGATGGGCGACTCGCACGTCGGTCTGCAGGCCCGCCTCATGTCGCAGGCCCTGCGAAAGCTCGCCGGTGGCCTGAACCAGACGCAGACCACGATGATCTTCATCAACCAGCTGCGCGAGAAGATCGGCGTGTTCTTCGGTTCACCGGAGACCACCTCGGGCGGTAAGGCGCTGAAGTTCTACGCGTCCGTCCGCCTCGACATCCGTCGCATCGAGACGCTCAAGAGCGGCACCGACGCGGTGGGCAACCGCACGCGTGTCAAGGTCGTCAAGAACAAGATGGCGCCGCCGTTCAAGCAGGCGGAGTTCGACATCCTGTACGGCGTCGGCATCTCGCGCGAAGGCTCGCTGCTCGACTTCGGTGTCGACCACGGCATCGTGAAGAAGTCGGGTGCCTGGTACACGTACGACGGCGACCAGCTCGGGCAGGGCAAGGAGAACTCGCGTTCCTTCCTGATCCAGAACCCGGAGATCGCCGCCGAGATCGAAGGCAAGATCCTCGCCAAGCTCGGCGTCGGTGGTGCCAAGGCCGAGGACGCCCCGGTCGAGTCGATCGCGCCGAAGCTCGCGGAGCGCAAGGGCGCGTGAGCACCGACCACGACGACGACGGCCTCGCACCGGTCACCGACCTGTTCGGTGCGAGGTCGCGTCGTCGTGCTTCCGTCACCCCCGTGACGCCGGTCATCCCTGCACCGCCCGTGTCTCCGGACGAACCGCGGGACGCCGAGGGCTGGGCGCTGCCCGAGTCCGGCGACGCCCGGGCGGACGAATTCCCGGTGCCGTTCGACGCCGATTCGCCGGTGCCCCTGCACGGTGCCCGCGGGCCGGCAGCATGGGTGTCGCCCGTCATCGGAGACGGCAGCGGGCGCTCGAACCGTGCGGAGCAGGACGGCTACGACTCCGAAACGGCTGACGCCACCACGGCGTCGGTGTTCTCCATCGCCGGCGGCGAGGAGATCGACCCGGCCGACGCACCCCGTCCGCTCGACGAACAGCGCGCGGACGCCGAACGGCTCAGCCTGCGTGCCCTCGGGCGCAAGGGCGTGAGCGAGTCCGAGATGCGGACGCTGCTGCTGCAGCAGGACCTCGACCCCGACGTGGTCGAGCACGAGATCGAGCGGTTGACCCGTGTCGGGCTCCTCGACGACGTCGCCCTCGCCACCGACCTGGTCGATCGGCTGCACGCCCGCAAGGGCCTCGGTCGACAGGGTGTCGTGACGGAGCTCCGTCGCCGGGGCATCGACCAGGTGGCGATCGACACCGCCCTCGACGAAGCCGCCGATGACGAGGACGACGAGTTCATCCGTGCGCAGGAGCTCGCCGACAAGCGTGCACCGCAGATGCGCGGGCTCGACCGGGCCACCGCGGAACGCAGGCTGTCCGGCTTCCTGATGCGCAAGGGCTACAGCTCCGGCGTCGTCCGGATCGCTGTTGCACGTGCGCTCGACGGCGGCGGGAAACGGCCGCCTTCCGGCCGCGGGACCGTACGGTTCGAGTAGTCGCTCCGACCTACACTGGAACGACCATGGCCACCGTCGCAGCGCGCCCCCGCACCTACGAAGTCCGCACCTACGGGTGTCAGATGAACGTGCACGACTCCGAGCGGTTGAGCGGGTCGCTGCAGGCCGCGGGCTACACCGCGGCGGACGGCGAGCAGGCAGATGTCGTCGTCATCAACACCTGCGCGGTGCGCGAGAACGCGGACAACCGTCTCTACGGCAACCTCGGGCAGCTCGCGGGGATCAAGCGGGAGCACCCCGGCATGCAGATCGCGGTCGGCGGGTGCCTCGCGCAGAAGGACAAGAACGTCATCCTCGAGAAGGCGCCGTGGGTCGACGTCGTCTTCGGCACGCACAACATGGGGTCACTGCCGACCCTGCTCGAGCGGGCGCGGCACAACGACGAGGCGCAGATCGAGATCCTCGAGGCACTCGACGTCTTCCCGTCGACGCTGCCCACGAAGCGCGACTCGACGCACAGCGGGTGGGTCTCGATCTCGGTCGGCTGCAACAACACCTGCACGTTCTGCATCGTCCCCTCGCTCCGCGGCAAGGAGAAGGACCGCCGTCCCGGTGACGTCCTGGCCGAGATCCAGGCGCTCGTCGACGACGGCGCGATCGAGGTCACGCTGCTCGGGCAGAACGTGAACTCCTACGGGGTCGAGTTCGGGGACCGACAGGCGTTCGGCAAGCTGCTCCGGGCCGCCGGTGCCATCGAGGGGCTCGAGCGTGTCCGCTTCACGAGCCCGCACCCGGCGGCCTTCACCGACGACGTCATCGACGCGATGGCCGAGACCCCGAACGTGATGCCCCAGCTGCACATGCCGCTGCAGTCGGGTTCCGACCGGGTCCTCAAGGCCATGCGCCGGAGCTACCGCAGCGAGCGGTTCCTCGGCATCCTCGACCGCGTCCGCGCGAAGATCCCGCACGCGGCGATCTCCACCGACATCATCGTCGGGTTCCCCGGCGAGACCGACGCCGACTTCGAGGACACCCTGCGCGTCGTCGAGCAGGCACGGTTCGCCTCGGCGTTCACGTTCCAGTACTCGATCCGCCCGGGCACACCGGCGGCCACGATGGACGACCAGCTGCCGAAGCAGGTCGTGCAGGAGCGTTACGAGCGCCTCGTCGCCCTGCAGGAACGCATCACCGCGGAAGAGAACGCGCTGCAGGTCGGCCGGAGCGTCGAGGTGCTCGTCTCCTCGGGTGAGGGCCGCAAGGACGACGCCACCCGCCGGCTCTCCGGTCGCGCGGAGGACTCCCGGCTCGTGCACTTCACCGTGCCCGCCGGGTCCGAGGTCCCACGCCCGGGCGACGTCGTGACGGTGGACATCACGCGTGCTGCGCCACACTTCCTGCTCGCGGACGACGGCGGTCCGCTGCGTATCCGACGCACCCGGGCCGGTGACGCCTGGGACCGCGCGCAGGCCGAGAGCTGCGGCGTGCCCACGCCCGCTGCCGCCGCGGGTGACGGGCCCCGACCGGTCTCGCTCGGGCTGCCCACGCTCCGTGTCGGGCGCTGAACTCCCCGGGGCTGCGCCGACGAGCGCCGCCTCGCCCGCATCCGGTGACGCCGCGGACTTGATCGCGGTCGTCGGGGCGACGGGCACCGGGAAGTCCGACCTGGGCATCGCGATCGCAGAGCGGCTGCGTGCTGCCGGCCGCCCCGCGGAGATCATCAACGCGGACGCCATGCAGCTGTACCGGGGCATGGACATCGGCACCGCGAAGCTCCCCCCGGCCGAACGGCACGGCATCCCGCACCACCAGCTCGACGTCCTCGACGTCACCGACGAGGCGAGCGTCGCCGCGTACCAGGTCGCTGCCCGGGCCGACGTCGTCCGCATCCAGTCCGACGGTGGTGTGGCCGTCCTCGTCGGGGGCAGCGGCCTGTACGTCTCCGCGGTGCTGTTCGACCTGGCGTTCCCGGGCACCGACCCCGTGCTCCGTGCGCAGCTCGAGCGCGAGCACGAGGAGCTCGGCCCGGGCATCCTGCTCGAGCGACTCCGCGCCCTCGACCCGGCGGCCGCCGCGACGATCGACGCACGCAACCCACGGCGGTTGATCCGTGCACTCGAGATCGCGAGCCGATCCGAGGTCGTGACCCCGAGCCTCCCGGCCGCGCCCCGCGTCTGGCGACCGTCCCGGATCCTGCACCTGCGGCGCGACCGCGAGCAGCTCGTGTCGGCGCTGCACGAGCGGGCGGCGCGGATGTTCGAGGCGGGCCTCGTCGACGAGGTCGCGGCGCTCCGCGAGCAGGGGCTCGAGCGGGGCAGGACCGCGCGCGGCGCCATCGGGTACTCGCAGGCGCTCGAGGTGCTCGCCGGCACAGCCACCCGCGAACAGGCGGTCGAGGCGACCGGCATCGCGACCCGGAAGTACGCCCGGCGGCAGGTGTCGTGGTTCCGCCGGTACGCCGGCGCCGAGACGCTCGACGTCACGGGGGCGGACCGCGGCGACCTGTCGGAACTGGCCCGTAGGATCGTGCCGTGACCGAGCTGCACTTCACCAAGGGCCAGGGGACCGGCAACGACTTCGTCCTGTTCGCCGACCCCGACGCCACCGTCGACCTGACCCCCGAGCGGATCCGCGCCATCGCGGACCGGCGCTTCGGCGTGGGCGGCGACGGCGTGATCCGCGCCGTGCGGTCCGAGGCGATCCCCGAGGGGCGTGCGCTCGTCGCCGTCGAGCCCGAGGCGACGTGGTTCATGGACTACCACAACGCCGACGGCACGGTCGCGGAGATGTGCGGCAACGGCATCCGTGTGTTCGCCCGGTACCTGACCGAGTCCGGCCTGGTCGAGCTCGCTCCCGGCGAGACGCTCACCGTCGGCAGCCGCAAGGGGCTCGTCGACATCCAGCGCACGACGAACGGCTTCGCCGCCGACCTCGGCCGCTGGGGCCTGGGCATCGAGGGCGGTGGCTCCGACGACGTGCTCGTGCGGGCCAAGAACCTCGACGGTGCGCGGCCCGGTATCGGCATCGACGTGGGCAACCCGCACGTGGTCGTCGCCGTCGAGACCGAGGACGAACTGGCCGACCTCGACCTGACCTTCCTGCCGGTGCTCGATCCGGCACCGGACCACGGCGCGAACGTCGAGTTCGTGCTGCCCGGCGATCCGCTCATCAAGGACGGCGTCGGTGAGATCACGATGCGGGTGCACGAACGGGGGAGCGGGGAGACGCTCTCGTGCGGCACCGGGGCAGTCGCGGCCGCCCTCGCCACGCGCTACTGGGTCGGCGCGGGGGCGCCGGACACCTGGCGCGTGCGGGTGCCGGGCGGGCTGCTGACGGTGCGGATGACGGCGACCGAGGACGGCGAGCACGTGTCGCTGTCCGGTCCCGCCGAGCTGGTGTTCTCGGGCGACCTGACGGTCTGACGCGGGGTGGTCGCGGAGCGGCGGCGCGCGGTCGCTCGCTCCGCGGTGCTTCGTGAGCAGGAATGGTCGGGTGCGCCCCGGCGACCCGACCATTCCTGCTCACGAAGTGCACGCACACGAAGTGCACGCACACGAGGTGCACGCACACGAAGTGCGGACGCGCCCTACGCGCTGCGGCGCACCCGGATGACTCGGAACCCCTTCGCCGTCGACTCCCGGGTGACCGCGAACTCCGAGCCGAGCGACCCGACGAGCCACTTCTGCAGCGAGTCACCCCCGAGGTCCTTCGACACGACGAGCCAGGCGTCGCCCCCGACCTCGAGCCGGGGTAGCCACGTCAGCAGGATCTGGTGCAGCTCGTCCTTGCCGACACGGATCGGCGGGTTCGACCAGATCGTGCGGAAGCGCAGGTCAGCCGGCACGTCGTCGGGCAGGGCGATCGTGACGTTCGACGCCCCCGCAGCAGCCGCGTTGGCGCGCGCGAGCCCGAGCACCCGCTCGTTGACGTCGACGCCCCACACGTGGGCGTCGGGGGACTGCAGGGCCATCGTGATCGCGATCGGCCCCCAGCCGCAGCCGATGTCGAGCAGTGCTCCGTCGGCAGCGGGTGCCGGCACCGAGCCGAGCAGGACCTTCGTGCCGCGGTCGATCCCGTCGGGGCTGAAGACGCCCGCCGCGGTCGACAGGGTGAGGGGCTGACCGGCGAGCGTGACGTGCACCTGGCGCTGGCGGACCTCCGACGAAGGAGTGGCCGAGAAGTAGTGGTCGTTCGCCATGGATGAACCGTACCGGCAACCGAGTGTGTCGGAGGGCCTCCGGAGGTAGCCTGTGCACAGGATGACGGATACCCATCAGCAGAACCACCAGACCAACGACGACAGCGCAGACGGTGTCGTCGAGAGGGTGTTGCGCAACGCAGACCACCGCGCAGCATCGTCCATCTTCGCACCCGCCCAGGCCATCCAGACGCAGTCGGTCGACGACCGCAGCTGGACCGGCGACGGCGACCAGTACGACCGTGAGGACCGTGCGGCGCTGCGCCGTGTCGCCGGCCTTTCCACCGAACTCGAGGACGTCACCGAGGTCGAGTACCGCCAGCTGCGGCTCGAGCAGGTCGTCCTGATCGGCGTGTACCCCCAGGGCGACGCCTCGGACGCCGAGAACTCCCTCCGCGAGCTCGCGGCACTCGCCGAGACCGCGGGCGCCGTGGTGCTCGACGGGCTCCTCCAGCGTCGGCCGAACCCGGACCCGGCAACCTACCTGGGCAAGGGCAAAGCCCAGGAGCTCGCGATGGTCGTCAAGGCCACCGGTGCCGACACGGTCATCGCCGACACCGAACTCGCACCCTCGCAGCGTCGTGCGCTCGAGGACGTCGTGAAGGTGAAGGTCATCGACCGCACGGCCGTCATCCTCGACATCTTCAGCCAGCACGCGAAGACCCGCGAGGGGAAGGCGCAGGTCGAACTCGCTCAGCTGCAGTACCTGCTGCCTCGACTGCGCGGTTGGGGTGACTCGATGTCCCGGCAGGCCGGTGGCCAGGTCTCCGGAGGCGCTGGTATGGGCTCTCGTGGCCCCGGTGAGACGAAGATGGAGCTCGACCGCCGCAAGATCCACACGCGGATGGCGAAGCTCCGCCGGCAGATCGCCGGGTTCACCCCGGCCCGTGAGGCCAAGCGCGCCGAGCGCAACCGCAACGAGGTGCCGAGCGTCGCGATCGCGGGCTACACCAACGCCGGCAAGTCGTCGCTGTTGAACAGGCTCACGAGCGCGGGTGTGCTCGTGCAGAACCAGCTGTTCGCGACGCTGGACGCCACGGTCCGTCGGACCGAGAGCGCCAAGGGCCGGGAGTTCACGTTCGTCGACACGGTCGGCTTCGTCCGCAACCTGCCGCACCAGCTCGTCGAGGCCTTCCGCTCCACCCTCGAAGAGGTCGGCGACGCCGACGTCATCGTGCACGTGGTCGACGGCTCGCACCCCGACCCCGGGGCGCAGCTGTCCACCGTGCGCGAGGTCATCGGCGACGTCGGTGCGGGTGACATCCCGGAGATCGTCGTCTTCAACAAGGCAGACCTGATCGACGACGCGCAGCGCCTGGTGCTCATCGGGCTCGTGCCGGACGCGGTGTTCGTGTCGGCGCGCACGGGCGAGGGCATCCCGGAGCTCCTCGGCGTCATCGAGGACCGCCTGCCGGAGCCCGACGCCGACCTGACGATCGTGGTGCCGTACGACCGCGGCGATCTGGTGTCGTCGCTCCACGACACCGGTTCGGTCGAGTCCGTCGACTACGTCGAGGACGGCACGCGCCTGCGGGTGCGCGTCTTCCAGCGGCAGGTCGCCGAACTCGAGCCCTACGTGGTCACGCCGGTCCCGACCGTCTGAGGGTCGCCTCCGGCGGGCGCTGCTGCGCGGCCTGGAGGCCCGTCACCGGCCCGCCGACGTCGTCACGTCGCCGGGACGCTCCGGAACACACGGAACGCCGCCGGATCCCGGCGGCGTTCCGTCGTGCAGGTCAGAGGGAGCGGAGGACGGCGACGACCTTGCCGAGCACCGAGGCCGCGTCGCCGAGGATCGGCTCGAAGGCGGAGTTGCGCGGCAGCAGCCACGTGTGACCGTCGCGCTGACGGAAGACCTTGACCGTCGCCTCCTCGTCGAGCATGGCCGCGACGATGTCTCCGTTCTCGGCGGTCTGCTGCGACCGGACGACGACCCAGTCGCCGTCGCAGATCGCGGCGTCGATCATCGACTCACCGACGACCTTGAGCATGAAGAGCTCGCCGGTGCCGACGAGCTGGCGGGGGAGCGGGATGATCTCGTCGACGTGCTGCTCGGCGGTGATCGGCACACCGGCGGCGATCCGGCCGACGAGCGGCACGAGCGTGGTGGCGTCGATGTCCGGGCCGCTGACGTCGGACGCCGGCTCGTCCACCAGCACCTCGAGTGCACGGGGGCGGTTCGGGTCGCGGCGGATCCAGCCCCCGAGCTCGAGCTGGCCGAGCTGGTGGGAGACGCTGGAGAGCGAGGAGAGCCCGGCGGCGTCGCCGATCTCGCGCATGCTCGGCGGGTAGCCCCGTGAGGCGATCGACGCACGGATCGCGTCGAGGATCGCCTGCTGCTTCGGCGTCAGCGGCTTCTGGCCCCGCAGTTCGTCCACCACGTCGTCTCGCTTTCGTCGGTGCCGGTCCGGCCGCGGCGGGAATGTCGGTGGTCCCCGTCAGGCTTGTCCCAGTCGATCGAAACAGTATCCGACCAGCCAGGGCCGGACAAACACCTGTTCGAGCGCGTCGCAAGAAAACCCCGCAGAAATCCTCTCCCAGGACTTGTGCGTCGTCTGATTCGAAACTATGTTCGGTACACGACTTCGGTTCCACCGAACGGGAAGGCAACAACGACATGAGCACCATCGCCATCGCTGACATCCAGCGCACCGCGGCGCCCGCCGTGCGTACCCGCCTGCGTCTGACGCGTCGCGGCCGCATCGTCTTCACGACGCTCGCCGCGCTCCCGCTCCTCATCGTCGTCGCCCTCGGCGTGCTGAACGGTGGGCAGGCTTCCGCCGGTGACGCCACCGCCGGCGGCGCCCGCACCCAGTTCGAGACCGTGACGATCCAGCCGGGCGAGACGCTCTGGCAGCTCGCCGAGCAGACGGCGCCGAACTCGGACCCGCGCGACTTCGTGCAGGACGTCGTGAGCCTCAACGCCCTCGACGGCTCCGCGCTGCAGGCCGGCGAAGAGATCGCCATCCCCACCAAGTACACCGACGGCGAGTAGCCACTCGGGCAGCGCCGTCCGGACGGCTGGTCGTCGCACGGTGGCTGCGGCCTACGATGGATCGGTGGCATTCACGCTCGAAGACCTCCCGATCCGAGACGACCTGCGCGGGCAGAGCCCGTACGGCGCTCCGCAGAAGCACGTCCGCGTGCAGCTCAACGTCAACGAGAACACGCATCCCGTTCCGGACGACGTCGCTGCCGACATCGTCGAGTCGATCCGGCAGGCCCTGCTGACGGTCAACCGGTACCCGGACCGCGAGTTCACCGAGCTCCGGCAGTCCCTCGCGGACTACCTCGGGCACGACCTGACCGCCGAACAGCTCTGGGCGGCCAACGGGTCGAACGAGGTGTTGCAGCAGCTCCTCCAGGCGTTCGGTGGGCCCGGTCGCTCGGTGCTCGGGTTCCCGCCCACGTACTCCATGCACTCGATCCTCGCGTCGGGTACCGGCACCACGTGGATCCCGGCCCAGCGGGACGACGCGTTCCGCATCTCGCCCGAGACCGTCGTCGCGGCCATCCGCGAGCACCAGCCGGACATCGTGTTCCTGTGCGGGCCGAACAACCCGACGGGCACCCCGCTCGAGATCGAGACCATCGCGGCCGCCTACGACGCCACCGACGGGATCGTGATGGTGGACGAGGCCTACGCCGAGTTCATGCCGTCCGATGCCCCGAGCGCCCTCACGCTGCTGCCCGGTCGTGAGCGCCTCGTGGTCTCCCGCACGATGAGCAAGGCGTTCGCGTTCGCGGGCGCCCGGGTCGGGTACATGGCCGCGCACCCCGCCGTCGTCGACGCGGTCCGGCTGGTCCGGCTGCCGTACCACCTGTCCGCGCTCACCCAGGCGGCGGCGATCGCGGCACTCCGGCACGCCCCCGAGATGCTGGCGATGGTGGACGACATCAAGGGGCAGCGCGACCGCATGGTCACCGAGCTCCAGGCCATGGGGTACCGCACCTACGAGACCTGGTCGAACTTCGTCCTGTTCGGTGGTGTCGCCGACCCGCACGCCGCGTTCGAGGCGCTGCTCGAGCGCGACGTCATCGTGCGCGACCTCGGCATCCCGAACCACCTGCGGGTGAGTGCGGGGACCGAGGCCGAGACGACCGCGTTCCTCGACGCCATGCGGCAGGTCGCCGCCGAGCAGTCGCCGGTTAGGGTTGAGGCATGACCGCCCGCACCGCTTCGATCAGCCGTTCGACGAGCGAATCGAGTGTCGAACTCGAGCTCGACCTGGACGGCACCGGGATTTCGTCGATCTCGACCTCCGTCCCGTTCTTCGACCACATGCTGACCGCGTTCAGCAAGCACTCCCTGATCGACCTGCGCGTGCGCTCCACGGGCGACACCGACGTCGACGTGCACCACACGGTCGAGGACACCGGCATCGTGCTCGGGCAGGCGATCAAGCAGGCCCTCGGGGACCGCTCCGGCATCGGCCGGTACGGCGACGCCCTGGTCCCGCTCGACGAAGCGCTGGCCCAGGCCGTCGTCGACGTCTCCGGGCGTCCGTTCCTCGTGCACTCCGGCGAGCCCGCGGGCTTCGAGTTCCACCGGATCGGTGGCCACTTCACCGGCTCGATGGTCCGCCACGTGTTCGAGGCGATCACGTTCAACGCAGGCATCACCGTCCACGTCCGCGTGCTCGAGGGCCGCGACCCCCACCACATCGCCGAAGCCGAGTTCAAGGCGTTCGCCCGGGCCGTGCGCAAGGCGGTCGAACCGGACCCGCGCGTCGACGGCATCCCCTCCACGAAGGGCGCCCTGTGACCGCCGCCAAGCCGAACGTCGTCGTCCTCGACTACGGATCGGGCAACGTCCACTCCGCCGCCAAGGCGCTCGAGCGCGCCGGGGCTGACGTCACGCTGACCTCGGACAAGCAGGCGGCGCTCAAGGCGGACGGCCTGCTCGTCCCCGGTGTCGGGGCGTTCGCCGCCGTGATCGACCAGCTCGAGGGCGTGCAGGGCGGCGAGATCGTCGACCACCGCCTGGCCGGCGGGCGACCTGTGCTCGGCATCTGCGTCGGCATGCAGGTCCTGTTCTCGCGGGGCATCGAGCGTGGCGCCGACGTCGAAGGGCTCGGCCAGTGGCCCGGCACCGTGCAGGAGATCCAGGCCGAGGTGCTGCCGCACATGGGCTGGAACACCGTGCAGGCCCCGGAGGACTCCGTGCTGTTCGACGGGCTGCACGACGAGCGTTTCTACTTCGTGCACTCCTACGGCGTGACCGACTTCCCGCTCGAGGCCTACGGGCCGTTCCGTGCGCCCCGTCTGACCTGGGCCGAGCACGGGCAGAAGTTCATCGCCGCGGTCGAGAACGGGCCGCTCACCGCCACGCAGTTCCACCCCGAGAAGTCCGGCGAGCCGGGCATCCGCCTGCTCTCCAACTGGGTGCGTTCGCTCTGAACCCGGCCGGCGCCGCGCGCGACGGCCGTGCCGGACGCGCACCGGGCCTCCCGGCCGTCCGCAGCCCCTTCTCCACCGCAACGAAACCGACAGGACCATGACCGACCTCACCGACACCCCGCCCCTCGTCCTGCTGCCGGCCGTCGACGTCGTCGACGGACAGGCCGTGCGACTCACCCAGGGCGAGGCGGGGAGCGAGACCGGCTACGGCGACCCCGTCGCCGCTGCCCGGACCTGGCGTGACCAGGGTGCCGAGTGGATCCACCTCGTCGACCTGGACGCAGCCTTCGGCCGTGGCGACAACCGCCGGGTCATCGCGCACGCCGTCCGCGAGGTCGAGGGCGTCTCCGTCGAGCTGTCCGGCGGCATCCGCGACGATGCCTCGCTCGAAGCGGCACTGGCGACCGGGGCGGCGCGCGTGAACCTCGGCACCGCGGCGCTCGAGAACCCCGACTGGGCAGCGCGGGTGATCGGTGAGTACGGCGAGCAGATCGCCGTCGGGCTGGACGTCCGCGGGACGACGCTGTCGAGCCGCGGCTGGACCGAGGACGCCGGTGACCTGTGGGAGGTGCTCGACCGGCTGGAAGCCGCCGGGTGCGCCCGCTACGTGGTGACCGACGTCACGAAGGACGGCACGCTGCAGGGGCCGAACGTCGAGCTGCTCCGCCAGGTGTGCGACCGGACCGACCAGCCCGTGGTGGCCTCGGGCGGGATCTCGACGCTCGACGACCTCCGTGCGCTCCGCGAACTCGTGCCGTACGGGCTCGAGGGCGCGATCATCGGCAAGGCGCTGTACTCCGGGGCGTTCACGCTGCCGGCCGCACTCGACATCGCCTCGGAGTAACGCCGTGGCGGGCATCTCGAACGGCCGCGGCACCGGGCCGGACGCCGACGACGCGCACACCCCCGGTGGGGCGGCGGACTCGGCGGGCTTCTCGTGGGCAGGTCGCACGTTCGACCACCACGACACCGCGTTCGCCGATGACGACGGACTCGCCGATCCCGCGGTGGTCGCAGCGATCGGCTCGCTCGCCGGCGGTGCGTCCCAGGCGACGATCGTCGAGTCCCTCCGCACCGCGCGCCTGCTCATCCCGCTCATCGCCGAGGCCGGTGACGTGGGGGAGACCGACGAGGGCAAGCTCGTCGACAAGACCCAGGAACTCTCGATCGTGACGGTCGCTGGTCCGGACGGTCGCAGCGTGATGCCGGCGTTCACCTCGGTCGACGCCATGCACGCGTGGGACCCGGATGCGCGCCCGGTGCCGGTGGAGTCCCGCCGTGTGGCGATGGCTGCGGCGAGCGAGGACACCCAGCTCGTCGTGCTCGACCCGAAGTCGCCCACCGAGTTCGTGCTGCGTCGTCCGGCGGTGTGGGCGCTCGGGCAGGACCTGCCGTGGACCCCGTGCTTCGAGGACCCCGAGGTGGCCCGCGCCTTCGCCGCCTCGGTCGAGGGGGAGCCCAGCGTCGCCCGCGTCGAACTCGCTCCGGGCGACCCGGTCGGCCGGTTCGCCGGGCCGGAGCTGACGGTGGGCCTGGCGTTGCACCCGGGGCTCGACCGCGAGCAGGTCGGCGAGCTCGTCGGCCGGCTGCAGCAGCGGTGGTCGACCGACCCCGTGATCGCCGAGCGGGTCGACAGCATGCGCGTCGCCCTGCGCGCTGCCTGACGAGCAGCAGCAACGCCGCAGCAGCGGCAGCGGCCAGACCGTCACCCAGCAGCGCGCCCGCGCGGCGGTGCGACCCGGTTTAGCCCGAGGTCGCCGGTACGATGACGGGGTGAGCCCGAACCCGACGACCAACCCCACCGGCGCGACCACCCACGGTCCGACGGGGCGTCCCGTCCGGGACTTCCCCGTGCCCGAGGAGCTCGACAGCACCGGACCCGCCCGCATCATCGCGCTCTGCAACCAGAAGGGCGGCGTCGGCAAGACCACGACCGCCATCAACCTGGGCGCGGCGCTCGCGGAGTACGGCCGCAAGGTCCTCGCCGTCGACTTCGATCCGCAGGGTGCGCTGTCCGCGGGCCTCGGTGTCCGGACGCACGACATCCACACCGTGTACGACCTGCTGATGGGTGCCGTGAAGGACCCGAACCAGGTCATCCAGCCGACGAACACCCCCGGCCTCGACGTCATCCCGGCGAACATCGACCTGTCCGCGGCCGAGGTGCACCTGGTCAACGAGGTCGCCCGTGAGCAGATCCTGGCGAGCGTGCTGCGCAAGGTCGCGAACGACTACGACGTGATCCTGGTCGACTGCCAGCCGTCGCTCGGCCTGCTGACCGTGAACGCCCTGACTGCGGCGCACGGCGTCCTCATCCCGCTTGAGTGCGAGTTCTTCGCGCTGCGCGGTGTCGCCCTGCTCATCGAGACGATCGACAAGGTGCGCGACCGCCTCAACCCGGCGCTCAAGCTCGACGGCATCCTGGCGACCATGTACGACTCGCGCACGCTGCACTCCCGCGAGGTCATGGAGCGGGTCGTCGACACCTTCGACGACCGCGTGCTCGACACCGTCATCGGCCGCACCGTGAAGTTCCCGGACGCCACGGTGTCCGCTCGCCCGATCACGCAGACCGCGCCGGACCACCCTGCCGCCCACGCCTACCGGCAGCTCGCACGAGAGCTCGTCCAGCGTGGCGCCGTCGCCTGACGCGGGGTTCCGGGTCCGGCTCGCCAACTTCGACGGACCGTTCGACCTCCTGCTGTCGCTCATCACGAAGCACGAGCTCGACATCACCGAGGTGTCGCTCGGTGCCGTGACGGGGGAGTTCATCCAGTACGTCCGGCAGGCCGAGTCCGCCGACGAACTCGACGAGGCCAGCGAGTTCCTGGTCGTCGCGGCGACCCTGCTCGACCTGAAGATCGTCGGGCTGCTGCCCCAGGGTGAGCTCGTGGACGCCGAGGACGTGGCCCTGCTCGAGGCCCGGGACCTGCTGTTCGCCCGACTGCTGCAGTACCGGGCGTTCAAGCAGGCCGCCGACTGGTTCGGGGAGCGCTGGGGCGTCGAGTCGCGCCGGCACAGCCGCAGCGTCCGGCTCGAGGAGCGGTTCCGCGCGCGGACGCCGGAGCTCGTCTGGACCCTGTCGGTGCAGGACTTCGCCGCACTGGCCGCGCTGGCCTTCGCCCCACGGGAGATCCCGACCGTCGGCCTCGACCACCTGCACGCCCCGCTCATCAGCATCCGGGAGCAGGCCGCGATCGTCGTCTCGATCCTCCGCACCCGCAACGGTGCAGGGGTCTCGTTCCGCGAACTGGTCGCGGGCGTCGACCAGACGGGTATCGTGGTGGCTCGCTTCCTCGCGATCCTCGAGCTGTACCGGAACGCGTCGATCTCGTTCGAGCAGCTCGAGCCGCTCGGGGAGCTGACACTGCGGTGGACCGCCGAGGACTGGTCCGACGAGAGCCTCGCGAACCTGGGAGCCGACTATGACGGATGACGCGCACGACACGTCCAGCGCCGAACCCGGCGGCGCCGACGAGATGGCCGACGCCCGTGCCATCGAACGCGAGATCCACGAACGCGCCGCGTCCGCGGCCCACCCCTCCATCCCCATCGACCGTCAGCTCGAGGCGATCTTGATGATCGCCGACCAGCCGCAGTCACTCGTCGCCCTCGGCGCTGCCGTCGGGTCACCCGTCCCCGCCGTCCGCCAGGCGATCGAACGCCTGGTCGCGGACTTCGACGGCGTCGAGGGCACGATCCGCCGCGGCTTCGAACTGCGTGAGGTCGGTGGCGGCTGGCGCTTCTACGTCCGCGCCGACCTGGACCCCGTGGTCGAGCAGTTCGTCGAGGCCGAGCGCCCCTCGCGGCTGTCGCAGGCCGCGCTCGAGACCCTGGCGGTCGTCGCCTACAAGCAGCCGATCACCCGCTCGCAGATCGCTGCGATCCGCGCCGTCAACGTCGACGGCGTCGTCCGGACCCTGGTGGCACGCGGCCTCATCGAGGAGTCGTTCACCGACGCCGAGACCGGCGCCATCAACTACGTCACGTCCGACCTGCTCCTGCAGCAGCTCGGCATCAACTCGCTCGACGAGCTGCCGCTCATCTCGCCCCTCCTGGACGACGGTGCGGACGGCTTCGAGCAGAACGAAGGGATCCCCGATGGCAGGGTTTGACGACCGGGGGCGCGGCGCGCCCCGAGACCGAGACGACCGCAACGGACGCTCGGGAGGCCCGGATCGCTCCGGCCGCCCGGCCGGCGGACGCGGCGGGGCCGGTTCCAGTGCCGGTGGCCGCTCCGGCGGGTACGGTCGCGACGACCGCGGGGGCGCACGCCCGCCGCGTGACGACGACCGTCGTGGCGGGTACCCGTCGCGCGGCGACCGCGGCGGCGACCGTGGTGGGTACCGCGGGGCTTCGGCTCCGCGTGACGACCGTGGTGGCTACCGAGGCCGGGACGACCGTGCCGGTGGTGGCGACCGTGGTGGGTACCGTGGGAGCTCCGCTCCCCGTGACGACCGTGGTGGGTACCGTGGGAGCTCCGCTCCCCGTGACGACCGTGGTGGGTACCGCGGCCGCGACGACCGTGGTGGATCCGCTCCGCGCGACGACCGTGGTGGGTACCGCGGCCGGGACGACCGTGCCGGTGGTGGCGACCGCGGCGGCTACCGCGGGAGCTCCGCTCCGCGTGACGACCGCGGCGGGTACCGGGGGAGCTCCGCTCCGCGTGACGACCGCGGCGGGTACCGGGGGAGCTCGGCTCCGCGTGATGACCGTGGTGGGTACCGGGGTCGTGACGACCGCGGGAGCTCCGCACCGCGCGACGACCGCGGTGGGTACCGGGGCCGTGACGACCGTGGTGCTTCGGCTCCGCGCGATGACCGATCCGGTGGCGGCGACCGTGGTGGCTACCGAGGCAACTCCGCTCCGCGCGACGACCGCGGTGGGTACCGGGGCCGTGACGACCGTGGTGCTTCGGCTCCGCGCGATGACCGTGGTGGCTACCGGGGTCGCGACGACCGCGGCGGCTCCGCTCCCCGCGGCGACCGGCGCGACGACCGCGGCCGTGACGACCGCCGCAGCCCCGACGGCCAGCAGAGCCGCGTCTGGCACAACGGCCGCCGCTACGTCGGCGGCACCACGAGCGTCCGCAACAGCGACCGCACCACGCCGAAGCCGAGCGGGCAGCGCGACGACCGGGGCAACCCGGCCGAGGGCACGCCCGAACGGCCGATCATCGAGGACTGGGACGCGGCGGACGGAACGGCGCCTGCCGGGGCCGAGCCGGGCCTCCAGGCAGAGGGCGAGCGCCTGCAGAAGGTGATCGCCGCTGCCGGCGTGGCATCCCGCCGGGTCGCGGAGAACCTGATCGTCGAGGGCCGTGTGACGGTCAACGGCGAGGTCGTGGACGCCCTCGGGCGTCGCGTCGACCCCGAGAAGGACGCGATCAGCGTCGACGGCGTGCCCGTGCAGATCGACTCGTCGCGGCGCTACATCGTGCTGAACAAGCCGACCGGCGTCGTCTCGAGCCTGCAGGACGAGCGTGGTCGCCGCGACCTGACCGAGTTCGTGGACCGCTACGAGGAGCGCCTGTTCAACGTCGGCCGTCTCGACGCCGAGACCTCCGGGCTGCTCGTCCTGACGAACGACGGCGACCTGGCACACGTGCTGGCGCACCCGTCGTTCGGCGTGCAGAAGACCTACATCGCGAAGGTCCACGGCAACGTGAACCCCGCCGTGGTGCAGCGCCTGACCGAGGGCGTCGAGCTCGAGGACGGCCCGATCAAGGCCGACAAGGTGCGGTTGCTCGAGTCCTCGCGGGGTGAGTCGCTCGTCGAGATCACGCTGCACTCCGGCCGCAACCGCATCGTCCGTCGCATGCTCGAGGCGGTCGACCACCCGGTCCTCGAACTCGTCCGCCGGTCGTTCGGACCGCTGCACCTGGGCAGCCTGCCGCCGGGCAAGATGCGCGAGCTCGGCACGGTCGAGGTCGGCAAGCTGCTCAGCACCGTCCGTGACGCGAAGCCGTCCGCTCGTGACGACCGTGACGTCGCGTTCGACCAGGACGACGACGAGTACGAGGACGAGTCGGCGGACTGACCGAACCCGAGGCTCGGGCATCGACCGATGCCCGAGCCTCGATCGGTAGGCTTGCCCGGTGACCGACCTGACCCCGACCGACATCGACCGCCGTCTGCGCGGCCCGGTCCGGGTCGTCGGTGCCGGCCTGCTCGGCGCCTCGATCGGCCTGGCCCTGCGCGAGAAGGGTGTGGACGTCGTCCTCGACGACGTCTCGCCAGCCACGCTGGCGCTCGCCGTGGACTACGGCGCCGGGCGTCGACCGGCTGTCGGCGACCAGCCGGAGCTCGTCGTCGTCGCGGTGCCGCCGGACGTCGTCGCGACGGTGGTCGAACGTGAGCTCGCCGCCCACCCCGACGCCGTGGTGACCGACGTCGCCAGCGTGAAGTCCGGGCCGCTCGCCGCCCTGGTGGCGGCCGGGGCCGACGTCTCCCGCTACATCGGGTCGCACCCGATGGCCGGACGCGAGCGCAGCGGTCCGACCGCCGCACGCGCCGACCTGTTCGTCGGTCGCCCCTGGGTGATCGCCGACCACGACGGCATCACGTACCAGCGTGCCGCGGTGGTCGAGGACCTCGCGCTCGACGTCGGCGCGACCGTCGTGCCGATGGACCCCGAGTCGCACGACCTCGCCGTGGCCTACGTCTCGCACGCGCCGCAGCTCGTGTCGACCCTCATGGCCTCGCGCCTGCGGGACGCACCCGACGGGTCGCTCGGCCTGGCCGGTGGCGGCGTGCGCGACGTCACCCGGATCGCGGCGAGCGACCCCGGGCTCTGGGTGCAGATCATCGGGGCGAACGCCGGGCACATCCGGCCGGTGCTCACCGACCTGCGCGACGACCTGTCCCGCGTGATCGACGCGCTCGGCGACCCGGACGGTGCCGGGTCGCCGCGCACCATCGCCGAGACCATCGCCGACGGCAACCGCGGGGTCGAACGGCTCCCCGGCAAGCACGGCACCACCAAGCGCTTCGCCCAGGTGGTCGTCCTGGTCGACGACACCCCCGGGCAGATCGCCGCGCTCCTGACGTTCATCGGGGAGATCGGCATCAACCTCGAGGACATGCGCCTCGAGCACTCACCGGGCGCACAGATCGGCATCGTCGAGGTGTCGGTGCTGCCCGAGCAGGAACAGCGACTCGTCGAGGAACTCGAGGGGCGCGGATGGAGGATCGCAGCAGCATGGGCCTGAACGACGACACGAACGACTCCGGCGTGACGAGTGGACGCGCTCCGGCCGGTGGAACCGACGGGCCCGACTCGGGCCTGCCCGCGCCTGGTACCGGCGGCGCCGGCGGCCCGCTCGGTGGCCCGGGTGACGGCTCCGGCGGCGACGGCGGTCCGCTCGGCGGTCCGGCCGGCGGCCTCGGTGAGCCCGGCGGGGAGCCCGGTTCGACCAGCGCCCCGATGCCGTCCGGCCTGGCCGACGGCGCCTACGTCGCGAAGATCGTCATCGCGGTCGACGGCCCCGCGGGCAGCGGCAAGTCGAGCGTCTCCCGCGCGGCCGCCCGCGCCCTGGGCTACGGCTACCAGGACACCGGCGCCGCCTACCGCGCACTCGCGTGGCACGCGTTGCAGCAGCGGGTCGACCTCGACGACGCCGCGGCGATCCTGGCGAGCTGGGACACCTTCGACTACGCCATCGGCACCGACCCCGACGACTACTACGTCAAGGTGGGGGAGACCGACGTGACCGAGGCGATCCGCACGCCCGACGTCACCGGCGCGGTCGCCCACATCGCGAAGCTCCCGGACGTCCGGAAGCGCCTGGTCCAGCTGTTCCGGAACGTCATGCGGAAGACCGACGCCCCGGGCATCATCACCGAGGGCCGGGACATCACCACGGTCGTCGCACCCGATGCCGAGGTCCGGATCCTGCTGACGGCCGACGAGTCCGTTAGAATGGCCCGACGCTCGGCAGAGGTCACGACCCAGTCGGCCGCCGAGACCTCCGCAGCACTCGCTCGTCGCGACGCGGCGGACGCGAAGGTCGTCGACTTCATGAACGCCGCCGACGGCGTCACGACGCTCGATTCCACCGACCTCGACTTCGACCAGACCGTGCAGGCGGTCGTCGACCTGGCCCGCGCGGCCACGCACTGACGCACGACCGGACGGCCTCGGCCGCCTGGTCACCCCACGGCCGGACCCCCGGCCCCGGCCGGCAACGGCCACCGACACCGCGGCCCCGGCCGCTCGCGAGGAACCCAAGATGGCTCAGCTGGACAACCCGGACAACGACGACTTCCCCCGGTACGACGACGCCCTCGGCGAGCGGCTCGCCGGACTCGACGAGGCCGAGGCCGAGCAGCGCGCGACCGCGCTCCGCGCCGGACTCGAGGAGTACGACCTCGAGGACGAAGACCTCGCCCTGCTCGAGGCCGGTCAGGTCGGCGAGGACGGCGTCCACTACCTGCCCGCCTACCCGGTGCTCGCGATCGTCGGCCGCCCGAACGTCGGCAAGTCCGCGCTCGTGAACCGCATCCTCGGTCGTCGTGAGGCCGTCGTGCAGGACGTCCCCGGCGTCACCCGCGACCGTGTCAGCTACAAGGCGGACTGGAACGACAAGCGCTTCACGCTCGTCGACACCGGCGGCTGGGAGCCCGGCGCCGAGGGCATCAACGCCTCCGTCGCCGCGCAGGCCGAGGTCGCCATCGACCTCGCCGACGCCGTGCTGTTCGTCGTGGACGTCACGGTCGGGATCACCGCCACCGACGAGCACGTCGTCAAGATGCTCCGCGGCACCGACCGCCCCGTCATCGTCGTCGCGAACAAGGCCGACGACGAGCGCCGTGAACTCGACGCCTACGAACTCTGGAACCTGGGGCTCGGCGAGCCGCACCCGGTGTCGGCCCTGCACGGCCGTGGCGTCGCGGACCTGCTCGACCTGATCATCAAGACGCTGCCCGACACCTCGGCCGTCGCCAAGCAGGAGGTCGGCGGCCCCCGCCGCGTGGCCATCCTCGGCCGCCCGAACGTCGGCAAGAGCTCACTGCTCAACAAGGCCGCCGGTGAAGAGCGGGTCGTCGTGAACGACATCGCCGGCACCACCCGCGACCCGGTGGACGAGCAGATCGAGCTCGGCGGCAAGGTGTGGCGCTTCGTCGACACCGCCGGCATCCGGAAGCGCGTGCACATGCAGCAGGGCGCCGACTTCTACGCCTCGCTCCGCACCACCGCCGCGCTCGAGAAGGCCGAGGTCGCCGTCGTCGTCCTCGACGTCACCGAGCCGGTGTCCGTGCAGGACCTCCGCATCATCGACCTCGTCCTCGAGTCGGGCCGTGCCCTCGTGCTGGCCTACAACAAGTGGGACCTGCTCGACGACGAGCGACGCCGGTACCTGGAGCGCGAGATCGAGCAGGACCTGGCGCACGTCGCCTGGGCCCCGCGCGTGAACATCTCGGCCCGCACCGGCCGTCACCTCGAGAAGCTCGTGCCGGCGCTCGAGACCGCCCTCGAGTCGTGGGACACCCGCATCCCGACCGGCAAGGTCAATGCCTTCATCGCCGAGCTCGTGCAGGAACACCCCCACCCCGTGCGCGGCGGCAAGCAGCCCCGCATCCTGTTCGGGACCCAGGCGTCGAGCCAGCCGCCGACCTTCGTGCTCTTCACGTCGGCGTTCCTCGACCCGCAGTACCGACGCTTCATCACGCGTCGTCTCCGCGAGGTCTGGGGCTTCTCCGGCACGCCGATCAACGTCAACATGCGGGTGCGCGAGCGCCGGAAGCGCTGAGCCCACCCCCGTCACGCAGAACGCGCCCCGATCCGTCGGGGCGCGTTCTGCGTCCGGGGGCCCGGTCATCGCTGGTCGGCGTTCGGCCTGGAGGCCCGCGGGCGGTCCGGCGCGCCGGTGCGGCATCATGGGGACGTGCGTACCGGGCCGTGGGCAGCGGACCGACGTCGGTCCGCCCTGGTGGGCGTCGTCGTCGGTGTGGTCGTCGTGGGCTCGGTGTCCCTGTGGACGATCGCGCACGCACCGGACGACGGCGACTCGGTCACCCGTGCCGACCCCGTGCCCTCCGAGCCGGCGCAGTCGCCCGACGTCCGACTGCCGCCGTCCAACGGCCTCGAGGAACCGATCGAGCCCCAACCCGTCCGTCCGGTCGACGGTTCGCCCATCGAACCGTGGTGGCGCCGCGTCCCGCCGGTCTCCGGTGACATTGTCGGCATCGGGGCTGCGGCCTCGGGGCACGTGCGGATCGCGGGGAACACGGGCGACGAGACCCTCGCCGTGGAGATCGACCACCTGGAGACCGGCGGGGACGGCCCGGTCGACGTCGTACTGTCCGCGGGGACGGTGCGCGGCGGCGCGAAGCCGGTGTGGACGCCCGCTGGCGAGTCCTACGACCTGTTCCAGGCCGCCGGGGTCGAACAGGGGCTGACCGTCGTGCTCAGCGATCCGTGGTCACTGCCCGACGAGGTCCGCTCCCTGGTCCTGCTCGACGCCGACACCGGCACCGTGCTGGGTGGCGCGGCACTCGTCCCGTCGGACTGAGCCGTCCCCGCCCGGGGCCACGTCCGCTGCCGGCCTCGGGATGGGGCACGATGTACTGGTGACGCAGCAGAACGACGGACTCGGTGTGCTCGCCGACCGCGTGTGGTGCCGCCTGCGGCTCGACCGGTTGGCCGGAGGTCGGCAGTCCGGGTACGTGATCCGCGAGGACATGCTCGAACACCCCGACACCGTCCGCTCGTTCCGGTGGATCCGGTGGCTGCTCGTCGCGGAGACCGTCGTCGGCCTCACCGCCATCGTGGTCGCCGTGCTGCTGACCCGCGCGGGGGACACCCTGTCGTGGGCGGTGTGGTTCCGGTCCACCGTGGTGCTGCTCATCACCCTGACGCTCTACGTGTTCGCCTGGCGGGCACAGCTCGGGTACTACTGGGCGTACCAGCGGCTGCGGTTGTTCAGCCGGATCTTCCCGATCGTGACGCTGATCGTCGCGGCGATCCCCGGGCTCTACCCGTTCTGGATGGTCATCGAGCAGATCCTGTTCTCGGTGCTCATGGTCGGCATCGGCGACGTGCTGACCAGCGACCACATGCGGACCACGTTCCCGAAGCCCGCGCGGCGGTAGCGCTCGCGCGGTCGGCCCGGATCTGTGACAAACCACGCGTCGATCGACACGTGGACTGTCGCAGGAGTGGTGCGAGGTCGATGCGACCCGGCCTACGCGACCGTGGCCAGGGCGAACGGCAGCACGGCGGACGCGCCGGCCCGCCGGAGTTCCCGCCCCGCCACGGTCATCGTCCACCGGCTGTCCACCAGGTCGTCCACGAGCAGCACCGGGCCCTCGTGCGCCTGCAGGGCGGCGGCGAGCGACGGATCGACCACGAAGGTGTCCCACACGCCGGACAACCGGTACGCGCTGTTCGTCGCACCGTCGCCACGAGGGGCCCCGCCGGCGCGGCCGAGCGTGCCGAGGAACTGCAGCCGCCCGATCGTGGACAGCGCCTGGGCGAGGGAGCCCACGAGCTCGGGCCGTGACCGCGACGACATCGCCACGATGCCGGTCGGCCGGGTCTCCCACGGCCAGTCCTTGAGCGCCCGGACGCAACCGTCGACGAGTTCGCGCGAGATCGGGGCATCGGGGATGGACGGCGAGAACAGCGCACGCAGGGGGCCGCCCCAGCCGAGGTCGGTCAGACGCGCCACCGCACGACCGGGTTGCACGAGCTCGTCCGGGCCGATCTTGCCCCGCACCGAGACCCCGAGCGACGACATCCCCGAGGGCCACTGGGCACGCGGGGCGATCTCGACGCCGACCTTGTCGAGCGCGGCCGCGGCTCCGGACGAGTCGGTGTCGGACACGGCGGTCGGGAACCAGGCACCGGCGCAGTTGTCGCACCGGCCGCAGGGCTCTGCCGAGGGGTCGTCGAGGTCCTGCTGCAGCAGCTGCATGCGGCAGGCCGAGGTCGACTCGTAGTCGAGCATCGATGCGGCCTCGGCAGCGCGGGCCGCGGCGACCCGCTCGTACCGGGGCGCGTCGTACTCCCACGGCTGCCCGGTCGACACCCAGCCACCGGTGACGCGTCGGACGGCGCCGTCGACGTCGAGCACCTTGAGCAGGAGTTCGAGGGTGGAACGCTTGATGTCGACCAGGCCCTCGAGCGCCACGGTCGACATCGCGGTGTCGGTGGACAGGGCGCCGAGCACGGCGGCGGCGCGGGCCTCGGTCGGCATCGAGGCGCTGGCGAAGTACTGCCAGATCTCGCGGTCCTCCCGCCCGGGCAGGAGCAGGACGTCGGCGTTGTCGGTCGCACGACCGGCACGACCGATCTGCTGGTAGTAGGCGACGGGCGACGATGGAGCCCCGACGTGCACGACGAACCCGAGGTCGGGCTTGTCGAACCCCATGCCGAGCGCACTCGTGGCGACCAGGGCCTTCAGCTCGTTGCCCTTGAGCTGCTGTTCGAGCTGTTCGCGCTCGCCGGTGTCGGTGCGCCCCGTGTAGGCACGGACGGCGTACCCGTTGTCGCGCAGCAGCCGGGCGATGTCCTCGGCCGCCGAGACGGTGAGCGTGTAGATGATGCCGCTGCCGGGCAGGTCGCCGAGGTGCGCGAGGAGCCACCCGAGCCGCTGCCGGGCATCGGGCAGGGTCAGCACGCCGAGGCGCAGGGACTTGCGGGCCAGGGACCCGCGGATCGTGAACACCGGGTCGGCCGGGCCGGCGGTGAGCTGTTCGGCGACGTCCTCGACCACGCGCTCGTTCGCCGTCGCGGTGGTGGCCAGGACGGGGACGCCGTGAGGAAGTGACCGGATGAGCTCGGCCAGTCGGCGGTAGTCCGGCCGGAAGTCGTGGCCCCAGTCCGAGATGCAGTGCGCTTCGTCGACCACGAGCATCCCCATCCGGGCGATCAGGGTCGGCATCTGCTCGTCGCGGAACTTCGGGTTGTTCAGCCGCTCGGGGGAGACGAGGAGCACGTCGACCTCGTCACGGGCGAGTGCCGCCTGGGTCTCGCCCCACTCGTGGGCGTTCGCGGAGTTGATCGACACCGCGCGGACCCCGGCCCGCGCGGCGGCGGCGACCTGGTCGCGCATCAGGGCGAGCAGCGGCGACACCAGCACCGTCGGGCCGCCCCCGCGTCGGCGCAGCAGCAGCGTCGCCAGGAAGTACACCGCCGACTTGCCCCACCCGGTGCGCTGCACGACCAGGGCGCGCTGCCGGTGCTCGACCAGCGCGGAGATCGCCTCGAGCTGGCCGGGGTGGAACACCGCGTCGGGGCGCCCCGTGAGCGCAGCGAGCGCCTGCTGTGCCTCGGCGGCGATGTCCGCAGATGGCGAGACGACAGACGGAGCGGCGGTGGGGGTGTCCATGCCCCCATGCTGTCAGCACCGACCGACGAAACGCAGGTCGCGCCTCCAGTCTGTGGACTACTGGTACGTGACCAACGACGGCGTCGGCGTCACGTCCTGCATTGTCTGCGACGGCGTCAGCATGGGCGTGTCCTCGTCGTAGAAGTTCTTCCAGCCCCAGTGCAGCCCCTCCGGCGCGCCCTGGTGCAGTGCCTTCCAGGTCGCCTGCTTGTCCGGCTGCGACCCCTGCCCGTCGACGTGCACGAGCATGTCGAGTTCCGGGTGGGTCTCGAGCGCGCCACGGTCCTGGATCATCGACAGCCGGAACTGGTGCAGTACCAGGGCCTTCGGCGGCAGCCCTTCCTCGCGCACGAGCGAGGCCAGCCACGAGGACACCTCGTTCACCTCGGACGCCGACACGCTGCCGATCTGCTCGAGGGGCACCTGGTCCTTCGTCAGCCGCCACTCCGGGTCGAGCGCCAGCCAGACGCCGGGCTTCTTCAGCAGTGACTCGTACTGCTTAGCCTGCGACAGGAAGTCCGACCGCCCCGGCTGCAGGTCGATGATCACCGGCATGTCCGCCTCGTGCGCGGCCTCGACGTAGGGCTCGAGCGTCGACACCGGCAACTCGGTCGAGTAGTCGCCGTCGGCGCCGGCGTCCCCGGCGGCGACGGTCGCGATGACCTCCATCGCGGGCGTCACGAGCTCGTCGGACTCGGCCCGGTACGGCTTCGCGACCTGCTCGGCCCGCTGCACGGTCTCCTTCGGCCCCTGCTCGCCGAGCACACCCAGCGCCGGCGCCCCGGGAGCCCCGTACAGCGCGACGTACCGGTGCCCGTCGAACGGCCGCTGCCCGCCGTTCCGCAGCTGGAACCCGCCCTCGGCAGCTCGGACCGTCCACTCCGGATCCGGCAGGGCGTCGAACGCCGCGCCGACCAGGACGGTCGGGTGCTCCGCCCACTCGTGCAGCGCCGTCACCACGTCGGGTGCGGCAGCCGGATCGGTCACGCCCTCCGGCATGGTGACGACCTTCGCGCCGGCGGCCTTCGCCGTCGCCACGGCAGCAGCGTCCGCACTCGCGTCCGCCACCACCACGGTCGCCTGCCGGGAGGCCCGGGTCGGCTCCGGCGCGTCACCGCCGTCCGGCGCCTGCCGCTGTTCGACGTCCGTGTCGACCGACACGTCGCCCTCGGCCTGGTACCAGTCGGCACCGAGCCGGTCGAGCTCGCGGGCGACGGCAGCGCTCGTGTTCTTTGCGGTCAACAGCACCGGGACGTGGGCGCTCGCCGCAGCCTTCGCTGCATCGCGGATCCCGTCGGTGTCCCCGGCCCGGGCGACGACCGCGCCGGGAGCACTCGCGAACAGGGCCTTGCTGACCCGGATGGACCGAGCTGCCGCCTCCGAGGCGTCGGCCACCGTGACGGTGTCGGCCGAGGCCTTCGCGAGGGTCGGGCGGCTCGTGTCCGATTCGCTCGACGTGCACCCGGCGGCTCCGAGCAGCAGGCCGGAGACCGCGATCGCGACCAGGAAACGAGGGGTGGAACGAGAACGCATCGGGCCACCATACGAGCCAGGCGGAGAGGTCCCTGGGAATCCGACGGGTGTCGTCTCGTAGAAGGGAGGCATGCTCCACCACCCCGACGACCGCCCGCTCATCGGACCCGTCCGGTCGCCCGAGGTGCACTGCATGACGTTCAACGTGCGTCGCCGCGTGCCGCGACAGCCGACCCACCCGGACGCCTGGGAGCGTCGCCGCGACGCCGTGCTCGCGCTCGTCACGTCCGAAGCGCCCACCGTCCTCGCCGTCCAGGAGGCCCTGCCCACGCAGGCGGACGACCTCACCGTCGGCCTGGGGTCGGGTTGGGAGCCCGTCCTGGCCGGACGGGGAGCGCGCGGCGGTGGCGAACAGGTCGGCCTGTTCCTCGACCGCTCCCGCGTCGACGTCGTCGAGCGCCGCACCTGGGCGCTCTCCCGCGCACCCCACCGCCCCGGCTCGCGGTCGTGGGCCACGTCCTTCCCCCGGCACGCCGTCGGAGCCGTCGCCGACGACCGCGCGACCGGCGTCCGGTTCCTGGCGATCGCCACCCACCTCGACGTCGCCTCGCCGTGGGCCCGACTCCGCTCCGCCGAACTGCTCGGCCGGATCGTCCGGCAGCGCGGCCTGCCCGCCGTGGTCATGGCCGACTGGAACAGCCCCGCCGGTTCCGCACCATGGCGAGCCCTGGCGGAGGCGGGGGTCGAGGACAGCTGGGGGCGGGCCTCCAGGCAGGTGGGTGAGCCCTACGGGACGTACCCGCACTACGGGAGTCCGCGCGTCGGTGGCCGGCGGATCGACGGGGTGCTCGTGACCGCTGAGGCGGAGGTGGACCGCGTCGCGGTCGACGTGCGGCGGCCAGGCGGCGTGTGGCCGTCCGACCACGCCGCCGTGCACGCGGTCGTGCGGTGGGCGTCGTGATCGCCACGCTCGGACCGACGTTCCTGCGGCCGCGGTTCCTGGTGGCCGACGTGGTGCGGGCCGTGACGCTCGTGAGCGTCGTCGTGGCGAGCGTCGGGTGGGGCGGAACGGCGTTCCCGGTCATGGCGCTGGCGCTGCTCGGGGTCGTGGTACCGCGGATGCTCGGGCTGCGGCCGGCGTTCGACGTGGCGGTGTGCGTGCTCGTGCTCCTCGCCGGGTGGTCGAGCGTGCTCGAGTGGTACACGACGGTTTTCCTGTGGGACAAGTTCATGCACGTCGTGCTGACGGGGCTGCTCGCGGCGGTGCTCTACGTCATCGGTGCCGACCTGCGTGCTGTGCCGGCGCCGCACGCCGAGCGCCGGGTGGTCGTCGCGGTGCTCGCGCTGTGTGCGGGACTCGCGGTCGGGGCGGTCTGGGAGATGGGGGAGTGGCTCGGGCACAACTTCGTCGACTCGAAGATCTTCGTCGGGTACGACGACACGATCGGGGACCTGGCGGCGGACGGGTCCGGCGGGTTGCTCGTCGGGCTCGGGTTGCCGTGGTTGGGGGCGCGGCGCGAGGTGGTGCAGCCGACTCGCCGTGGCACGGAGGGGGTCTGACGTCCGCTATGCTGGACCGGTCGCTCGCGCTCCGGTCGGACGCGGGCGAGGATCCTCCGGGATCCTGAGTTCTCCGGAACTCGCGGGCTGTGGCGCAGCTTGGTAGCGCACTTGACTGGGGGTCAAGGGGTCGCAGGTTCAAATCCTGTCAGCCCGACCGAAGCGTGTCGGACACCACGACGGATGCCCACCGAGGATATCGGTGGGCTTCTTCGTTCCCGTGGCTGTCGTTGGGTCGTGCGTACAGGGCTGCCTCACTGCGACGTTCAGCGGACCACCTGTGTGCGACACGAGTCATCTGACCGTTGCGGCCCGGTGGAGTCGGACACAGCGTTCCGGGACGGGCCCGGCTAACGGACGCCGGTGGCGGACCTCTAACCGGCTGTCCGGTTCGGCTCGTCGTCATCGACGAGGCGCACCGGGAGTTGGGTCCGGGGTCGCACGAGGACGGTTTCGGCCCTCCGGAGCACGGTTGCTCGCGAGCGTCCACATCGTCAGCCCTCGCGGGTGTCGTGCATTCGGCACACGCAGACCGTGCCGTCGTCGAGCGAACGGTGCTGCACGCCGACCCGTCCGTCCTCGAAGCGGCCGGTGACGCGCGAGAAGCGTTCGAGGAGGTCAGCGTCATCCAGGACACGGCCGCGTTCGCAGCGTTCGAGCGAGATGTGCTGCCCGGTCTTCGCGGCTCCGACGTCGCGGTGATGGACCGCATCGCCGCCGACCACGCACTGGAGGCAGTCCCGGAGGAACGCCACCCGAGCCGTTCACCGCGCCGGCGCTGCACCTCTTCGGTCGGCAGGACGACGTCCTCGGGTACGACGACGGGGTCGCACTCCGGGACCACTACCCAAGAGGAACCTTCGTCGTCCTGGACGCCGCCGGACACAACCTGCACCTCGAGCAACCCGAAGTCACCGCCGCGTTGGTCCGCGATCGGTTCGCACGCATCGACCGGTAGCCCATCACCTATCGGACGCCGCCACTCCGTCACTTCTCGTCAAGCCCGTTGGATGGCGTCGAAGGTGAGCATGCGAGCTCGATCTCGGGTCGAGTAGACCCGCTTGTCCGTTCCACTGGTGGGCACGATCGTCTTCGTTCTCACCCTCCCTGGGCGAGGCCGGTGATCAAGTTGATGGCGACTGCGACGACGAAGGTTCCGAAGAAGTAGGACAGCAGCGCGTGGCCCAGGGCGACCCTGCGGGACGGAGTGGATGACTGGGTGATGTTGCCCGCGTTGTAGGCCATCCCGATCGAGAAGGCCGTGTAGGCGAAGTCACTGTAGGACGGGTCCTCGTCCTGGTCGAAGTCGAAACGGTGGCGGTCGTCGATGTAGTACATGCGCGCGTACTTGAAGGCGTACACGGTGTTCATGACCGCCCATGCCGCCACGACGCCGACGACCGCCAGGATCGCGGCCGCGGACCCGACGGGGTCCTTCTGCTGGCTGCGGATGAGCGCGAAGATCACGAGGACGAGGCTGAGGAACGTGGCGGCGATGACGAGCACGTCGACCAGCTTCCGCGATCGCTCCTCGTGGCGGGCGAGGGATCTGGTCCGTTCGGGATCGGCCGGCCAGGCCTCGGACCACGCCCAGAAGAGGAACACTCCTGATGCGATGGCCCAGCCCAACAGCGGTGAGAGATCGGGGACGCCGAGGAGCGCGGCGATCGCCGCGACCGCTCCGCCGATGATCACGGCAACGCCTGCCTTCATGGAAAGGTGGGACATGACTCTTCCTTCCGAAATGGTGGTCCTTCGTTCTGTCGCGCATGCGCTTCGATGCCAACGCGCGGCCCTCACCTGGGCCGGGCTTGCGAGAGGGGGAGGTAGAGACCGGCGCGCTCGGCGCGCACGGCGGCGAGCGTGCGCGACGTGGCGTCCAGCTTGGCCAGGATGTGCTCCAGGTGCGCAGCGACCGTGCGGGGTGCGATCGCCAGCGCCCGGGCGATCTCCAGATTGGAGCATCCGTCGATGACGTGGCCCAGCACCTCGAGTTCCCGCGGCGTCAGGCCTCTCAGGTGCCCCGCGGGTGAGAGCATGACGACCCCGCAGGCCACCGCGATGAGATCTCGCTCGCAGGCCAGCACCGTCGCCCGCATGTAACCGTCCGGCGACTGCCGGCTCCCACGCGGCCACAGGAACGTGGCGTAGCTGTGCCCCTCGTCGATGGCGTCCCTGGCCGCGGTGATGAGTGCGGAATCGGTGGCGAGGAGCGCGTCATCGGACAGGCCCGGAATGCGGGCGACCCCGTACCCGGGAAGCAGCACCACACCGGACCCGGCTCCGCTGACGAAGGCTGCCGATGCTGCCAGCGATCGGACCGGGTCGATAGCCGATGCGAGATTCGGCATGAGTCGAGCGAGTCGTCGGCGAAGCGTCTGCGACGGCGGAGCCGCGCTCCGGAACAGCACTGTCATGAAACCCACGTGCCGACCTCCGTCCTCGAACAGCGCGACGGACAATGCTTCGTGGAACCCCGCGGGGAGGAGGCACTCCGCCCAGGTCTGCAGGTCTGCGGACGAGTAGGGCAGATCGGACAAGCTGGTGGGAGGCCGCGCGCGATCGGCACCGGTCCTTTCGATGTCGCGCGCCATCTCGGGACCGCTCAGATAGCGGACGCTGGACTCGTCGAGGTCCGTGCTCGCGATCGCGCTGTACCCCGTGCCACCCCGCTCTGCCAGCGCCATCCATGCACCGTCGAAGGGGATGTGGTGGTGCAGTTCGTCCAGCAGAGCCTGGGCCCGATCGCGAACGGGACCCGGGCGCGCTGCGATCTCGGTGAACCGCAGTGGAGCAGTGCGTGTCACGGTTCGACCACCTCACGATCATCGGCAGCGGGCATCGAAGGAGTTGTCCGAAACCCGTCTGTCGCCGGTGTAGCACGGTGATGCGGCACACGGGTCCAAACCGCGTTAACGCGTATGGGCATGTCTGCCGATGGTGCTCCCGCTCCGGGGGGCGTGCCATGGGGGTGTCGCGTGGCTGACCGGCTCGCGGCGCACGCCAGGGCACGTTCCGCACGGGAGGAGACGAACATGAAAGCCGTTGTCTACGAGGGGCCGCACAAGGTCACGGTGCAGGACGTCCCGGATGCGCGCATCGAGCACCCCACCGACGTGCTGGTGCGCGTCACCACGACCAACATCTGCGGATCCGACCTCCACATGTACGAGGGGCGCACCAGCTTCGAGACCGGGCGCTGGTTCGGGCACGAGAACATGGGCGAGGTGATCGAGGTCGGCGACGGCGTCGACAAGGTCAAGATCGGGGACCACGTCGTCCTGCCGTTCAACGTGGCGTGCGGGCACTGCAAGAACTGCGAGCGGGGGCTGACCAACTACTGCCTCACCGCGCAACCCGTCCCGGAGTGGGCCGGTGCTGCCTACGGGTTCGCCGACATGGGGCCATGGGCGGGCGGCCAGGCCGAGCTGCTGCGGGTGCCATGGGGCGACTTCAACTGCCTCCGACTGGGAGAGGACGCCGAGGAGAAGTCAGCCGACTACGTGATGCTCGCCGACATCTTCCCGACCGGCTACCACGCCACCGAGATGGCAGGAGTGCAACCGGGAGACCAGACCGTCATCTACGGCGCCGGCCCGGTCGGCCTGATGGCCGCCCTGTCGGCCACCATCCGCGGAGCGAGCAAGGTCATGGTCGTCGATCGGCATCCGGACCGACTCCGGCTGGCGGAATCCATCGGTGCGATCGCGATCGACGACTCGAAGGTGGATCCGGTGCAAGCCGTCCTGGAGCAGACCATGGGTCTCGGCGCCGACAACGGCTGCGAATGCGTCGGCTACCAGGCGCACGACCCCAGCGGGGACGAGCAGCCGAACCTCACGCTCAACCGCCTCGTCCAGTCCGTGCGGTTCACCGGCCGGATCGGCACCGTCGGTGTCTTCGTGCCGCAGGACCCCGGCGGCCCCGGCGAACTCGCGAAGCAGGGGCAGATCGCCTTCGACATGGGACTGCACTGGTTCAAGGGCCAGACCATGGGCACCGGACAGGCACCGGTCAAGAAGTACAACCGCCGGCTCCGGGACCTCATCGCCGCGGGCAAGGCAACGCCGTCGTTCATCGTCAGCCACGAGCTGCCACTCGACCAGGCACCCGAGGCGTACGAGCACTTCGACAGCCGCGACGACGGGTGGACCAAGGTCGTCCTCAAGCCGGGGAAGGCGGGCTGATCATGGCTGGGAGAGCGGCTGCCGCAGTCGGACTCGGCGTCGCAGGTGTCGCGGCGGGCCTCGTCGCACGCTCCCTCGTCAAGAAGGAGCGCGAGTCGGACGGCGACGGCGCACACCCCGAAGGGTGGAAAGCTGTCACCGTCCTCGGCGACGCCTCTGACTTCGCGCGCGATGGATACCCCGAACCGTTGCAGCGTCTGGCGGGATCGCTCGAGATCCGGATCGACCCGGCTCCCGGAGTCGAGGGCTTCGAGGTCCACGCCCGAGTCCGCAAGGGGGTCGACGTCGACGTCGACGGCGACCCGAACGCTGCGTTGCGTGCAGCGCTGCGCGATGCGAAGCAGGTCTTCGAGACCGGCGAGATCCTCCGTGCGACACCGAGACCGCACGGAAAACGCCCGCGCACCCTGCTGGGCGCTGCGGTCGACACGGCAGAAGACGATGCGAAGGGCGAGGGTGTGCTGTGAAGGCCCTGTGCTGGACCGGAGTCAACGAACTCTCTGTGGAGAACGTCGACGATCCGGAGATCCTCAACGCTCAGGACGCCATCATCAAGGTGACGTTGAGCACGACCTGCGGGTCCGACCTCCACCTCCTCGGCGGGTACGTCCCGACCATGCGAGCAGGCGACGTGCTCGGTCACGAGTTCATCGGCGAGGTCGTCGAAGTCGGATCAGCCGTCACCAAGCACAAGGTCGGAGATCGCGTCGTCGTCTGCTCGTTCATCAGCTGCGGGAAGTGCTGGTACTGCCGGAACGAGCTCTACTCGCTCTGCGACAACGGCAACCCGAACGCCGGCATCCCCGAGATGCTCTGGGGTCAGGCACCCGGCGGCTGCTACGGCTACTCCCACGCGTTGGGCGGCTGGGCCGGTAGCCACGCCGAGTACATCCGTGTGCCGTACGCCGACCAGGGCGCCTTTGCCGTTCCCGAGGGGGTCAGCGACGAGCGGGCGCTCTTCGCCTCCGATGCCGCCCCGACCGGATGGATGGGCGCGGACCTCGGCGGTGTCCGGCCGGGCGACGTCGTCGCTGTGTGGGGCGCGGGTGGGGTCGGCCAGATGGCGGCGCGTGCCTCGCTGCTGCTCGGCGCCGAACGGGTGATCGTGATCGACCGCTTCCAAGAGCGGCTGACGCAGGTCGAGCAGGTCATCGGCGCGGAGACCATGAACTACGAGACCAGCGAGGTGACGGCGGAGCTCCGCGAACTCACGGGCGGCCGTGGCCCCGACGTGTGCATCGAGGCGGTCGGGATGGAGGCACACCACGACGGACCCGACTTCGCGTACGACCAGCTGAAGCAGCAGCTGCGACTGCAGACCGACAGACCCACCGCCGTCCGTGAGGCGATCTTCGCCGCGCGCAAGGGCGGGAGCCTCTTCGTCCTCGGAGTGTTCGGGGGCTTCGTCGACAAGTTCCCCCTGGGGGCGGTGATGAACAAGGGCCTCACGATCCGGTCCGCGCAGCAGCACGGACAGCGGTACATCCCGATGCTCCTGGAGCGGATGGCCCGCGGCGAGATCGTCACCGAGCACCTCGCGACGCACGTGATGCCGCTCGACGACGGACCGACGGGGTACGCCATGTTCAAGGAGAAGACCGGTGGGTGTGTGCGGGCGGTCTTCCAGCCTTGACCGACCTCGAACCGCCTTGCTCGTGATCGGTCCCAGTCGATGGGGAGACCGATCCCCTCGCGCAGGCGCACGTCGTCGCTGCGATGACGACGGCCCGCTGACTCGAAGCAGGCTCGAAGCAGGCTCGATCTTGGGTGCTGACCCGAGAAGGGCGGCTCCGACGTCGACGTCGAGACGATCCTGCCGAGGCCGACTTCTGGTCGTCAGTCGATTGCTCAGACGGGAGGGGCGGGGGTACCCGATCCCGTCCCTCCCGTCTGAGCTTGCACCCCGCGCCGTGCGGCGCGGCATGCTCCACCAGACCCGAACCTGGTGGAGGTCTCAGCGCCGGTACAGGGCGTTGCGTGCCAGGACCGCGAAGTCGCGCAGGAGGTCGAGCTCCACGGCGTCCTCCCCGCGTGGGGAAGGGTCGAACACGCAGACCGCCCCGACCCTCGTCCCGTCCAGGTCCTCCAGCGGATGGCCCGCGTAGAAGCGGATCCGTCCCCGCCGCGCGACCTGTGGGCGGTTCCTGTCCCAGGCGTCCTCGATGACCGTCGGCCCTGACGTCAGCACGGTCGAGCGACAGAAGGAGTCCTGCAGCGCTCGGGTCCCACGGGGGACCCACAGACTCGCGGCGGACCACTGCCGTCCGACCGGCAGGAAGGTGATCGCGGCCCCCCTCGTCTGGAAGAGCTCCGTCATGTGCTGCACTATCCGGTCGAGGGCTGCGTCGGCAGGGGCGTCGACGATGTCCAGGCGGCGGATGGCGTCGTACCGGTGCTGGATCGGCTGCGGCGTCGAGCGGATCCACTGTGGGCTCCCGGCGCGGGCCCGTTGCTGTTCGAGCAGCAGATGCGTGACCTCGAGGAACAGCGGTGGGGTGTACGTGACCACGTCGGTGTCCACGCCGAGCACGACCAGGTCTCGTCGCGCCTGCTGCAGTGCGTGCACGAGGGCGCTCTGGTCCTCCTTGCCTGCCAGCGCGAGCACGATCTCCGCGGTCGGCGCCAGCTCTGGTCGGAGCTGGTCGACCAGGACGAGCGCTGCTTCGGCGGCTCCGGCGAGCGCCGTGTTCGTCGTGCGGCTGTGGACGACGCTGCCGGACAGGCAGACCACCGCCACGTCGTAGTTGGCGACGTGGATCCCGCTCCCGGCCGAGAGCAGCGTCCGGCCGGACCAGCTCGACCACGGCACCGCGGTGACGTCGACACCGCGACCGGACCGTGCAGCCAGGCCGTCCGCCAGCCTCCGTGCCGCTCGGTGCAGCGGCTCTCCCGGCGCGAAGACCGCGTCTCCGAACACGAGGATCCGGTCCGAGTCCGCGCCGCTCGCCGACGCGGTGACGATGCGCGGCGCGGACGAACGGTCGGGCAGTCGTGGGGCTTCCAGCATGGTCATCGTCAACCTCCTTGTTCGACGCGGCTGCTCCTGGACTGCTCTGGTTTCCGGGAGCCCGACGGGTGCGCGCCGGCTGGACACGACCGTAGACAGGGCGGAAGAGCACACGCCATCCGTTGCGCGCGGAGTCACCGTCGTTCAGCGCGGGATCGTGTCCGGTGGACATGGACGCGGCCGGTAGAGTCGCGCCATGACCGGGGCAGCGACGGAGGTGTTCGCCTCGCACCGAGTCGCCGCCAGCGCGACCGCGGACGAGGCTGCCGCCGTGCTCAGTGAGGTGTTCCTCCCGGTGGAGATCTCCCCGTCCGAACCCGCCGCGAGTCTGCGCATGCACTTGAACGCCCTCACGGCCGGTCGGATCACCTTCGGCTACATGCGCTTCCGCGAGGCCGTCCGGATACACACCGCGGAGCCCGTCAACTACCACCTCGACATCCCCGTTCAGTCCCAGACGACAATGCGCGCCGCCCGGGGACCGCGGTTCCGCGGGACCGAGCAGACCGCCGGGGTCTTCATGCCGGGTCGATCGGTCGAGCTCGACTGCAGCGACTGGTTCGCGCAGGTCGCCATCATGATCACGCGCAGCGATCTGGAGACCGAGCTGGAGCTCTTGCTGGACGCACCGGCCTCGACGCCGCTCGAGTTCGAGCCCCAGTTCGACCTCACGACCGACGGTGGCCGGGCCGTGTCGCAGGCCGTCCGGCTCGTCGACGAGGGGTCCCGGCGGACGCCTGGCCTCCTCGCGCATCCACTCGCGGTGCGCAGCCTCGAGCAGGTGTTCCTGCACAGCCTGCTGCTCGGGCAGCCGCACAACTACTCGAACGCGCTCGACATGCCCCGGGGAGGATCCGGGGCCCGATCGGTCTCACGCGCTGTCGAGCTCCTTCGCCAGGACCCGGCGCGGTCGTGGACGGTCGGAGAGCTCGCGTCCGCCGTCTCGACGAGCGTCCGCAGCCTCCAGGAGGCCTTCCGACGGGCCCTCGACACCACGCCGATGGCGTACCTGCGCCGGCTCCGGTTGGAGCGAGCCCGTGAGGACCTCATCATCGCCCCCTCGGGCAGCGTCACTGTGTCCGAGGTCGCCGCCCGCTGGGGCTTCCTGCACGTCAGCCGGTTCGCCGGCTCGTACGCGGAACGCTTCGGCGAGCTGCCATCCGCCACGCTGCGGCACACAAAACGTCCTTGAGTCGATCTGGAGCAGACGCGTGGGTCCACTGGCCGACGTCCCCCACAGCTTGAGGGCGATGGTGACGTGGACGACTGCTTTCGCTGTTCTCTCACGTGCGCCCGCAGCACGCACCGACCTGACCTCGCGCTCGCCGCGACCGTACGGCGCACGCGTGATGGGGGATCCGGAGCGCAACCACGGACGGACGGGAGGCCCGGTGCCAGCTGGCACCGTCCCTCCCGGCACGGCCGTCACCCCGCTGGCGCGGTGCGACGGTACCGGCGGGTGGGGCCCACCTCCCGTCCGTCCGTGATCTGCCCGTGACGGGCGCCCGCTCAGGCGGGCTCAGCCACGCGCCCGCCGTCGCCGGCTCCGCAGCGTCCACACGAGTCCACCGGCCGCGAGCAGTGCCGCCGCCAACAGCCCGAGGGGGAGCAGGTTCGAGCCCGTCCAGGCCAGTGCACCGCCCGGATCGCTGCCCGCATCCGCGCCACCGTTGCCCGGCGCTGCCGCGCCCGGTGCGCCGGATCCGCTGTCACCCGGCGCCGGAGCGCCGCTGCCCGGCAGGCCCGCACCCGGCGACGTGGTCGGCGCCGGAGCAGCCGCAGCCACGACGGTGAAGGCGGCCCGAGCCAGGGACGCACCATCGACCGACGCGGTGACGGTCACCCGACCCGACGCCGTGCCCGGCACCCGCAGGTCGGCTGAGAATGCACCACGGGCGTCGGTGTGCGCGGTGGCACCACCGATGCGTGGCGTGGTCGTCAGCGCCACGTCGGTGTCGGCCGGGAAGCCGGCGCCGGTCACGGTCTGCATGTCGCCCGCGTCGACCCGGGGCGACTCGACCCGCAGGACCGGCGTCGCCGCCGCCCTGCTGCTGAAGGCGACGACCGTGCGCTTGGTCACGGACCGTTCGTCGACCGGCACGCTGATGGTGCGGGTGCCGGCGTCGTAGGTCCACGCGGTGTCCGCGATCGCGCGGCCGTCGATGGTGACGGTGCGGGGGCGGTCGGCGTTGGTGAACGTCGCCGTCCACGAACGGTCCTGCACCTGGCCGGCGAAGGAACCGTCGGCGGGGGCGATGTCGAGCGAGCCGCCGGTCGCCTGCTGTGTGTAGCGGACGGCGGTGGTGGCGCTGCCCGCCTCCGCCTTCGCGGTGACGGCGGCCGTGGTCATCGGGCTCGACTTCGCAGCCGTGTCCTCGCCGGCGTCTTCGTGCAGGTCGAACGAGCCGTCCGCGCCCGTCGCCGCCGTCAGGGTGACGGCATCGAGCGGTGCGGCGTCGTTCTCGACCTGCTCGGAGCGGGTGGGGACGATCCCGCCGCTCTTCACGAACACCGGCATGCTGTTCAGGTCGGTCGTCACGTCGGCAGTGGTGCCTCCGGCGTAAGTCTTGCCGGTGAACCAGTCGGTCCACGAGCTGCCGGCCGGGAACCAGACGGAGCGGGTGGCCTTGCCGGAGTCGTCGTTCGCGGTGGTGACCGGGGCGACGAGCACGTCGGGGCCGTACAGGTACTCCGAGCCGGCCTGGGCGTAGGACTCCTGCGCCTCGGGGTACTGCAGGTAGAGCGGCTGCAGGATCGGGGCGCCCGTCTCGGTGGCCTGGGCGGCGAGCGTGTAGGTCAGGGGGACCAAGGCTTCGCGGAGGTTCAGGAACCGCTTGGCCGAGGCCTCGGCAGCGGCCGGGTACTGCCACGGCAGCCGGTCGCTGTGGTTGCTGTGCAGGCGGTCGATCGGCTGGAAGGTACCGAGCTGCACCCAGCGGGCGTAGAGGTCCTCGGGCAGCTGGGTCGTGCCCTCCTCGGCGCCCTCGATGCCGTACTGCGCACCGTTGTGGCCGCCGATGTCGTGGCTGACCGAGGCCAGACCGGTCGCGGCGGACTCACCGGGGGTGTAGCCGACCTCGGCGAGCAGCATGTCCCACGACGACGTGGTGTCGCCGGTGAAGTGCACGGTCGTGCGCTTGTCCGCCCACGGGCCGGTCGGGACGGCCTGCGGGTTGCCGTAGCCGCCCGCGGTCAGTGAGCCGTACGCCCGCGAGAACGCGAGCCCCCGGCCGCCGAGCGCTTCGTCGGTGTACTTCGCGTACTGCTGGTTGATGAACGCGTCGGGGGTGACTCCGTTCGCGGAGTACTTCGAGTTCTCGCTGCAGCACCAGTCGAGCCACCACATGTCGACGCCCTTCGGCTGCAGCGACGTGTGCAGGTCGAAGTAGGCCTTCAGCTGGTCGGGGTCGGACCAGTCGAACAGGTACCGGTCGCCGTCGCCCTTGGTGAGCTTGCCCTTCGCGGTGGCCTGGGCCTTCGCGAACTGCGGGTCCTGGCTCGAGATCGACGGGTGGATGTTGAGGGTGTTGTGGATGCCCTGGGCGTGCCAGTCGGCGAGCAGGCCGGTCATGTCCGGGATCCGGGACGGGTCGACCGACCAGCCGTTCCACTTGCTGTCGCCCTGGTTGGTGGGGCTGCCGATCTTGTAGTCGGTGTCGATCGCCATGACGTCGACGGGGACGTCCTCGTCGTCGAACTGCTTCGCGATCGCCAGGTAGTCGGCCTGCGAGCGGTCGTAGTACTCGGAGTACCAGACGCCGTACGCCCAGCGGGGGAGCAGCTTCGTCGGACCGGTCAGGACGGCGAGCTCCTGCAGGGCGTGACGGTAGTCGCTGCCGTACCCGAAGACGTAGCCGTCCTGGTAGCGCTCGCCGCCGTGGTCGCCGGCGGGGGTGACGGTGTCGGTCGCCTGGTCGTACAGCGCCGAGGCGCTGTCGTCGAGGAGTGACCAGCCGTCCTGGTAGAGCAGACCCGGGTTCGTCTTCACCGATCCGTTGGCGGTGTCGAGGTCGCGTCGGTACCCGCCGAGCGGTGCATGTGCGGCGAGGACCGGCGACGCGGTGTCGACCACGGCGACGGTGTCGAAGTTCACGTTGCAGTTGTTCGCCACGGTCGGGCACCCGATCACGACGTCGTTCGCGCCGGTGGCCAGGCGCACCGGCACGGTGGCGGTGTTCCAGTAGTCCCAGCCGCTCGTCTTCGGGAGCGGTGCAGTGGTGGCCTGCTGACCGGTCGGGGCCGCGGTGAGCGTCGGCGTCCCGGCCGAGCCGTTGGCGTAGCGGACCTGCAGGGCGTAGTCGCCCGCGGCGGGCACCCCGGTGACGCGGGTCGTCAGCTGCGCGCCGGCACGCTCGAACCCGGCGACGAAGCCGACCCCGGCGAAGCCGTTGTGGTTCGTGGCGGTCGTCGCCGGAGCGGTGCGTGCCGAGTCCTCGGCCTGGCACACGGTGCCGAACGCGCAGTCCTCGCCGGTGACCGTGGTCGACGGAGCCGGGTAGGCGGCGCCTGTGCTGACCAGGGCCAGGCTGTCGACGTTCACCCGGCCGGAGTCGTCCGCGGTGCGTTCGATGCGCACGCGGTGCTCGCCCGCCGTCAGGTCGAGCGTCGTGGCGGCGGTGGTCTTCCAGTCGTCCCAGTTCGCGCCGGGTGCGAGCCGGATCGTCTTCGCGGTGCCGCCGTCGACGGTCACGCTGAGGGTGCGGGTGGCGACCTGGCCGTCGCCGCCCTGCGAGTTCGCGTAACGCAGGGCGAGGTCGTACGAGCCGGCCTGGTCCGCCGTGGTCGTGAAGGTCATCGCGTTGCCGACGGACTCAAAGCCCGCGGCGAACCCGGCTCCGGTGAAGCCCGTGTGGTCGGTGGCGAGCGACAGGCCGGTGAGGCCGAGCATCTCGGCCTCGCAGAGCGACCCGATCGTGCACGAGGGGGTGGGCGTCGACACCCACGGCGTGCCGGTGACCCGTTGGCCGGACGCCGTGGTCACGGTGGTCTGCAGGGTGTCCTGCGTGAAGGCCCCCGAGCCCTCCTTGTACCGGACGGTCATCGCGCCCGTGTCGAGGGTCAGCCAGCCGTCCCGCTCGGTCTTCGTGAACGTGGTCGGTGCGAAGTCGTCGCGGCCGATGACGTTGAAGGTGCTGCCGTCGGTGAACTGCGAGTCGCCGGCGTACTCGGTGCGGATCAGCGTGGGGGAGAGCACCTCGAACCGGGCTTGGCCCGAGACGACGGTGCGGTCGGCGGCCGGGTCCGCGGCGGCCGGGATCGCAGCGATCGCGAGCATGCCGAGGGCGGTCGCAGCGACGATGCCCGACGACAGCGCACGGCGCAGCCCTCGGGATCGGAAGGAGATGGGGCGCAAGTGGGTGCTCCTCGTGGACGTCGTCGTCCATCGGGCCGTGCAACGGCCGTGACCTGCGAGCCGTCCCTGCGGCGGCCCGTTTACAACGCTGTAAACCATACGACCAGGACGGCTCCCGAGGAAGGGGCAGCCGGGGGTCGGCTCGTTTCGCGGCTCGCGCCGCGATGGTGAGCGGCGTGGTCGCGTCGTCTGTGGCCCTGGACTCGAGACGCTGACGGACTGGAGGCACGGTGCCAGCTGGCACCGTGCCTCCAGGCCCGCCGTCGCCCCGCTGGTGCGACGGCTTCTCGCCGCGGAGCCGGTCCGCAGCGTCCGACGCGGCACCGACCATTCGGCGGATGAACGCGGCGTGGTGCTCGAGCTCTGCTGCAGGAACCTCTTGCGGGCAGGTCGAGCCAGGAGGACAACAGCTGATTGGGATCCGCGAACGCCACAGCCACTCCTTCGACGGCGCATTGCATTGCTTGCGCGCGCGGTTGGTCGCTCTTACGCTGCCCGCATGTGGTGGTGGATCGGAACCGGTTTGGTCTTGGCGGTGCTCCTCGTGCTGTGGTTCGTCATGCACCGCTACACGAACTTTGGCTCTCGAGCGGCGAAGTTCGAGGGGACTGACCCCGAAGTCGCGGACGCCCTTCGGCAGGCCGAGGCCGACATCGCTCGGGGGCGCATGTACTTCTGACGCGCTCGAGGGTGAGTGAGCCCACCACCGTTCGGTGGCCGATCGACTACCGAACGGATATGCAAGAGTCTGCGCATAGATGCAGATAGCAGGGGTGGTCGCCACGTCGAGAGTGACTACGTGGAGCTGGCGGTCGAGGTGTTCAGCATGCTCGCCGATGCCACCCGGGTGCGGATCGTGCTGGCGCTCTCCGACGGCGAGCTGCCCGTGAACGACCTCGCTGAGCAGGTCGGTAAGTCGCCAGCCGCGGTCTCGCAATGCCTCGCCAAGCTGCGTCTGGCCGCGCGGTCGCCACCCGACAGGAAGGCACACGCGTCTTCTACCGGCTCACGAACGAGCACGCCCGACAGCTCGTGTCCGATTCGGTCTTCCAGGCCGAGCACCAGCTCGACGGCACCCCGCCCACCACCACGAGGGAGCCGCGCGTGCTGACCGCTCTGCGTAGTCGCGGCGTCCAGGCATCCGCGCGGACCACGGGCGGACACCGGGAGTACCGCGAGCCCGATGTCGCGCGGGTGCGCTTCATGCAGATGCTCTACGCGGCGGGCATGCCGAGTCGTCGGATCGTCGAGATCCTGCCCTTCCTCGACACCGGGGTCGCGACGCGGACGATGCTCGACCACTTCGACGAGGAGAGCGATCGCATCCGACGCCAGATCGAGGCCCTCGGTGCCATCCACGACCGCCTCGCGCGGCTCCGCGACATCGCGGCGGAGTCCGTCGCGGGGCGGCCGCCGGAGGAGTGCCGCTCGTCGGCGAACGCCGCCGCGGCCTGAGCAACGCGGTTTAGCTGGCGGCGGCGGGCCTGCTGAACAGGTTGACGACGTTGCCGTCCGGGTCGCGGACCAGTGCGGAGCGGTTGCCCCACGGCATCGTGGTCGGCTCCAGGACGACGTCGTCGCTGCTGCACCGCAGTCCGGCGAAGTCGCCGTCGACGTCAGCGACCTCGAACTCGATGAGCACGGAACGGTTCGTCGCCGGCGTCAGCGCGCCGCCGAGCATGGCGACCGTGGCGGTGCTGGCGATCGCGAGGGTCCCACCCGCGCCCGTGAACTGCGCGAAGACCGGTGCGGGGCGCTCGGCCGGCTGGCCGGTGACCCGCTCGTAGAAGGCGACCATGCCCTCGAGGTCGTCGGTGATGATGCGGACGGATGCGAACGACATGGGGTTCCTCACGGTGGTGCTGCTGACTCGGAGCGACCAGCTTCACCGGCCGCCGCGACACCGTCCTGTCGGTGTTTCCGGAAACCGACCGCGTTTCCGGGGATCGACCGCGCTAGTCGTCGAGGACCGGCCGGAGTCGTCCGTACTGGATCGCGAGATCCTCGGATCGCAGGACGCGCTGCGCCGGCCGCTCGTCGGTGACCTCGACCGACAGCATCCGGTCGCCGCGGAACGCCCGCACCCCGTCGCGGGTCCGGCACCAGGCGATCAGGTACCACTGACCGTCCTTCCCGATCGACCCCAGCGGTTCGACGTCGCGGACGGACTCCGCTCCGCCAGCGTCCCGGTACCGGAGTCGCACGACCCGATCCGCGCGCAGGGCCGCCGCGAACTCGGCCGGGACGGCCGTGTCCTCGTCGTCCTCCAGGAAGTGCACCCGGGATGCCAGTGCGCTGGCTCGTGCGGCGTCCTCGGCGGGCATCACCGCGAGCGTCTTCCTGGCCGCGGTCTGCGCCGCCTGCCGGAACGGACTGCGCCCCAGCGAGCCGAGCCCGATCAGCACCGCGAGGGCCTCGTCCGGCGTGAAGCCCGCCGGGCCGAGTGTTGCGGACGCGTCGATGACGTACCCACCCGTCCGGCCGGGCTCCGCCCAGATGGGCACACCCGATTGCTGCAACGCGGAGATGTCCCGTTCGATGGTCCGGACCGACACCTCGAACCGCTCCGAGAGACGACGCGCGCTCCGCGGTTGCGGGGAGACGGCGCGCAACTCCTCCACGAGGCCGTAGAGCCGATCGGTGCGATTCACCTGGCCATCTTCGCTGTCGTGCCGAGGGTTCCGTCAGATCCACGCCGTCTCGTCTGCCACGTGCTCGTGGGGCTCGCATCCGTCCGCCTACGCTGCGGGGGTGTCTGCAGCCCTGACCGTCGAACTCCTCCGGACGTTCGGCGTTGCGATCGAACGCGGGTTGTCCGAACGGGAACTGGCCCGGGCCGAGCGTCGGTACGGCATCCGGTTCGGCGCGGACCACCGAGCCCTGCTCTCCCTCGCAGTGCCGAGCGGGGACGGCTGGTTCGACTGGCGCGCTCGGAAAGACGAACGGCTGCGACGGGCGATCCGGTGGCCGGTCGAGGGCGTCCTGTTCGACGTCCGTCACGACGCCTTCTGGCCCGGGTCGTGGGGCGAGCGACCCAGCGATGAGTCGCAGCGTCTCGAGGTGGCCCAGCGGCACCTGCTGCAGTGGCCGCAGCTGGTGCCGTTGTACTCGCACCGCTACCTGCCTGCCGCGCCGGTCGGCAGCGGGGCGCCCGTCTTCTCGGTGTACCAGACGGACGTGGTCATCTACGGCGATGATCTCGTCGACTACGTCAAGCGAGAGTTCCGGCCGGATCGTACCGAGCGGGAGACCAGCGTCGGGATGCACGACCTAGAGCCGTGGACGCTGCTCGCCTTCGGCGAGGACGTCCCCTGAACGCAACGAGCGGATCCGGCTGCCGGCGGTTCTGAACGCAACGGCTGACGGACTGGAGGCGCGGTGCCAGCCGGCACCGTGCCTCCAGTCCGTCCCGGGGTCGCGCCCAGGGCGTGTCAGGACTCCGACAGGAATCCGGCGCGCAGCGTGAGGGCTCCGTCAGGGAAGCGCTCGCGCCGTCGGCGGTCCGGCATGATCGGCAGGTTGCCCGTACGCACCACGGAACCAGGAGGACACCGGTGGCCCTCATCGACAACGGCATCTACGTCAACGGAACGCGGACGGACTCGCCCGCGGACCTCGGGCGCACGTACGAAGCGCTCGACGCCGCCGGGAGGGGCGCGATGGCCTGGATCGGGCTGTTCCGACCGACCGCCACCGAACTGGCCTCCGTCGCGGACGAGTTCGGGTTGCACCCGCTCGCCGTCGAGGACGCGCACAAGGGGCACCAGCGGGCGAAGCTCGAGCGGTACGGCGACACCCTGTTCGTGGTGCTGCGACCCGCCTGGTACGACGAGGACGAGGAGACGGTCGAGTTCGGTGAGGTGCACCTGTTCACCGGCCGCGACTTCGTCGTCACCGTCCGGCACGCGGAGCAGCCGAACCTGGCCGACGTGCGGAAGCGACTCGAAGCCGACCCGGACGCCCTGGGGCGCGGGTCCGAGGCGGTGCTCTGCGCGGTCCTCGACGAGGTCATCGACAGCTACGCCCCCGTCGTCGCCGGGCTGCAGGACGACATCGACGACATCGAGGACGACCTGTTCGACGGCGACGTCGACCCGGCGTCCTCGCGGCGGATCTACCAGTTGCTGAGCGAGGTCATCGGGTTCCAGCGCGCGATCGGCCCGCTGCCCGAGATGCTGAACGCCTTGCTGCGGGGTGCCCGGAAGTACGGCACGGACACCGAGGTGCAGAACCAGCTGCGGAACGTCCTGGACCACGCGATCCGCGTCACCGAGCGTGTGGACACCTTCCGGACGCTGCTCGAGAACGCCCTCACGCTGCACTCGACCCTGGTGACGCAGGAGCAGAACGACGCGATGCGCCGGATGACCAGCGCGAGCCTGGCGCAGGGGGAGGAGAGCCGGCGGCTGGCTCGGGCGTCGATGGAGCAGGGCGAAGAGGTGAAGAAGATCTCGTCGTGGGCAGCCATCCTGTTCGCTCCCACGTTGGTGGCGTCGATCTACGGCATGAACTTCGAGCACATGCCCGAGCTGCGGTGGGCGTGGGGGTACCCCGCGGCGATCGTCGCGATGGTCCTGCTGGCGGTCGTGCTGTGGGCGGTGTTCAAGCGGCGGCACTGGCTCTGAGCGTGCGTGACGACGGACCGGAGGCACGGTGCCAGCTGGCAGCGTGCCTCCAGTCCGTCGGTCAGTCCGTCCAGGTCTGCTGGACGAGCGCTCTCAGGAGGCCGTCGGTCGGGACGTTCGACTGCGTGACCGCGATCCAGGTGTCGCCGCGCACGAAGAACGTGTGCGTCGTGTCCACCCGGTCCGAGTAGTACATCGACGTCTCGGTGTGCTGGCAGGAACGGCCGCCGAGTGTGTCGGTGCAGGTCCAGCCCTTGCCTGCGAGGGACTGGAGCCGGGCCTGGAGGACACCTCGGTCGACGGTGCCCATCCCGAGGAACAGGTTGTCGACGTCCTCGGTGCTGCCGCTCGGCGACCAGTGGCAGACCAGCGTCGCGTCCGCGGTGAACGGTTCCTCGGGGTCGACGTAGTAGTCGGTCTTCCCACCGGGAACCGCGGGTCGGAGCTGGTCGAGGACCAGTGAACCGAACAGGCGCGGAGCATCAGCTGCCGGAACGGCGTCCGTGCACGCCGCGGGGATGGTCCCCGTCGTGTCGGCCGTCGGGGTCGGCGTCGGCGTGATGCGCGCCGCTGACGGTGACGGCGACCCGGACGGTGCCGGGGCCGGCGCCGCAGAGGTCGCAGCCGGTGTCGGCGCGGCGGCGAAGGGCGTCGGGACCAGGCCGAGCGCCATCGACCCGCTCGCGGCACCGATGCCGAGCACCGCGATCACCGCCGCGGTGAGTCCGGCCCGACGGCCAGGGGACACCGGGCGGGGCTCGGCGCGCATGCCCCGGACGACCTGCTGCCGCATGCCGGCGAGCATCTGGCGCATGTCGTCGCCACCGGGTGGCTCGTTGCTCATCGCGGACCCGTGGTCGGTTCGTCGTTCATCGTTCATCGTTCGTCACCGCCTTCTTGATCCGTGCACGGGACCGCCACACGCGCTGGGTGACGGCGCCGACGCTCATGCCGAGCAGGTCGGCGGCCTCGGCGTAGGAGCGGCCCTCGATGAGGCAGAGCTCGCACACCTGGCGATCGAGTGGTGCGAGCGCGTCGATCTCGGCGCGGACCCACCGCAGCCGCTCGCGGGCATCGTCGTCCTGTTCGGGCGCAGCGAGCTCGTCCGGCAGGTCGACGCCCTCGTGTCGGCGCTGCTGCCGTCGCAGGTTCGCGGCGTGGTTCCGGCACACGACGAGCAGCCACGGCAGGAGTGACTCCCCGGGGACCTCCACGGTGTCGGCCTTCTGCCACAGGGTCAGGAATGCGTCCTGCACGGTCTCCTCGACGTCCATGCGCCGCGTGACCAGTGCCCACGTGTACCGGGTCATGGTCTCGGCGTGACGGTCGAACAACGCGGTGACCGCACTGCGGTCGCCGCGCGCTGCTGCCGCCACGAGCGCGCTGTCCGGCTCGGTTGATCGGTTCATGTCCACCCCCTTCACTTGCGCAGTGTGCACGGAGGGAACATCCTCACAGATCGGTCGCCGCCGGGCGTGTCGTGTGGCCGGGAGGGCACCCCTGAGTCGGCGGTCACAGGGGTGCCATCGCGTCGCCCGGTCGCGTCAGATGTCGGTCTCCCTCTCGGCCTCCGGCATCAGGTGGGTCCGACGTGAGACGACCTCGTCCGCGTCCATGTCCCGGTAGCGGCGCGCGTCGGCGAGTGCCCGCACGAGTTCGGTGGCGGTCAGCGGGACGACGTACGCCGGGGTTCCGCGTTGGAACCGCCAGCCCTCGCGGAGCGGACCGGCGTCCACGACGTCGAAGCCGATGCTCCGGATGAGCTCGCTGACGGTGTCCTTGGCTGCCGCGTCGTCGCCCGCGACGGGCAGCGCCCGCCGGGGTCCTCCGCCCGGGCGTGCGTCCGTGGCGATCTCCTCGGCGTAGATGCTGTTGAACGCCTTCACCACACGAGCGGCCGGGAACGAAGTCTGCAGGAGTTCCGACGTGGTGGTCGACTCGTCGTCAAGTGCTTCGATGCGCCCGGACCAGTCGGTGTAGTAGTTGCCCGCGTCCATGACGATCCGGCCGTCCAGCGCGGCCGACGGGAGCTGGTCGTACCGGTGCAGCGGGACGGCGAGGAGCAGTATGTCGGCCCGCTCCGCTGCCCCGACCACGGTGTCCGCGGACGCCTGCTCGCCGAGTGCGACCACGATCTCGGACAGGCTCTCCGGGCCGCGCGAGTTGGCGAGGACGACACTGTGGCCGGCGGCGACGGCTGCCTGCGCGAACCCCGCTCCCACCCTGCCGGTGCCGATCACTGCGATGACTGTCATGGCGACGCTCCTCTGTGTCGTGGGCTGTGCGGCACGGATCGCACCACGGTGCTGCCGCCCTCGGTCCACCGTGGGGCGGCGCGGCCCCGGTGTCTTCCGTCACGTGACGTAGGGAGGACCAGTGAACGGCGCCGCGAGAGGGGAACCGCCAGGCCGCTGCAAGCCTGGTGCAGGCATGTCATTGCCCCTCTTGCGAAGGAGGTCGAGTCGGTCTCGAGCCGGACGCCCGCGCCGCGGAGCGCGACGTAGGTTGCTGCGATGCAGTCGAGTGACAAGGAACGTGCGGTGAACCTGGGTTCCGGAGTCGGCATCGCGCTGATCCTCGTGGAACTGCTGATGATCTGGTTCGCGCCGGCGGTCTGGAGCGGTCGGGCGACCTTCGTCGTCGTCATCGGCGTCCTGTCCGCGCTCATCGGGTTCGTCTTCGCGTTCGTCCCTGCGAGCCGCCGACGCTGACGGGTCGGGCGGGCGGAGGTCGAGAGGTCAGTGACCGGCGCCGAGGTTCCCGGCGAGGCGGCTGTGGAATGCCTGGCTGGCGTCGTTCAGCCCGGCGATCTCGACCCGCTTGCCGTGCTGGTGGTACTTCGTCTCGATGGCGTCGAGTGCGGCGACGGTGGAGGCATCCCAGATGTGCGACCCGGTCATGTCGATGACGACCAGGTCGGGGTCGTCGACGTAGTCGAACTGCGTGGTGAGGTCGTTGCTCGACGCGAAGAAGAGTTCGCCCTCGACCGTGTAGCGCGCGTGCTGCTCGCCGGTGCTGAGCGTCTCGATGCTCCGCGACACGTTGGTGAAGTGGGAAACGCGGCGCGCGAAGACGATCATCGCGGCGATGACACCGATGATCACGCCGATGGCCAGGTTGTCCGTGGCCACGACGATCACGACGGTGAGGACCATGACGACGGTCTCACCGACCGGCATACGCCGCAGTGTGGACGGCTTGATGCTGTGCCAGTCGAAGGTGCCGACGGAGACCATGACCATCACGGCGACGAGCGCGGCCATCGGGATGATCGCGACGACGTCGCCGAGTCCGACGACGAGGACCAGCAGGAAGACCCCGGACAGGAACGTCGAGATCCGGGTACGGGCGCCGGAGGCCTTGACGTTGATCATCGTCTGGCCGATCATCGCGCAGCCGCCCATGCCGCCGAACAAGCCGGAGGCGATGTTCGCCACCCCCTGCCCGAGCGCTTCGCGGGTCTTGCGGGAACCGGTGTCGGTGACCTCGTCGACGAGCTTCGCGGTCATGAGCGACTCGAGCAGACCGACCAGGGCCATGGCGAGGGCGTAGGGGGCGATGATCGTCAGCGTCTCGAGCGTCGGCGGGACGTTCGGGATGAACAGGGTCGGCAGGCTGTCCGGCAGCTTGCCCTCGTCGCCCACGGTGGGGATGGCGATGGACGCCAGCACGGTGACGACCGTCAGGACGACGATCGCCACGAGCGGTGCCGGGATGGCTTTGGTGACACGGGGCAGCAGCACGATGATCGCGATGCCGACGGCCCCGATGGGCCAGACGAGCCAGTCGACGCCGATGATGTTCGGCAGCTGCGCGGTGAAGATCAGGATCGCGAGGGCGTTGACGAACCCCACCATCACCGACCTCGGCACGAAGCGCATCAGCTTGGCCGCGCCGAGCCCACCGAGGACGAGCTGGAAGACGCCGCCGAGGATGACGGTGGCGATCAGGTAGTCGAGCCCGTGGTCCCGCATGACCGGTGCGACGACGAGTGCGATCGCGCCGGTCGCACCGGAGATCATCGCGGCTCGCCCGCCGACGAACGAGATCACCACGGCCATCACGAACGCCGAGAACAGGCCGACGCGCGGATCGACGCCCGCGATGATCGAGAACGAGATCGCTTCCGGGATCAGCGCGAGGGCCACGACGAGGCCGGCGAGGACCTCGCGGAGCAGGATCTTCGGGTTCCGCAGGGCGGACAGGACGGTGGGGCTGGCGTGCACCGGAGCCGGTGCGGGCGTGACGGTCGTCACGGTTCTCCTTCGGTGAGGGGGTGCGGACGCTCGGCGTCCGCGGGGGAATGTCGTGGGGCGCTTCGTCGCGCGTACTGACCGAGTGCGGCCAGGAACCAGAACCTTCCGCAACGGAAGAGTCGGTCATGTCTGACTCTAACGCAACGGTAGGGTTGCAGCGCAAGCATCGGTACGATCGGTCCGGACCGGGCAACCGGGCGGAAGGGGTCAGCAGTGACGGACGCAGCAGGTGCATCGCCGATGCGGATCGGTGAACTCGCTGACCGGACCGGGCTCTCCATCCGGACCGTGCGGCACTACGACGACGTCGGGCTGCTCCACCCCACCGGACGGACCGAGGGCGGCTTCCGGCTGTACTCCGACGACGACCTGCAACGCCTGCTCGTGATCCGCCGGATGAAGCCCCTCGGCTACTCCCTCGAGCAGATGGCCGAGCTCCTCGGCATCCTCGACGGGCTCCAGACGGCGGACGGCATCGAGCGCGACCGGCTGCAGGCGCAGCTCGACGCGTACGTCGTCGACACCGAGGAACGCCGGGCGAAGCTCGCCCGCAACCTCGAGTGGGCCGACGAGTTCCTCAGCATCCTGCGCGCGCACTGATCCGCCGAGACGGACTGGAGGCGCGGTGCCAGCTGGCACGCGCCTCCAGTCCGTCCGCTGGTCGCGGCGCGCGACCGACGCCGGCTTGTTCACCCGCCCGACGCATGCGCGTGGCAGGGTGGTCCGGGGCATCGTCGCCCGCAGCCCAGCCAGCCGCCAGCGGAGCACGATGCCAACACCCGACCTGATGATCGTCACGGACCTCGACGGGACGTTCCTCGACCACCACGACTACTCGTTCGACGCGGCCCTGCCGATGCTGGAACAGCTGCGGGCGGACGACGTCCCCGTGGTGTTCTGCAGCAGCAAGACGCGTGCCGAGATCACGGCACTGCAGGCGCGCACCGGGCTCGACGGGCACGCGTTCGTGGCGGAGAACGGCGCGCTCGTGGTCGGACCGGCGGGCGACGTGCTGGTCGGACCGGTCGACGGCGACCTCGAGCGGCTGCACGCGGAACTCGCCCGCGTCCGCCAGTCACTGGAGTTGCAGTTCGAGACCTTCGGCGACGTGACCGACGCGGTCGTCGCCGCGTGGACGGGGCTCGACCTCGAAGCGGCTGGACGAGCGCAGCAGCGCGAGGCGTCCGAGGTCCTGCTCTGGCACGCCGAGGACGACGACCGGGCGGACGCGTTCCGCGCGGCGCTCGCCGCGGTCGGCCTCGACCTGGTGCGCGGCGGTCGGTTCTGGCACGTGTTGCTGGCGGGCCGCGACAAGGGCGCGGCGGTCCGGACACTGATCGCCGACCACGAGCGTCGGACGGGGACGATCCCGCGCACGATCGGACTCGGTGACGGCCCGAACGACACCGCGCTGCTCGACGCGGTCGACTTCGCCGTCGTGGTCCGCGGGCACGGCCCGACGCCCGGACCACTCGCGGACGACCGCCCCGAGCGCGTCCACCGCACGACCGCCCCCGGCCCGCGGGGCTGGGCCGAGGGCCTCACCCGGTTCACCACCCCGTCCGTCAGGAGCCACCGATGAGCGACTTCCACCAGAACGGCGTCATCACGACGTTCCACGACCTCGGTCGCCGCAGCACCGCGAGCCTGGAGGAGGACCTGCGGGGCTTCGCCGAGAAACGCCCGATGAGCCTGATCCTGCCGGCGCTGTACTCCGAGCTCGAGCGTCCAGCCCTGTCGCGGATCGTCGACGAGCTGGCCGAGGCCGACTGGCTCAGCGAGATCGTGATCGGGCTCGACCGGGCCGACCGCTCGCAGTTCGAGCACGCCCGCGAGTTCTTCTCGCGGCTGCCGCAGCGGCATCGGATCCTGTGGAACGACGGGCCGCGACTGCGCGAGCTCGACGCCGAACTGGAGCGTGCGGGCCTGGCACCGGGGGAGCCCGGCAAGGGCCGGAACGTCTGGTACTGCACCGGGTACGCGCTGGCGTCGGAGCGGGCGGACTGCATCGCCCTGCACGACTGCGACATCACCACCTACGAGCGGGGCATGCTCGCGCGGCTGTTCTACCCGGTCGCGAACCCCGCGTTCGACTACGAGTTCTCGAAGGGCTACTACGCCCGCGTCGCCGACGGTCGGATCAACGGCCGCGCCGCACGGCTGCTCGTGGGGCCCCTGCTCCGCTCGCTCCGCCAGGTCTACGGGGAGTCCGAGTACCTGGAGTACCTGAGCAGCTTCCGGTACCCGCTGTCCGGCGAGTTCGCGATGCGTGCCCACGTGCTGAACGGCCTGAAGATCCCCGGCGACTGGGGACTCGAGATCGGCATGCTCTCCGAGGTCTACCGCGACTACGCGACCCGGCAGGTGTGCCAGGTGGAGATCGCCGACGCGTACGACCACAAGCACCAGCCCCTCGCCGAGGCCGACGGCACCGGCGGCCTCGCCCGGATGGGCAACGACATCGTGCAGTCGCTGCTCCGGAAGCTCGCGACCATGGGCGTCCCGCTCACGTCCGACTCGTTCCGCGTGCTCAAGGCGACGTACTACCGGAACGCGCTCGACATCGTCGAGGTGTACCGGCACGAAGCCGAGATGAGCGGGCTCGCGTTCGACCAGCACGCGGAGGAAGCCGCGGTGGAGCTCTTCACCAAGGCGATCCTCGATGCCGGCGGCGCCTTCACGGCGCGGCCGAACGACAAGCCGTTCATCCCGAGCTGGAGCCGGGTGCGCTCAGCGGTGCCGGACGTGCTCGACCGGCTGCGGGACGCGGTGGAGGCGGACCAGCAGGACTGACGAGGTCACTCGACCCGGTGACGGCATCGAGGATGCCGTCACCGACCGGACCGGCGCAGGGCGTCCAGGGGGACCCACCCTGGCTGCGAGCGTTGCCATGATCGGAAACGGTCGATGCGACCCTGCGCGGCCGCCACGGCAGGCCGAGCCCGTCGGATCACTCGGCCCCGCAGGACGAGGAAGCCCGAGCCCACGAGGACGAAGAAGCCCGCCAGAGCCAGCCCCGTCAGGCGGATCGGGCCGACTACTGACCAGCCGATCGAGACGCCGCCGAGCGCACACAGCACGCACCCCCAGAACAACAGTCGGCTCGCGGTGTGCCGGAAGGTCCGGATGAGCCGTTCATTGTGTTCGATCGTCGGCGTGCTGCCGGGCTCTGACTCTGCGAACCCCACCCGGAGCCGCATCACGAGCCCCAGATGACGTACGCGACGACCCCGAGGACGACCACACCGCCGATGGGGACGAAGAAGATCCAGTCGTTCCGGATCGGCGCGCTACCCGGTCGATGGTCTCGCTGGAACGGGGCGACCGGGTTGCCGCTGACCCCGGGGAGGAAGTCGGTCGAGTGCTGTCGGACCGGTTCTTCGGGACGCTGGTCGTGCATGTGACCCCCCAGAGTCGACGGGTGCTGATGACCCTCGCGTTGATCTTGCCCGACATCGAGTGCCGTGACCACCGGTGCAATCGGCCGACTCGTCATCCGTGCTGCGGGTCCCACCCGTCGGATCTCGGCGCCCAGCCGAGTTCCGGACCCAGCCGCTCGGCGATGTCCGTGATGATCTGGGCGTAGTCGTCGGGCTCGAACGAGAACGGGAGCGCGAAGGCGACCTCGGTGACCGCCTGGTAGCCGACGTCGGCACGGAGCCGGTCCGCGATCTCGGCCGACGTGCCCACCAGGTCGGCGGCGAAGAGCATTCCGGCGGGGCCCTGCGGCACGCCGACGCGACCCGAGCGGCTGTCGACGTAGGCGCGGTAGCGGGCCTCTTGCTCGGCGGTCGCGGTGTCGGTCGGGATGACGACCAGGCCCTGCGAGACGCGGGCGGCAGCGGGGTCGGGGTGGACGTCGAGGTAGGCGTCGATCTGAGCGCGCTGGTTCGTGGCGAAGTCGGTGCCGTTCTCACTGCGGGTGACGCTCGAGGTGAGCAGGTGGAAGCCGTTCTCACCCGCCCACACGGCCGACTTCGTGCTGCCGGTGCCGTACCAGATCCGTTCGGCCAGGCCGGCGCTGTGCGGCTGGACGGTGCTCGCGAACTCCTCGATGCCGCGGCGTTCGACGGTCTCGGTGGCCGTCACCGGGTCGCCGCGCACCAGGTCACGGAAGCGCAGGAGCCGGTCGTTGCCGAGGTCCTCGTGCTCCAGGGTGTCGGGGTAGATCGCGTCGCGGTACAGGTCGAAGTTCATCGGGGTACCGACCGAGAACCCCGGGTTCAGGCGGCCGCCGAGCAGGACGTCGACCGTGCTGAGGTCCTCCGCCAGACGGAACGGGTTCTCAGCACCGATCGGGGTGACGGCGGTGCCGAGGTCGATGCGCGAGGTGCGCTGCGAGGCCGCGGCGAGCACCGCGACGGGGGAGGAGATGCCGTACTGCAGGTGGCGGTGGCGCAGCCAGGCGCTGTCGAAGCCGAGGGCCTCGGCGCGCTCGATCACGCGCAGAGTGTCCTCGTGACCCTCGGACGGTCGGGCGGGGTCGAACGACCCGATCGTCAGGAAGCCGAGCCGGCGCAGAGGGGTTCCGTCGAGGGGCATGGGTCGATCGTGCCAGATGCGTCGTGCCGTTCGTCCGTCGGTGACCGTGGTGAAGCCACCGGGTCAGCCACCGCTCTCCTTGATTAGGGCCTCGACGTTGTTGCCGTCCGGGTCGGAAACGAACGCGGTGTACGCGTGGTACTCCGGCCAGTAGCGCGGCTCGTGCCGTGACACCCCACCGGCAGCCACGGCTTCGCGGTGGAAGGCTTCGACCTCGCTCCGCGATCCGGCCTCGAACGCCAGGTGGAGTCCGCGCGTCGTCGCCTCGGGGATCCGGGCGGTCTCGAGCGAGACGCTCGGGGTGTCGTCCCCGTGCTGCCAGAACTCGGCCACGGAGTCGGTGCGGTAGCCCGCTCCGATACCGAGGGGCGCGAGGGCGGCGGTGTAGAACGCGTCGCTCGCGGCGAAGTCGCTGGCGAAGACGCCCAGGTGGTGGATGAGGTGACGACCCGGCATGGGACGACCCTAGGCCGCCGTCACGGCATCCGTCCGGGCAGCTTCCCGGTCCCGCTGGCAGGCTGGATCCGTGCACATCACCCTGGACTCCGCGACCGACATCGTCATCTCCGGCATCCGGTTCCCGGAGGGCAACCGCTGGCACGACGGACGGCTCTGGTACTCGGACATGCACACCGGCGAGGTGTTCTCGGTCGACCCGTCCTCGACCGCCGGCCCCCGGCTCGAGGCCACCGTCGACGGGCAGTCGTCGGGACTCGGGTGGCTCGCTGACGGGCGGTTGATCGTCAGCTCGATGGAGTCCCGCACGGTCGTCGCCGTCGAGCCGGACGGCAGCACGTCGGTGTTCGCCGACCTCTCGACGATCGAGTCGTCGCTCGTGAACGACCTGGTGGTCGACGCGCAGACCGGCCGGACGTACATCGGTGCCTTCGGCTACGACCTGTACGCGGGCGAGGAACTGCGCCCCGGCCCGCTCTACGTGATCGACCCCGAGGGCTCCGTCCGCCTGGCCGCCGAGGGCCTGGTGTTCCCGAACAGTGCCAACGTCCTGCCCGGCACCCGCACCTTGGTCGTCAGCGAGACGTGGGGTGGCCGCCTCACCGCCTTCGACATCGAGGACGACGGTTCGCTGACCGGGCGGCGCGAGTGGGCAGCCCTGCCCGGCGGCGTGACCCCGGACGGCAGCACCGTCGACCGTGATGGCGCGATCTGGGTCTGCTCGGTCGACACGGGGGAGTTCCTGCGGGTCGTCGAGGGCGGCGAGGTCACGGACCGCATCGACGCGCCCGGGGACTGCGCGATCGACTGTGCGCTCGGTGGCGAGGACGGTCGCACCCTCTACCTGGCGACCGCCGACAGCTACGACCCGGCCGTGACGGCGAAGACACGCGCCGGTCGGATCAGTTCGGTCCGGGTTCAGGTGCCGGGGTGGTGAGCCCGAGTGACCTCGTCGAGGCGACGCGTCGCGCCGACCACCTGGTCGAGCACGGACCGACGGCGGTCGTCTTGTCGCAGCAGGCGGGGTTCGCCGGCATGTCGATCCTGTGGGCGTTCATCAGCGTTCCCTCCGTGCTCCGCACCGACTCGGTGATCTGGTTCTTGTTCGCCCTGGCCGGAGCGGTCGTGAACGTGACCGCATGGGTCCGTGCTCGACGCCACCGCAGACTGCTGCCGTACCTCGTCGAGACGCCGGAGCAGCCGCTCGGCGCGCTCACCCCGGCGGACCGCAAGTCCGTCACCCGACAGATCAGCGGACGGGCACCGGTGACGCCCGAGACCGTGCCGCTCGTACGGGCGATGCTCGCGTGGCAGCGACGCTCCACCCGGGCCTCGGCCCCGACCCTGATCGGCACCGGGCTGAGCCTGGTGGGACTCGGAGGTGCCTCGGCCACGACGTTCGGATGGGGTTGGGCGTTCTTGGTGTTCATCGCCGTCGTCGTGGTGTTCGTCACGGTCGCGACGGTGATCGGCGTGCGTCGAAGCCGCCGAGTCCTGGCCGAGCTCGATCGGGTCGGCGCGCCCGTCTCCTGACCTCGCGCAGTGCGCGGTCGCACACGCGGTGCGAGGTTGCACACCTCGTGCGAGGCGCCAGGGTCGCACCAGGCGTACAACCTCGCACCACGCGACACGGCGCACCACGCGACACGGCGCCCCACCCGACACGGCACCCCACGCGACACGGCGCCCCACGCGCACCCGCGTCACCCGCACCCCTCCGGGTACGGCAGACTGCTCGGACAAGCATCCAGGAGTGATCGTCATGTTCGTCGCCGCCATCGTCTTCCTCGTCATCGCGCTCGTCGCGCTCTACTTCCGAACACGCACCTACTCCACCCCCGCACGCCCGGCCACACCCGGTCGCGAGGCACGCCCCGCCGTCCCGACCCGCCGCCCGAACCTCATCGCCGCGTGGACCGCGGCCGCAGCCGGCGTCCTGTTCGTCGGGCTCACGCTCGGCAGCACGCTCTACGCGCAGGACACGGGCGAGTCGAAGGTCCAGGTGGACATCTCCGGCAACATCGTCGGGCAGACCACGGACTCCGGGTTCCACTTCAAGGCACCGTGGGCCACGCTCCACACGTTCAACATCCGCAACCAGACCGTCACCTACATCAACGCGGTGAACGGCTCGGACTCGGACAACAACGGCAACGTGCGCTCCGGCCCGTACGTCACGGTGCAGGACCAGGACGGCGTCTCGTCGAACGTCAGCCTGAACCTGCAGTACAGCATCGACGCGAAGTCGGTCACCGACATCTACCGGTCGTACAAGACCGAGGAGAACTTCAAGACGCAGTTCATCGGCAACTCGGTGCGCAGCGTCGTCCGTCAGGTGCCGAACGACTTCACCACGATCGAGCTCATCACCAAGCGCGGCACGGTGGAGAAATCGATGATCCAGGCGCTCGAGACGCGGTGGAAGGGCTCCGGCGTGCACGTCGACAACTTCGCGCTGCAGGAGATCACCCCGCCGAAGTCGGTCACCGAGGCGTACGCCACGGCACAGCAGGCGCAGATCCAGGTCACGAAGGAGCGCGCACTGTTGGACGCCAAGAAGGTGCAGGCACAGCAGCAAGTCGCCGAAGCGCAGGGTCAGGCCGACGCCAACGAGGTCCTCAACGAGCACCCGCTCTCGGACGCCGCGCTCAAGCAGCGTGAGATCGAGGCCCTCAAGAGCGCTGGCGACAACGGCTCCCTGATCGTCGTGCCGCAGGGCACCGACAACATCCTCAGCCTGCCGGGAACCTCGGGTTCGAAGAGCAAGTAGCGCGCGCTGAGACGCCGGCGTCTCCCGGATCGGAGACGCGCGCCGAGACGGACGGGAGGCACGGTGCCAGCTGGCACCGTGCCTCCCGTCCGTCGGCGTGGTGGGGTCCAGGGCCCCGCTCAGGCCGCGCCGTGACTGGCGCGGCTGCGCCGCGAGAGCGAGTCGATGATGACGGCCAGCAGCAGGACCGCGCCGGTGATCATGTAGCGGATCGACGAGTCGAGGCTCAGCAGGGTGAGCCCGTTCGAGATCGACTGGATCACGATGATGCCGAGCAGCGCCGACCAGGCGCTGCCACGGCCACCGAAGAGACTCGTCCCGCCGATGACGGCTGCGGCGATCGCGTTGAGGTTGGTGTCGCCGGCGCCGGAGGACAGGCTCGCCGAGTTCAGGCGGGCGGCGGCGAGGATGCCGCCGACGGTGGCGAAGAGCGAGGTCAGCATGAACACCGAGATGTAGATGCGGTTCACCCGGATGCCGGAGCGCCGTGCGGCTTCGACGTTGCCGCCGACCGCGAAGACCGAGCGCCCCCAGCGGGTGCGCTTCAGCACGAAGTTCATCAGCACGACCAGCACGACGAAGAACACGAACGAGGTGCCGGTGCCGAAGTCGCGCGACAGGTACCAGACCATCAGCGCGAGGCCGAGGAACAGGGCGACGGCCTTCACGATGGTCAGGGACATCGCCCCGGTCGACAGCCCGGCACGGCGGCGGCGGGCAGCGCGACGGACCTCGGTGAAGAACAGGCCGCCGGCTGCCAGCACAGCGAGCAGGTAGGCGAGCCACGGCGGCAGGTACGAGGCCGAGGCGAACTGCACGATCGGTGAGTCGTACGGCAGGTTGATCGAGCCGTTCGGGCCGAGGATCAACAGCTGCAGCCCGAGGAACCCGAGCAGACCGGCGAGCGTGATGACGAAGCTCGGCACCCCGAAGCGGGTGAACAGCAGGCCGTAGAGCAGACCGGCGGCGGCGCCGACGGCCAGCGCGACGGTGAGCACGAGCCACAGCGGCCAGCCGAGTGTGGTCAGGCCCTGGCCGAGGATCGCGGCGGAGAGCCCGCTGACGCTGCCGACGGACAGGTCGATCTCGCCGAGCAGCAGCACGAGCACGATGCCGATCGCGATGGTGCCGACCGCGGCGCACTGCAGGGCGAGGTTGACCAGGTTGCCCGGGGACAGGAAGTCGGGGGAGAGCGCCTGGAACACCGCCCAGATGACGATGAGCCCGACGACCACCGGCAGCGAGCCGATGTCGCCGCCACGGACCCGTCGGACGAACGCCTTCGCCGCGCCGCCGAGCCCGGCGTCACGCAGGAGCCGCTCGTCCTGCAGGTCCGCGGCCGAGGGCGTCGGGGTCGCTGCGGTGAGGGTCTCGTCGGTCTTGCTCATGCGCTGGTCTCCTGCTCGGTCCGGGCGGCGGCGCGACGGGTGACGGCGTTGTCGGTGGCGCCGGTGATCGCCGCGATGATCTCCTCGTAGGAGACGTCGTCGATGCGGAACGTGCCGTTGTTGCGGCCGAGTCGCAGGACCGCGACCCGGTCGGCGACGGCCTGCACGTCCGCGAGGTTGTGGCTGATGAGCACGACGCCGAGGCCGCGCTCGCGCAGGCGTTCGACGAGGTTCAGGACCTCGGCGGTCTGCGCGACGCCGAGTGCGGCGGTGGGCTCGTCGAGCACGACCACCTGCGGGTCGCCGATCAGCGAGCGGGCGATCGCCACGGTCTGCCGCTGCCCACCGGACAGCGACGCGATCGGGATCCGCACCGACGGGATCCGCGCGGCGAGCTGCTGCAGGAGCTCCCACGAGCGGCGCTCCATCTCCTCTTCGTCGAGGAACGGGTGCGCGATCTCGCGACCGAGGAACAGGTTCGAGACCACGTCGAGGTTGTCGGCGAGGGCGAGGTCCTGGAACACCGTGGCGATGCCGAGGGTCTGGGCCGCCGCGGGGTTCGGGACGCTGACCTCGTCGCCGCCGAAGGTGATCGTGCCGCCGTCGGGCGTGTAGACCCCGGCGAGGATCTTCACGAACGTCGACTTGCCGGCGCCGTTGTCGCCGACGATGGCGACCACCTCGCCCGGGTAGACGTCGAAGTCGATGTCGCTGAGGGCCTGGACGGCGCCGAACCGCTTGGTGATCCCGCGGAGGGACATCACCGGGTCGGCGGAGGGGTGTGCTGCTGGTGACGCGTTGCTCACGGGTGTCGTGCTCACGGGTGTCGTCCTCGATCGGTGAGGCCCGCCCGGTCCGCAGTCGGACCGGGCGGGCAGAGGGGGTCGGACCTACTTGATGCCGGCGCTGTCGCAGGCTGCCTCGTACTGTGCGGTGCAGATCTTCGACACCTCGTACAGGCCGTCCTTGACCACCGTCGACTGGACGTTGTCCGTGGTGACGGCGACCGGGTCGAGCAGCGTCGACTGGACGCTGGCGCCGCCGGCGGTGTCGACGGTGGTGTCGCCCTTCGGGGTCTCACCCTTGGCGAACTGGATCGCCAGGTCGGCGGCCTTCGACGCCTCGGGCTTGAAGGCCTTGTAGACGGTCATGTACTGCTCGCCGGCGAGGATCCGCTGGATGCCCGCGAGCGAGGCGTCCTGCCCGGTGACGGGCGGGAGCTCGGTGACGCCGGCCGACTTCAGGGCCGCGATCACGCCGCCGCCCGTGTCGTCGTTCGCCGCGTAGACGCCGGTGATCTTGTCCTTGCCGAGCTTGCTGATCTGGCCGGCTGCCCAGTCCTGCGCCTTGGCGGGGTCCCATCCGGGGGTGTCGTACTCGGCGAGCACCTTGTAGCCGCTGTCGTCGATGACCGAGTGCGCGCCCTTCTTGAACTGCGAGGCGTTGTTGTCGGTGGGGGAGCCGTTCACCATGATGATGCCCGAGCCCTCCGGGACCTTCTTCGCCTTGAGTGCGTCGACCAGAGCCTGGCCCTGCAGCTCACCGACCTTCTCGTTGTCGAACGAGATGTAGTAGCTCAGGTCGGGGCTGTTGATGAGCCGGTCGTAGGAGATCACCGGCACCTTCTTCGCCTTCGCCTGCTGGACGATGGACGCTGCGGCCTCGCCGTCGAACGGGTCGAGGACCAGGACCTTGACGCCCTGCGTGAGCATCGACTGGGCCTGCTGCAGCTGCTTCGACGCGTCGCCGTCAGCGTTCGCGTAGACGACCGAGCAGCCGCTGCACTGCTTCTTCACCTCGGCGGTGAAGAGCGGGCGGTCGGCGCTGGCGTAGCGGGCGGTGACGGAGTCGGGCAGGAGCAGGCCGATCTTGGCCTTCGACGCGTCCCCGCCGCCTCCGCCGGACCCGGTTCCGGCGTCCGCGCCGTTGGAACAGCCCGCCAGGGTGGTGATCGCGAGCAGCAGGGCGCTGACGCCCAGCATCGCTCGTGTGGTGGATTTCTTCATTGAAACGTCCTCCAACAGTGGACCGCCCCCATCGGCGGTGCCCTGAGTGTGACAGTGAGCGTTCTTGGCTGCAAGAGTTGAACGCAACGACCGCGCGCCGTGACGAAAACGTTACCCGGAGGGCGCGGAGCGGCACGGCCGGTGCAGCACGGAGCGGCACGGCCGGTGCAGAACGGAGCGCCCGGTCGGCACGGCCCGGCGCGGGTCCTCCTAGCGTGCGCGCGTCACGTCCACGGCCTCGATCGCCAGGGCCAGCGCGCCGGTCACCGCGGCCTTCTCGCCGAGCTGCCCCTGCACCACGTCCGGGGTGCCGTCCACGTCGACGATCAACGACGACTCGAGGGCGTGCCGCATCGGGCCGAGCAGGAGTTCACCGGCCCGCGCGAACTCGCCCGTGACCACCACCCGCTCCGGGTCGAGGACGTTGCAGAGCCCCACCGCCGCCGAACCGATCGCGCGCCCGGCGTCGGCCACGGCGCGCATGCAGACCTGGTCGCCGCCCATCGCGCGCAGGATCAGGTCCGCCAGCTTCAGGGTGCCGACCTCGTCGCGGACACCCTCGAGCACGGCGGGCGCGCCGGCGATCGCCTCCAGGCAGCCGCGGTTGCCGCACCGGCACAGGGGCCCGTTCGGCAGGACGGGCGTGTGTCCGAACTCGCCGGCGATGCCGTGGTGCCCGCGGAACAGGTGCCCGCCGAGCACGAGTCCGGCACCGATGCCGTTGCCGACGTCGAGCGTCACCACGGTGTCGCGGCCACGGGCCGCCCCGCTCCGGTGCTCGGCCAGTGCGGCGAGGTTGGCTGAGTTGCCGACCTGCACGGGCTTGTCCATCCGCCGGGCGAGCGACTGCCCGAGCGCGACGCCGTCCCAGCCGCGCAGGATTCCGCCGCGCGCCGTCATCCCGGTGCGCGCGTCGATCGGGGCGGCCACGGCGAGGCCGACGGCGAGCACCTCGTCCATCGACGACTCGATGGACTCCACCATGTCCAGCACGAGCAGCGCGGTCTTGTCGAGCTCGGCGTCGGCACGGTGGTCACGGGCCAGGGGCATGTGCCGCTCGGCCAGGACGGCGCCGTTCAGGTCCGACAGTGCCAGCCGCAGGTGCCGCGGTGAGACGTGCACCCCGGCGACCAGCCCGAGGCCGTGCGGCAGGGTCACGCGGAGCGCCCGGCGGCCGCTCGAGGTGCTCGGCGTCGCGTGCAGGGCGCCGGTCGCGACGAGTTCCTTGACGATGTTCGAGACGGTCGCGGGGGACAGTCCCGTCACCCCGGCGAGCTCGACCTGCGTCAGCCCGCCGTGCCGTTTCACCGCGCTGACGACCCGACCCCGGTTGGCTTCACGCAGTGAAGCTTGGTTCCCCGGACTGCGGCGCGGCTCTGACACGGGGACAGCGTAACGGGCGGGTCCGGAGCGCTCGCCGTGACGGCCTGGAGGCACGGTGCCAGCTGGCACCGTGCCTCCCGTCCGGCGTCAGCGCAGCTTCCGGAACGTCGCCCGGACGTCGTCGACGAGCAGCGCCGGCTGTTCGAGCATTGCGAAGTGCCCGCCGCGCGCGACCTCGTTGAAGAACACCAGGTCGGTGTAGCGGCGCTCCGCCCAGCGGCGCGACCGGCGGACGTACTCGCCGGGCATGATGCTCAGTCCGACGGGCAGGGTCAGCGGTTCCTCGACGGTGCCCGGGGTGGCCCAGCCGGTCCGGGTGGCTTCCCAGTACATCCGCGCCGAGGACGCAGCGGTGTTCGGCAGCCAGTAGAGCATGACGTCGTCGATGATCTCGTCGAGCGGGAAGATCCGCTCGGCGTCGCCGTGTTCGTCGTGCGAGCCGCCGACGTCCTGGAACATCGCGTAGATCCACGACGCCAGTCCGACGGGGGAGTCGGCCAACGAGTACCCGATGGTCTGCGGGCGGGTCGACATCTGCTGCGAGTAGGCCGACAGCTCCTGCCAGTAGTGACCGCTCTCCTGCAGCATGACCTGCTCGTCAGGGGAGGCGTTCCGGGCTTCGTCGTCGGTCGGCATGAACAGCGCCATGTTGAGGTGGATGCCGGCGAGCCCGATGTCCCCCGCGGCCTGCAGGGCTGCGAGCTCCGCGGTGACGGTGGCGCCGAGGTCACCGCCCTGGGCGAACCAGTCCGTGTAGCCGAGCCGGGACATCAGCACCGACCAGGCCCTGGCTGTCCGAGCGGTGTTCCACCCGGTCGTCGTCGGTCTGCCGGAGAACCCGAACCCGGGCAGGCTCGGGATCACGACGTGGAACGCGTCCGCCGCGTCGCCGCCGTGCGCAACCGGGTCGGTGAGTGGACCGATGGCGTGGCGGAACTCCAGGACGGATCCGGGCCAGCCGTGGGTGAGCAGGAGCGCGCGGGCACCGGGGACGGCAGACCGGACGTGCAGGAAGTGGACCTCGAGTCCGTCGATGTGGGTGGTGTGCTGACCCCAGCCGTTCAGGAGCGCCTCGGTCCGACGCCAGTCGTACTCCGTCGTCCAGTGCTCGACGAGGGCGCGGACCTTCTCGAGTCGGGGTCCCTGCGAGGTGTCCTCGACCGTCTCGGCGTCGGGCCAGCGGGTTCCCGACAGGCGACCGCGCAGGTCGTCGAGCTCCGCCTGGGGGACGTCGAGGGTGAACGGGGTGATGACTGTGGTGTCCGGCATGGGTCCTCGGCTGCTCGGTTGGTGACGGCTGTCCGTCTTGATTGCAGATGATCTTTGCACAAGACGATCTTGACCGGCTACGATCTCTGACATGGACAGTCCGACGTCGGCAGGAGCGCTCCCCGAGATCGACTGGGGTGCCGAGGGGATCGAATCCGAGCTCGGGTGGGCGCTGCCGCTGGCGCTCCAGGGCTTCACGCGGATGGGCAGCGAGGCGGTCGACGACGTGCCGGGCGGGCCCCGCGGGTACCAGGTGCTCGTCGCGATCACCACCGAGGAACCGTCGTCGCAACTCGGACTCGCGCAGCGGCTCGGGATCGACAAGACCCAGATGACCTACATCGTCGACGCGCTCGAGTCGGGTGGGTTCGTCGAACGCCGCCCCGCCCCGACGGACCGGCGGGTACGGCAGGTCCACCCCACCGACGCCGGCCGTACCCTGCTCGCCCGGACCCGGTCCGCCCTGCGCGGCGCCGAGGGCGTGCTCATGCGACACCTGGACGACGACGAACAGACGACGCTGCGTCGGCTCCTGGCCCGCGTCGCGCTCACCGCCGGGCTCGGCGCAGCCGGACCGGACCAGGCGGACCCCACGTTCCAACACCCCCTCGCCGTCCCGGAGCGATCCCGACGGCGCACCGCGAAGACCACGTCCACCACCACTGCAGTGAGGCCCCGCCCATGACCACCACCATCCTCGTCGCCGGCGCCACCGGCGACCTCGGGCACCGCATCGTCCGCGAGCTCACCCAGCACGACGTGCGGGTGCGGGTCCTCACCCGGCCCGGCAGCAGGACCGCCGATGAGCGCTTCGGCGGCGACCCTCGTATCGACGTCGTCGCCGCCGAGTACGGCGACCACGACGCCCTGACCCGGGCCGTGAGCGGGGCCGACGTCGTGGTCTCCGCCGTGAGCGGGACCCGTCCGGTGATCGTCGACGCCCAGCGTGCGCTGCTCGCGGCGACCGTGGCGGCGGGCGTCCGGCGGTTCATCCCGTCCGACTACTCGGCCGACTACCGGCGGATCGCACCCGGCACCAACCGCAACTTCGAGCTGCGGCGGGAGTTCGCGGCCGACCTCGACGCGGCCCCGGTGCAGGCGACCTCGATCCTGACCGGCATGTTCACCGACCTGCTGACCGGCGAGGCACCGATGATCCTGTTCGGCCGCCGGCTCGTGCTGTTCTGGTCGTCCGCGGACCAGGTGCTCGACTTCACCACGAAGGACGACGTCGCCCGGGTCACGGCGCTCGCCGCCCTGGACGACGATGCTCCACGGGTGATCGAGATGGCGGGCGACCAGGTCACCGCGCGCGACGTCGCACGCACCGTGGGCGAGCTGACGGGGGAGCGCTTCCGGCTGCAGTGGGCCGGCACGACCGGGACCCTGTCCGCGATGAGCGCCGTCGGCAGGCGCCTGTCGAAGGACCCCGACGAGACGTTCCCGGCATGGCAGGGGATGCAGTACTTCGTGAGCATGTTCAGCGGACAGGCGCAGCTGCGCCACGTCGACAACGACCGCTACGGCGTGCAGCCGTGGACGAGTGTCCGTGACGTGCTCCGAGCGCACCTCAGCGGGCAGGGCCACCCGGCGACGGACTGACGGGCGCGGTGTGCGGTCGTCGACGGCGGAGCAGGAACGCGAGACCGACGACGACGGCCGGCACCAGCGCGAGCGCGGCGAGCCAGACCAGGAGGTCCCACTCTGGCGAGAGCGGCACGCCGAGCGCGCTCGACGATGTCCGCCAGACCTGGTCACCGGGTCCCTCGTGCTCCTCGGACCCGGTGACCGGGAACAGCAGTGCCGTCACGACCGCCCAGCCCACCAGCACCACGACGGCGATCAGTGTCCACGGCTGCGGACTCACCGCAGGGCCCGTGCGCGTCATCGGACGACCACCGCGACCGTGGCCCACCCCACCACTCGTTCCATAGTGTGCTCCGTCCTGTCCACCATCGGTGGCTCAACCATGCCGCATGACGGGTCGGACCGGTGTCTCGATGCGGCAACGACTCGACCGTAACCACAGGCGGACGGGAGGCCCGGTGCCAGCTGGCACCGGGCCTCCCGTCCGTCAGCCGGTCGCGGTGACCGCATCGCTCACGCCCGACGATCGCCGCACGTGCTGAGGGTGGTCAGGCGGTCAGGCGGTCAGCAGCGTGTAGACCTTCGCGATGACGTCGCCCTCGATGAAGCAGATGTCCATGCCGGACACGACGGGCGGCTGCCCCTCGGGGCCGAAGTGCCAGGCGAGGTACCCCATCCCGTGGTTCTCGTAGACCGGGCCGGCCGGCGAGAACACGAAGCCGGGGGCCTCGTCGAGCAGGCGCTGCGCCTTGGCGTGCAGGGCCTCGCGCCCGGTGACGACCTCGTCAGGGTCCAGGAACACGACGTCCGGGGCGTACGTGCGCTCGATCGCGGCCCGGCGGCGCTCTGGGTCCCGTTCCCCGAACACCTCGAACAGGTTGGCGTGCATGAGCGATTCGAGCGGCTGTGACATGGTCTCTCCGTCGGTTGTCGGCTGTTCGGTCGAGTGTGCGGGAAACAGGGCGTCAGCGCTACCGGATCTCGAGGTCGTACAGCGAGTAGCCGTACGGGGTCGCGCGTTCGACACCGTGCACGCGGACGTACCGCCACGAGCCGTCCAGCGAGTGCCGGTCGGTCGCGCCGTCACCGTCCGTCTCTATGGCGAGCGTCGTCCACCCGTCGTCGCCCGCGTTCCGCGCCTCGATCCGGTAAACGCGCCCGAACGCGTCCTCCCACCGGAGCACCGCGCCGTGCAGGCGGTGCGATGCGCCGAGGTCGACGGCGAGCCACTGGTCGTCGGTGTGCCCGCTCGCCCAGCGCGAGCCCGGGTCGCCGTCCACGGCGTTCCGTGCGGGGACGCCGTCGCCCTCGTCGGCCGACGACGACACGGTCGCCCGTCGTGCCAGGTCCGGCGTCGGGTCGCCCTGCGTCGAGGTGACGCGGAGGTCCCAGAGGGAGACGCCGAACTCGGTGTGCCGACGGTCCGCGACGACCCGGACCCAGCGGCCGGTGACGTCGTCGCCCTCCAACCGGTGGGTCACCTCGCCGCCGGTCCCGTGCGCTTCTTCCGCGACGGTCCGCCAGGGGGCGTCGTCGTCGTCGCGCACCTGGACGCGGTAGGCCTCGGCCCACGCGGCCTCCCAGTCGAGCTGCACCTGGTCGATCGACACCACCTGCCCGAGGTCGACCGCCAACCACTCACCGTCGCGCGCTCCGCTCGCCCATCGGGTCCGGGCGTCGCCGTCGACCGCGTTGCCGCCGGACAGGTCGCTGCGCTCGTCCGACGAGGTGGTGACGGGCTTGCCGGCGGCCACGTCACGAGAGCGGGCGGGTGCGGTTCCGTCGTCGTCACCGTCGGTCGCCCCGTCGAGGGTCATGACCGTCGCCGTCCCGGACGCTCCCGGCACCGTGGCCGTGACCGTCGCGGTCACACCGCCCTCGGCCGCTGCGGTGACGACGCCGTCCCGGTCGACACCGCCGCCACCGTCGACGGTCCACTCCGGGCGGTCCGCGGCGAGCCGGCCGCCGAACCCGTCGTGGTCGAACCCGTAGGCCGCCATCCGGAGCGTGTCACCGGCGCGGACCGTCGCGGCGCGCGGTGCGACGAGTACGTCCTCGACGTCGACGGTCGAGGCGGCCGGGGTGCCGGACACGTGCACCTCCCAGATGGAGTAGCCGTACCCCGTCAGCCGGTCGGTCAGGTGCAGGCGCACGAACCGGGCGGTCTCGCCGACGGCCACCGTGTCCGCGTCGGCGGTGGTCTTGTCGACGGTCCGCACGTCGCGCCAGGGACCGTCGGCGGTGTCCCGGACCTGCAGCACGTACCGGGCAGCGGCCGCGTTCTCCCAGTCCACCCGCACCGTGTCGACATCGGTCAGTCGCCCGAGGTCGATCGTGTAGTCGACCTCGTCCACGCCGTGCGCGCTCTCCCACCGGGTGCTGCGGTCCCCGTCGACGGCCTTCCCGGCGACGTTGCCGCCGTCCGAGGAGCTCGCGTCGACGTCGGCACCCAGTGCGGCGTCGGGGATCGAGGTCACCGAGGCGACGACCGCCGAGCCCTCGACACCGCCGCCGGTCGCGACGACGTACCCGGAGCCTTCGGCGGTGGTCGTCACGGTGCCGTCGGTCCCGGCGCTCCCGGCGCCGGTGTACGACCAGGTGACGTCCGCGGGCAGGTCCGCCGGGTCGCCGTACTGGTCGTGGCCGGCGGCACGGAACCGCTGTGGCGTCCCGACGACGAGCCGGTCGAAGCCGGGCGTGACGTCGAACCCGGTGAGGACCGGTGCCGGTGCGACCCGGAAGGCGTACGACCCGTGCACGCCGCCGACCGTGGCGGTGACGGTCGCCCGCTCCGCGCGCTCCGATGCGCGGTGGACGCCGTCGGCACCGATCGTGCCGGTGTCGGTCGACCAGGTGACGTCGTCCAGGGCGACGGTGGCGCCGTACTGGTCGGACCCGGTGGCGGTGAAGGTCGTGGTCGCGCCGGGGACGATCGTCTTCGGGGCGCCCTCGGCACTGACGACGACCTCGGTGAGCCGCGCGTCCAGGTGCGACGTGATCTGCGTCTGCGCCGGGACCGCGATCTGGCCGATCACCTCGGTGCCCTCGTAGACGTCGTAGGTGTGCTGCACGGTGTCGGGGTTGTCGAGCACGTAGCTGATCGTGCCGTCGGGTGCGCGGAACACCTGGCTGAGCGGGTCCGAGGTGTGCCGGTCGGTGACCTCGGTGCCGACGGTCCGGTTCGACATCGCCTGGTGGTACACGAGGCCGGCCATCGACTGTCCGGTCACTGCCGGGTCGTCGGCGGCCCACAGCGCGGCGTGCACGTCGGCGTAGGTGTCCGGGTCGTACTGTCCGAGGAACCCGAGCACGACGTTGCCGAGGGCGTCGCCCATGCCGCTGAACACCCGCGCGGCGTGCTCGGTGTCCTCGCCCGGGGTGTGGTCGGTGAGGTCGACGCCGTACAGCTGGTCGATGGTCGCGGTGTCGGCGCGGAAGTCGTCCACCAGGAACGGCATCAGCGGTGACGGCGTCGGCCAGTCCCGGGGGTTCCGGTCGGCGGTGGGACCGTCGAGCTCGGCGGGCACCAGCGCGGCCGGCAGGGTGTCCGGGGTCCAGTACCGGTCCGGGAACACCACCCGTCCGCTGTCGTCCACGCTCACCAGCAGGGTGTCGGTGGCCGGGTCGTACAGGGGATTCGCCGCGGTGCGTCGGGTGACGTAGCCGGGGTGGTTCGCCTCGACGGCGCGGATCGCGTCCTGCAACTCGCCGATCGCGGCCGGGCGGTCGCGGGTGATCTCGACGTCGCCGTAGCTGCCCACGCCCCACCACTTCTTCGTGAGCATCTGGATGCGTGCCGCGTTGCCGTCGGTGACGCCGGCCTGCCCGATGGACTCCGGGCGGGCGGCCATCATCTCGCGCATCAGGGCCTTCGAGAAGCCCGGGTCCCAGCCGAAGTAGTCGAACCACGGGGCGATGGGCATCCACTGGATGCCGGAGATCCAGGCGGGGTCGCCGGAGAAGTACGTGGCGTGTGCCTGCCCGGAGTCGAACAGGATCCCCGCCTGCGCGTGCTCGTACTCGTCCGGGAACGCGCCGTTTCCGTCGTACGACGCCGAGGCGGGGTTGCCGCGCACGTTCTGCCAGTAGTCGCGGACGGCGGCGCGCTCGGTGACGTACTGCACGGCACCGGCGGCCTGCATCTCCTCGTCGCCCAGGACCGAGCCGAGCAGGAAGAGCCCCGCCTCGGACTGGATCGCCTCGGACGAGGACTCCTGGTTGTTGCCGCCGGGAGACGACACCCCACCGGCGTTCGAGCGACCCTCCCAGACGCCGAACGTGCGCATGTGCGGGAACCGGGCGTCGTCGCGGTCCCAGTTCGCGTACTGCTTCGCGACGAGCGTCGCCATGCCCTGGTACTCCGCGGCCCAGTCGTGGTCGACCCGGCCGAGCATGGCTGTCGCGACGGCGAAGTACCCGTAGTGGAAGTGGTTGTCGTTGAACTGGGCCGACCCGTACGAGTCGGCGAACCCGATCAGGGCCTTCCACGTCGGGTACATCGCGAAGAAGTGCTCCGCCTCGCCGTCCGTGTAGGTGTACCAGTCGGTCAGGGCACGCTCGAGGGTGGCCTGCAGCGTCCGGGCGTCCTCGGTCGCACCGATCTGCCGCGCGATCGTCATGTACTCGGCGAGCTGCAGGACGTCCTTGCCGCCCCAGTAGGTGTCTCCGCCGTACGTCGTCTTCGCGGCGTACTCGTGCAGGTACTCGCGCATGACCTCCTCGGAGTACGGGTCGTCGCCGACCGCCTCGGGTGTGGCGCCGATCGGGGTCATGCCCGTGAACGCGTAGTCCAGGGTCCAGCCGCCGTGGCCGACGGTGGTCCGCATGGTGCCGCGCGGGGTCTCGTAGGTGGCGCCGGTGAAGCGCAGGTTCGTGGTGGCGTCGGCGTACTGGTGCTGCAGCCAGCCCTGCACGGTGTCGTGGTCGTCGCCCTGCAGCGCGTCGGTGCGGATCGCCCACTGCTGGCGGACGTTCGCCGCCGCCGGGTCGTACGAGTACGTCATCGTCGTGTCACGGGGGACCGCGAAGGCGGTGCGGTGCAGGTCGTCGAGGGACAGGCCCTGCTCGGGGACCGCGCTGAGCACCAGGTAGGGCGTGCCGGACGATGCCTCCAGCGCGTCCCCGACACGGGTGAAGGTCGTCCCGTCGGGGGCGTGCACGCCGAAGACGTGGCCGTCCTGGCGGATCTCGAACCGGTCCGTCGTCACCGGCAGGTCGAGCGGTTCGCCGTCCCCGTCGGTGATCTCGGCACCGTCCTGCAGGGTGAGGCGCGGGCTGATGCCGTGGAACTCGAACCACTCGTACGGCGAACCCTGCACGCTCGTGACGTCCATGTACTGCCCGCCCGGGCCGTCCTGCGGCATCCGCCAGCTGACGTTCCAGTCACCCCAGCGGAGCGCGTCGGCCTGCTTCGCCCGGAACGTGGTCGTGAAGCGGTCGGCGAGACCGTCCGGGGTGTCGGTGAGCAGGACCTGGTCGACCAGCACGTGTGCCCACCCGGCCCGCAGATCGTCGACGATCCGCAGCTGCGCGGACTGCCCCCGGTGAGCGGAGACGTCCCAACTCTCCCAGCGCAGCTGCTCGCTGTCCGTCCCGGTGCTGCTCGCCACGACGTCCCCGTCGACCAGGAGCTGCACGGCTTCGTGGTCGGGGTGCCGGCCACCGCCGACCAGGAACGCCAGGGTCGAACGGTCGATGGTGAAGGTCGGTGAGGTGAGCGTCCCCGTCGCGCCGTCGCCGTCATCGTCGGTGAACGAGTTCAGGAAGCGTCCGCCGAGCCACCCGGAGACCGCGCTCTGCCCGCTGGCCGTCCCGCTGGCGGTGGCGGTGAAGGCGTCGCCGGTCGTGGTCCAGCCGTCGGGCAGGCCGTCCTCGAAGTCGGCGAGGGTGCGGTCGCTCGCGTCCGGGCTCGGTTCGACGGTCCCGCCGACCGTCACCGGGGCTTCCAGACGCATCGCCGTGCCGTCGCTGTTCCACCGCGTCGGGATCGTGAGCTTCGTGCCCGCAGCACTGTTCGACGAGACGAACGGGTACGCCCACATGTCGCCGGAGTACTTGCTGACCAGCAGGTCCGTCCACCACTGGTTCGTCGGCACCGGCTCGCCGGCCTTCGACGGGTCGATGTACAGCTCCTGGTCCAGCGTCTTCCGCACGTCGGCGATGTCCGTGATCTCGTCCGGCGGGGCCGGCGCGTACGAACCGGAACCCACCTGCACGCCGTCGGCGGCGGGACCGACGCTGGACGGGCCTCCAGGCTGGCCCTCCTGTGCGGCCACCGCAGCGGTCGGATCGGCCGGTGAGCGCGGAGTGTCCGAGGTCGCGGCGTTCGCCGGGGTGACGGCGAACGCCAGCAGCGTGGCGGCGGCCAGTGCGCCGGCGGTGGCGCTGACGGCCGCTCGGCGGAACGACCTGGGACGGACGGCGGGACGCGGTGAGGTCACCGGGACTCCTGTCGGAGGGGATCGGCCGGACACGACGTACACGGCCGGGACGGGCTGGGTCTGGTGGTGCGGGGCCTGCACACGGACAGATCGGCAGGGCCGGTCCCGCCGTCAGTGGTCCGCGTTCCGGGGATGCCCTACCGTTGCCCCCATGCCGACCATCGGACTGCGGCGGATGGTGCCGCGCGACCCCGACCAGCGACACCGGGCCGCGAGCCCCCTGGAGCTCCTGTTCGACCTGGTGTTCGTCGTCGCGGTGGGCTTCGCCGCGACGAACCTGCACGAGATCGAGCTCGAGGGACACGTCACCTCCGCCGTCCTGGCTTACGGGCTGGTGTTCTTCTCGATCTGGTGGGCGTGGATGAACTTCACCTGGTTCGCCACGTCGTTCGACACCGACGACTGGCTCTACCGGGTGATGACCTTCGTGCAGATGGCCGGGGTGCTCGTCCTCGCCGCCGGGGTGCACGCCGCCATGGTCGAGAACGACTTCACGATCGGCGTCATCGGCTACGTCGTCATGCGGCTGGCCCTGGTCGGGCAGTGGATCCGCGCCGCCGCGTCCTCCACCCGCTACCGCAGGACAGCCACCCTGCACGCCGTCGGCATCACGGTCGTGCAGGTGCTCTGGGTCGTCTCCCTGGCCCTGCCCGACGACGTCTGGTCGTACGCGGCACCGTTCCTCGTGCTCGCCGAGCTCTCCGTGCCGATCTGGGCGCAGACCTCGACGGGCACGGCCCCGTGGCACACCCGGCACCTGGCCGAGCGGTTCTCCCTGTTCACCCTCATCGTCCTGGGCGAGGGGCTGGTGGCCTCGGCCGGTGCGGTGATCGACGCCCTCGCGCACACCGAGCACCTCGGGGCCCTGCTGGCGCTCGCGGGGTGCGGGCTGGTGATCACCGTCGGCATGTGGTGGATCTACTTCTCCCGCGAGCAGCACGCGCACATCCGCTCGCTGCCCACCGCGCTCGTGTTCGGCTACGGCCACTACTTCGTCTTCGCCGCCGCCGGTGCCCTGCCCGCCGGCATCGAGGTCGCGGTCAGCGCCGACGCCGGACACGTCGCGCTGTCGTCCGCCTCGGTCGCGGCGACCGTCGCGGTGCCGGTCGCCGTGTTCGTGCTGTCGATCTGGGCGCTCGCGATCCGGCCGTCGCTGTCGGCACGGGCCAACGCCGTCGTGGTGGTCCTGGTGCTCGTGGTCCTCGCGTCGATCGCGGTGCCGGCCGTGTCGCTGCCCACCACGGCGCTCGCCGTGGTGGCGGTCGTCGTGACCCTCGAGGTCGCGTCCGCACAGACCGAGACCTGACCGACGACGGACGGGAGGCACGGTGCCAGCCTGCACCGTGCCTCCTGTCCGTCAGGTGGTCGCGTCGACGGCCCGTGCGCGGTTGCGTCTCTGGTGCGAGGGCACGTTCGTCGCACCGAACACGGAACCTCGCACCACGCGGCGCGTGCGGCGCTTGGCGCGCCGCGCGCCACGTCAGCGCCCGGGCTGCTCCGTCGCGCGCCCGTCGTCCGACGCCGGACGCGCGTCGAGGCTCGGGTCGACCGCCGGGTCGGCCGAGATCGACTCCGGCCGCACCGGGAAGTCCTCGAGCGCGCTCGCACCCACCGTCGGCGACGCAGTCCCGCGACCGCCGCGGACGCGGTTCCGCACCGCGGCCCACGGACGGCCGAGGCCGGACCGTGCCGGACGCTCGGTCGGCGCCTCGACCTCGAGCCCGTAGTAAGCGCCGACGTGCTCGAGCAGGACCTCGCGCTCGGCCTTGTCGTAGGCACGGCGCTCGCGCGTGAAGGCGATGATCGTCGACCAACAGGTGAGCAGCAGGACGATGCTGAACGGCAACGCGGTCGTGATCGCCGCGGTCTTCAGCGCGTTCAGTCCGCCGCTGAGCAGCAGGGCGACGGCGAGCAGCGCAGCGACCCCGGCGAAGAAGACCCGCAGCCAGTTCTTCGGTTCGATGTCACCGCCCGACGCGATCATCGCCATCACGAGCGACCCGGAGTCCGACGAGGTCACGAAGAACACGCCGATGAGCAGGATCGCGCCGTAGGTCAGCACCACGCCGGCGGGCAGGTCGCCGAGGACCGCGAACAGCGACCCCTCGATGTCGACCGAGCCGTCCGAGCCGATCATGCCCCCCGAGCCGTCGGTCTGGCGGTGGATCGCGGTGCCGCCGAGGACGGCGAACCACAGGAACGTGAGTGCGGTCGGCACGAGCAGGACGCCGAAGACGAACTGCCGGACGGTACGGCCCTTGGAGATGCGGGCGATGAAGACACCGACGAACGGCGCCCACGACATCCACCAGCCCCAGTAGAAGGTGGTCCAGGCACCCTGCCAGGCCACGCCCTCGGTGCCCTGCTGGGCGGTGACGTTGAACGACAGGCCGACGATGTTCTGCAGGTAGGAACCGATCGACTGCACGAAGTCGCGGAGCAGGAACTGCGTCGGCCCGACGATGAGCACGAACAGCAGCAGCGCTGCGGCGAGCAGCAGGTTGAAGTTCGACAGGATCTTCATGCCCTTGGTCACACCGGTGACGAGCGAGACGATCGTGACGGCGGTGATCACGGCGATGATCGCGATCTGGCTGACGATGCTGCTGTCGGCGATGCCTGCGCTCTCGAGTCCGGCGCCGATCTGGATGACCCCGAGGCCGAGCGAGGTCGCGACGCCGAACAGCGTGCCGACCAGGGCGATCACGTCGATCAGGTTGCCCCAGCCACCGCGCACGCGGTTGCCGAGCAGGGGTTCGAGGGCCCAACGGATGGAGACCGGGCGACCACGACGGTGGATCGCGTACGCCAGAGCGAGCCCGAGCACCACGTAGATCGCCCAGGCGTGCAGACCCCAGTGCAGGAACGTCTGGGTCAGGGCCTGCTGCGCGAGCTCGTTCTCGGTGCCGGTGACACCGGGCCGCGGCGAGGCGAAGTGGCTGAGCGGTTCGGACACCCCGTAGAAGACGAGGCCGATGCCCATGCCGGCGGCGAAGAGCAGGGAGAACCACGAGCCGGTCGAGAACTCGGGCTCGTCCTGGTCCTTGCCGAGCTTGATGTCACCGAACCGGCTGAAGCCGACGAACAGCGAGAAGCCGACGAAGAACGCGGCGATGAGCACGTAGTACCAGCTGAAGTTCTTGACGATGCCGTCCTGCAGACCGAGGAAGAGTGCCTCGGCGGTCGAGGCCGAGATCAGGGTGAAGGCCACGAACCCCAGCACGATGACGGCGGCGGGCCAGAACACCCACCGCCGCAACCGGGGTGTCGTGGTCACGGGTCCGGGCAGGGGAGGAGTGGTGCTTGCCATGCGGACCATGGTGCCTGCTCGGGTTCCTGTGCGTTCGTGCAGGCGTGTCGTGGCGTGCCGTCAAGGCGCGGCCGTGGGGCGCACCGACCACCGCCACATGCGATTACAACGTTGACGTAGGCTTTACAGCGCTGTAAACAAGAGGCTGCGCGACGATGCGCGACGAGGGAGAGACCCGATGGTGGGAAGCAGGACCGCAACACTCCAGGCGGCGGTGAGCCGGCGGGGGTTCCTCGCGGGCGCGGCCGGTGGCATCGCACTCGGCACGATGGCGCTCGCCGGGTGCGCGACCCCGGGGCGTGCCGCCGGTGCTGCCACGACGCTCCGCTTCTACGAGCAGAAGCAGGAGGTCATCGCGTACTTCGACGAGCTGCTGCGGAAGTTCGAGGGGGAGCACGCCGGCTTGTCGGTCGTGCACGACAGCACGGCGGCCATCGCCCCGCAGTTCGTGCGCGGTGAACCGGCGGACGTCGGGTGCTTCAACGACAACCTCGAGCTCGCCCGGTACATCTCGCGCGGCGTGCTCAGCGACCTCAGCGACCTGCCGTCGGCAGCGCGGGTCCGACCGGACATCGACACCCTGACGAACCAGTACGCGAAGTTCGAGGACCGCACGAGCGTGCTGCCGTACTCGCTCGCCGCAGCCGGGGTGATCTACAACAAGCGGATCTTCGCCGACCACGACCTGCCGGTCCCGACGACGTGGGACGAGTTCGTCGAGGTCTGCCGCACCCTGCAGAAGGCCGGCACCACACCGATCTACGCCACTGACCGGGACACCTGGACGCTCTGGCAGGGCCTGTTCGACTACTCGGTGGGCAGCCTCGTCGACACCGGCTCGTTCTTCCGCAAGATGAAGGCCCTCGGCGCCGACGTCGGCCCGGACTCCGAGGTGTCGTTCGAGAAGGACTTCGCGGTGCCGATGGAGCGTGCGAAGACCATCTCGTCCTTCTTCAACCGCGACCACGCCACCCGGGCCTACGCCGACGGCAACCTGGCGTTCGGCAAGGGCGAGGCCGCGATGTACCTGCAGGGCCCGTGGGCGCTCGGGCAGATCGCGCTGATCGACGACGAGCTGCCCGTCGGCACCTTCGCCCTGCCGGTGTCGAACGACCCGGCCGACCGCAAGGCCCGGGTCAACATCGACCTGGGGCTCTGGATCCCCACGGCGTCCGAGCACCCGGAGCAGGCGAAGGAGCTCGTCGAGTTCCTCATGCAGCCCGAGGTCATCGACGCCTACAACCGCGACAACCTGGCGTACTCGCCACGCATCGACGCACCGCCGCAGCAGGACGAGCGTCTCGCCGGCCTGCAGCGGTACGTCGACGACGCCGCGTTCTACCAGGGCGCCGGCACCTTCATCCCCACGTCGATCCCGCTCGGTAACTACCTGCAGTCGGCGATCCGGAGCGGGGACTTCACCTCGATGCTGCAGCGGCTCGACTCGGACTGGCGGCGGCTCGCCGGCCGTTCCGCGACGGTCTGAGCCCGGACCAGGACACAGGAGCCACCATGACCATGCAGACCCCGCTCTCCCGCGACACCGACCCGCAGACCTCCGGGCCGGCGACCGCGGCCGCCCGCACGCACCGTCGTGCCGGGTCCCTCCGGCGCACGGAGGGCATGTACTACCTGTTCCTCGTGCCCGCCCTCGTGCTGTTCACGGCGTTCGTCGTCGCGCCCGCCTGCGTCGGCGTCTTCTACAGCTTCACCGACTACCTCGGGTTCGGGCAGTGGGACTTCATCGGCGCCGAGAACTACCGGGCGCTCGTCTCCGACCCTGCGATCCTGGCGTCGTACGGCTTCACGCTCGGCTTCGCGGCCGTCACCGTCGTCGTCACGCAGGTCGTCGCGCTGTCCCTGGCGATCGCCCTGGCGAAGAAGATCCGGTTCGCCGCCGGGTTGCGGTCGGTGTTCGTCATCCCGATGGTGATCTCGGGGATCATCGTCGCCTACGTGTTCAACTTCCTGTTCTCGAACACCGTGCCGGCCCTGGCCACGAGCGTCGGGTTCGGCCCGCTCGAGCAGAGCATCCTCGGCGACCCGAACCTGGCCTGGCTCGCGATCGTGATCGTGTCCGCCTGGCAGACCGTGCCCGGCGCGCTCCTGATCTACACGGCGGGCCTGACGTCCATCCCCGAGGAGCTGTACGAAGCGAGTGCGCTCGACGGCGCAACCGGTTGGAAGCAGCTCCGCTCGATCACGCTCCCGCTGCTCGGCGGCTTCATCGTCATCAACACCGTGCTCGGTGTGAAGGGCTACCTCGGCGCCTACGACGTGATCGTCGGTCTGACCAACGGTGGCCCCGGCAGCGCGACGAGCAGCGTCGCGATGACCATCTTCGGCGGCTTCACCGGCGGCGACTACGCCTACCAGATGGCGAACGCGACCGTGTTCTTCATCATCACCGTCCTCATCTCCGTGCTGCAGCTCGCGGCGACCCGCGGAAGGAACCTGCGACTCGCATGACCGCCATCGACACACGACCCCCGACCGACACCCGCACCGTGACCACCGGCGGCGGTCGCTCCGGGCGCGGCCACCGCCGACGACTGGGCGGCACGAACTGGACGCTGACCGTGGTCCTCGGCCTCGCGTCGCTGACCGTGCTCATCCCGCTGTACGTCACGCTCTCGATGGCGTTCAAGACGACCGAGCAGTCAGTCGACGGCAACGCCCTGTCGCTGCCGTTCCCGTTCAACCCGGGCTCGTTCGCCGAGGCCTGGCAGCTGACCCGGTTCCCGGTGTCCTTCTCGGTGTCCCTGGGCGTCGCGGCGCTCACCGTCGTCGCGACGCTGCTGCTCAGCTCGTTCGCCTCGTACGCGATCGTCCGGAACTGGCACAAGCGGTTCTTCCGGTACTCGTTCGTCTACCTGCTCGCGGCGATGTTCCTGCCGTTCCCGGTGGTGGCGCTGCCGCAGATCAAGCTGACCGCCGAGATCGGCCTCGACAACCCGATCGGCGTCGGGATCCTGCACGCCATGTTCCAACTGTCGTTCAGCGTGCTCCTCTACTCGGCGTACCTGCGGTCGATCCCCGTCGAGCTCGAGGAGAGCGCTCGCATCGACGGGGCGTCCACGTGGCAGATCTTCTGGCGGATCATCCTGCCGCTCCTCGGCCCGATGAACGCGACGGTCGGCATCTTCGCGTTCCTGGCATCGTGGAACGACTTCATGATGCCGTCGCTCATCACGGCCGATCCGGGGTTGCAGACCCTGCCCGTGGTCCAGAACATCTTCCAGAGTCAGTTCGGCACCAACTACAACGTCGCCTTCGCCTCGTACCTGATGGCGATGGCACCCACGATCATCGTCTACCTGTTCGCGCAGCGCTGGGTCATCAGCGGCGTGACGCAGGGTGCGGTCAAGAGCTGAGAGGCACCACGTGAGCAGCAGCACCACCGGCACCAGCACCACCAGCACCACCGGCACCGGCACCGTCCTCCCCATCATCCGTCCGTTCCCGGGTTCGGACCCGGTCGCCGACCCCGCGGCCGTGGTCACCGGCGAGCACTGGCGCATCACCGTGCTCGACGCCGGGGCCTTCCGGATCGAGTGGAGCGACGACGGCGGGTTCGAGGACCGGGCGTCGACCTTCGCGATGCGCCGCCGCCTGCCCGTGCCGGCGTTCGCCGTGGAGCGGACGGGCGGCGGCAGCACCGACACCGACGGCGTGGTCGTCACCACCGACCGCGCCCGCCTGCGCTACGACGGTCGTCCCTTCAGCCCGAGCGGCCTGGTCGTCGAGACCACCGGCCCGGACGCCAACCGCTGGCGCTGGGGGCAGGAGCCGCGCGACCTCGGCGGCACCGGCCGCACCCTCGACGACGTCGACGGCCGGATGCCGCTCGAACCGGGGATCCTGGCCCGCGACGGCATCACCGCGCTCGACGACAGCGAGTCGTTCCTGTTCGCCGACGACGGCTGGATCGGCACGCGGGTCCCCGGGCGCCGCGACGTCACCGTCTTCGCGTACGGGCGTGACTACGACGCGGCACTCCGCACGTACCACGCCGTCTCCGGGCCGCCGTCGCGGATGCCGCGGTGGGCGCTCGGCAACTGGTGGAGCCGGTACCACCCGTACAGCGACGCCTCGTACCTGGAACTGCTCGACCGTTTCGCGGAGGAGCACCTGCCGTTCTCGGTCGCCGTCATCGACATGGACTGGCACCGGGTGGACTCGGTCCCACCGCGCTTCGGCAACGGCTGGACGGGGTACTCGTGGGAGCCGTCGCTGTTCCCGGACCCGCGGGCGTTCCTCGCCGAACTGCACCGAAGGGGGATGCGCACGACGCTGAACCTGCACCCGGCCGACGGCGTGCGGGCGTTCGAGGACGCCTACCCCGCGGTGGCGCGGGCGATAGGCGTCGACCCGGAGACCGAGCAGCCGATCCCGTTCGACCCGACGGACCGCCGGTTCCTGCATGCCTACTTCGAACACCTGCACCGTCCGCTCGAGGAGCAGGGCGTCGACTTCTGGTGGATCGACTGGCAGCAGGGTCGTGAGACCGGGCTGCCCGGGGTCGACCCGCTGTGGCTGCTCAACCACTTCCACCTGCTCGACTCGGCGCGACACGCGGCGTCGGGCGGAGACGCAGCCGCCGACACGACCGCGGTCACCGCCACCGCCAGCGACACCGCCACCGTCGCCGGAGCACCCGCAGCGCCCGTCGACGGCATGACCTTCTCGCGCTACGCCGGCCCCGGCAGCCACCGGTACGCCGTCGGGTTCTCCGGTGACGCCGTCGTGTCGTGGGCGTCCCTGGCGTTCCAGCCCGAGTTCACCGCCACCGCCGCGAACATCGGCTACCCCTGGTGGAGCCACGACATCGGCGGCCACACCCGCGGCGTCCGTGACGACGAGCTCGCCACCCGCTGGGTGCAGTTCGGGGTGTTCTCACCGATCATGCGCCTGCACTCCGCGAACAACCCGTTCATCCGCAAGGAGCCGTGGGTGTTCCCCGCCGAGGCCCGTGCCGCGATGGGTGAGGCGCTCCGCTTCCGTCACCGCCTGGTGCCGTACCTGCACACGATGAACCACGGCACCGCCGAGGGCACCGCGCTGGTCCGACCGCTCTACCACCTGGAGCCGCGCCGCGACGAGGCGTACCGGGTGCCGAACACCTACGCGTTCGGATCGGAGCTGCTCGTCGCCCCGATCGTCGCACCGCGCGACCCGGTCAGCCGGCACGGGGTCGCCCGGGCCTGGTTGCCGCCGGGCACCTGGACCGACGTCTTCACCGGCACGGTGTACGCGGGCGACCGGTTCGTCGACCTGCACCGCACGCTCGACACGGTGCCCGTCCTGCTGCGCGCCGGTGGGATCCTGCCGCTCGCGGCGGTCGACCAGCTCGACGCCACCGTCAACCCGACGGCGTTCGAGGTCCTCGTCGCACCGGGCGCGGCGGGTGACTTCACCCTGGTCGAGGACCACGAGGGCGAGGGCAGCCGCACGGCCCGGACCCGCCTGACCTGGGACCCGGAGCACGCCGAGTTCCGGGTGCACGCCACCACCGGGGCCCTCGACGTCGTCCCCGCCCACCGAGAGTGGCGGGTCACGTTCCTCGCCGCGCCGGCCGACGGACAACCGACATCGGCACGGTCTGCCGACCGGTTCTCGGTCGACGTGTCCGTCGATTCGGCGTCGGGCGGAACGGTCACGCTGGTCGGCGCTCCGGTCGTCGGTGTCGACGCACGGGAGGCCGTGCGGCGGGTCCTCGAGGGCGCGCAGGCCGGCAACCCGGAGAAGCTCGAGGCGTGGGAGGTCGTGGCGAAGGACCTGCCGCGTGCGGACCGCATCGTCGGGCTCGGCACCGTCGGCCTGCCCGACGCCCTGCGGGACGTCGTCGTCGAGCTGCTCGGCAGCGTGCACCCGGGGGAGTCTGCTCCCGCAGGTCGCTGACGGCACGCGACAGGGGAAGATCCGACTGGAGGCCCGTGGCGGCACCGCCACGGGCCTCCAGTCCGCACTTCACGCGCCCTGGTGCGCCGCCCGGTCGGACGTGCCGTCCGCGTACGGCGCGCTCTCGCCGACGAGCAGGCGGTGGCCGACCGTGACCAGCCGGCCGGGCACGTCGGAGCCGTCCATCCGCTCGACCAGCAGGTCGAGCGCGGTGTCGGCGAGGGCGACCGTGTCGGGCGCGACGGAGGTCAGGCTCGGCACCAGGCTCGACCCGAGTCCGACCGCGTCCCACCCGACGACGGCGACGTCGCGGGGTGCGTCCAGGCCGCGCAGGCGCATGGCGCGGAGCGCCCCGAGTGCGGCCAGGTCGTCGCGGCAGAGCAGCCCGTCGACGTGGAGTCCGGCGTCGAGCGCGGCACCGAAGGCGACCTCGGCGCCGGCGGCGTCACCGACCTCGCGGGGGACCAGCAACGCGTCGTCGAGCGGCAGGCCCGCGGCGACGAGTCCGGCGCGGTAGCCGTCCAGACGCAGTCCGGACGTGCGCGACGACGGGCCGGTCTCGTGCCCGAAGAACCCGATGCGGCGGCAGCCGAGCGCCACGAGGTGCGCGACGGCCTCGCTGGCGGCCCCGGCGTTGTCGATCACGACCTGGTCGGCGTGCGGGGGTCGGACGTCCTCGCCGAGGAACACCACGGCGGTGTCCCCGCGGATCCGGTCGATCGCCTCGGGTGTGAGCACCTGCGGGTGGATCACGACCCCGTCGACCACTCCGGCCTCACGTCCCCGCACCGCCGAGCGCTCGCCGTCCGGGTCACCGCCGGTCTCCTCGAGCAGGAGCTGGTAGCCGCGATCGGCGCACACCCGCGAGAACACGTGGGCGAGCTCGGCGAAGTACGGCCGTCGCAGGTCGGGGAACGCGAAGGCGAGCATGTTCGAGCGTCCGGTCGCCAGGGACCGGCCCGAGACGTTCGGGCGGTAGCCGAGCTCGTCGATGGCGGCCTGTACCCGGCTGCGCATCGGGTCGCTGACGTGCTGGTAGCCGCGGACGACGTTGGACACGGTCTTCATCGAGACGCCGGCGTGCGCGGCGACGTCCTGCAGCGTGACCTTGCCCATCCGCTCACCGTAGCGGGCGGACGCGGGATGGACGGGGCGGAACGGACGGGTCGGGCCGGCCGGTGGACGACGGGTTCCGGACAGCACGGTCAACACGCATGTTCGGCACCTAGGGTCGCCCCAAGCGCAATCGCGTGAACTCTCTCGAACCGGCTGAAGGGTCGGTCCGTCAAGAAGGTCGGTCCTCATGACCACCACTCCGCTCGCTCCGGGTTACACCCGCACTCGTCCCGCTACGGGAGCCCGCAAGGGCACCTCGACCTACTCCGCGCTGCTGGCGCAGGTGAAGGAGAACGGCCTGCTCCGCCGTCGTACCGGTTTCTACTGGGCACTGTTCGGCGCACTCGTCGGCAGCCTCGCCCTCGCCTGGGTCGCGTTCGCGTTCCTGGGTGACTCGTGGTTCCAG